>JBLHGU010000079.1:0-22144 GCA_047615875.1 Parasphingorhabdus sp.
CAATACAAAATAACGGTTTAAAGTACACTATAGATGGGTCGGCTCAGACCGACGGTGCTTCGCGGTGGTTCATTCAACAACTCCGAGAACAACCTGCGCTGTGCCGTGCGTAACAGGAATTACCCTGACAACCGTAACAACAACATCGGTTTTCGTGTGATGTTGTCCCCATTCACCCCCTCTGAATCCTGATGCTCTGGCCTCTGGATCTCTGGGCTTCTGTTCTCTATTTTTGGGTAAGCCGAGTAATTATCCTTATCGACACAGTAAGCAGAATTAGGACTACATCCAGTAATGTCTAAAAGCAAAATAGTATTCGACGCAAACCACGCACCGCGCGAGGAAGTGGATGGCGTGCTGGAGGCATTGCAAAATGCCGGGTTTGAAGCCTACGAAATTCGCGGCAATGTTCTATGGGGTGGCGGTGCTGTTTGCGTGAAGGATGTTGTGCAGCAAACAGCTGCACGACAGGTTGTTGAAGAATTCCAGGATAACTGGCGTAGCACAGCTAAAAATTCGTCAGCGGCATCCAGTTTGAATCCCTGGTTGGCTGTGCCGGTGGTTCTTATACTATTATTTTTTGTATTTATTAGCGTACTAACTATTCTCTAGCAATTTTGGCGACTGAGTAAATAGTACCCATCAGGATTGACCTACGCCTTCTGATAACTGATTGATCCAATGGTTATCAGTTTATTCTCGGCAATTGCTCGTAGCTCGACTTTTCTGACTTTGCCAGATGCCGTCACAGGAAAGTTATTCATAAAGAAAACATGTCGCGGTACTTTAAAACTGGCAATTTGACCACGTATCTGTGCCACGACGTCATCTGCTGTTAAAGCTGGCGATGTGGAGATAACAAATGCCACTGGAATCTCGCCCAGTCGTGAATCTGCTATGCCGACAACGGCGACATCATCAACGCCATCAATCATCAATAGTCGCGACTCGATTTCTGTGGGTGAGATATTTTCACCGCCTACCTTTAGTATGTCTTTGTATCTGCCGAGAAATACGATATGCCCATCATCCCTGAGGCGGGCATAGTCCCCAGTATTTAGCCAGCCTTCAGCATCAATTGTTTGTGCTGTTTCTTCCGGCTTGTCAAAGTAGCCCTTCATTTGCGCATAACCTCTTACGAATAACACACCCTGTTCGCCATACGGTACATCACGATGGGTCTCTGGGTTTACCACACGAATCTCATAGCCGGGCATGACAGAACCCGAGGCCATGGTTCGTTGTTCTTCGCTATCGTCCGGGCGGTTGCAAGCTACAAACGCCCAGCTTTCGGTCATGCCCCAACCACTAACGGTTGGACCGAAAACTTCCTGTACCTGTTTAGCGAGCACAGCTGAACTTTCAGTGCCGGCTGGGTAGGTTCCCAGTCTGAAATTGAGTGATCTTGAGCTTTTGCGTTGCTGCCGTAGTAAGTCTATCCAATGCACGTCAAAGCCATGAAAAATTGTTGCCTGCTCCTGCTCGGCTAGATCCAGCACCGCACCCGCATCAAATGTATCCATTAGTATCTGTTTGGACCCGCAGAACATGGCTGCTATGGCAACTTCGCTAAAACCATAGAGATGGAATAGCGGCAGATAGCTCATGTGGCTATCGTTTTCGGTGAATTTTAAAATCTGTGTTCTTTCCATCGTATTCTGAATGGCGGTGTGACTATGAATGGCACCTTTTGGATTTCCGGTGGTTCCAGAGGTATATAGAATAGCCATGTGGTCGGATACCTTTACTGATTCAGCACGCTCCTCTAGAACTGAATCAGCGATGTTGCCGCCAAGACTTAAAAATTGCTCCCAGTCGGTTACGCCGTTAAGCGTAGATTGTTCAAACATAATCAATTGCCTCAGTTCCGGATACGACTTCAGATTCAGTTCCTGGTTTTGGCTCTTGTTGAGTGGTGCGAAAATCTCTGCAATCATCTGCTCATAGTTAATCGGGCCAGATTGATTCATGGCAATTAGTAGGTTGGAACGCGACTGGCTGATGGCGTAGGCTGCATCTTCCGATTTGTATCGGGTATTTAGTGGCACACTTACTGCACCAACTCTTGCAATGGCATACAGTAGGAAAAGAAGTTCCGGGCGATTGGTCATCCAGACTGCTATTCGGTCTTTAGGTGATACTTGAGCGCCAATTAGCGCCTTTGCATATCGGTCCACCTCGAGACTAAATTGTGCATAGTTCCATCGTTGACCCTCGAAACAGAGGGCCTCGTGTTCTCCCCATAATGTTGCTGATCTGCGCGGAAGGTCACCCAATGTCATGTGTCTGTGATCTTTCATGTCAGGAGTCAGCCTTTTGCACTTTGACGAATGAAGCACTGTCCAGTCTGCTGTATCCCGCTGCGCCCGGGCAATTGATGGTCCGGTGTCTTCCAAACCAGTGAATGCCAATTCAGTCATGTTATTTTCTCTCTAGTGAATCCAGATAACTCTGATCCCGGATTGTCGAGGAATCATTTTTTGCACTTTCTATCCGAGATATTGAGTCAGGAATAGTAGGCAAACCCGGTGGTGCAGTCTTGACGGAAGTTTGATTTAAATCTGATGAAGTTCTGAAAGAGGTCTTTTGAGCAGACTGAATTTGAACTGAAGTAAATGCCAATGCAGAGCAATACGGCATATCCTCGGTCGATTGGTACGCTATTTAAAACTCGAATTATGCAAGGTACAATGGAATACCATTCTCATTTGGAGCACCCCAATGGATCGTAAATTCTTAATGATCGGTTTTGGTTATGCAATATTAGGTATGTGCCTTGGAATATTCATGGCAGCTTCCCAGAATCACACTCAACATGTCACCCACGCGCACATCATGTTGCTTGGATTTGTAGTTTCTTTTATGTATGCCGTATGTCACCGACTCTGGCTGGGAAACACGACTAGTGGTCTGGCCAGAACACAGCTTTTTCTCCACCTGGTGGGTTCTCTGGTTATCGCTGCCGGATTATTTCTGTTGTATGGCGGGATAGTTGCCATTGAAATACTCGACCCTATCCTGGCGATAGGCTCAATAGTTTCTTTAATAGCATTGGTGCTAATGAAGGTTCTATTGATTAAGGCATTTAAGGCGGGCCAATAGTCTATCGAGTCTTAGAAGCAATCTTATATTTGGGTGCGAATATGCGGTGATCGAGCGTATAAGGCGACCATCGGCAGAATAAGTAATCCAAATACAAACTGTTGGCTTTCATAATCCAACCCAATACCGACCAGGAAGGATGTTAGCACCTGCAGTACCAACACACCGATGACAGTAAAGCCATAACCACCCCAACCACCCAGTAATGATGTGCCACCGACTACTACTGCGGCCAGGGTCATAAATAAATATTGATCGCCAACACCAATGAATCCACCACCACTCCAGCCAAGTAACAGAGCACCGGTAAATGCAGATACACAACCACTTATCGCATACATGCCGACCCAGTAACCGCGTTCTGAAATCAATAGACGTTTAGCGGAGGTTCGACTACCGCCAAGTGCGTACAGATTTCTACCCCAGGTTGTATTGCGTAAACCAACAATAAGTATGATAGAAGCAATGATCCAGATCACAATCACGGGGGGAAATTTGAGACCAAAGAAAACGCCGTTCATTGCGGCGATATTAGATAGCCACGATGGCACTACACCAAAAACATTACCACCAAATGCGGTGCCGATACTGGTGAGTATTTGAGTGCCGCCGGAAACAGCGAAGCCAACACCGAGGGTGAGAATTAGCGCTTGCCCCTGCAAACGGAAACTTAACATGCCGTTGACAAAGCCAATACCCGCGCCAATTAATAGAATAAGAATAAAAGCAATCCACGGTGGTGTGCCAAGAGTCAGTAGATACATCAAGCCAATGTTTGACGAACCGATGACAAAAGGTATCGATAGATCTAAACCACCAAGTAGCGCTACCAGTGTTTGCCCGATACAGGCAAGACCCAGGAACGAGGCAAATACCAACATAGATTTAAAGTTCAGGACCGATAGAAAACCTTCCACCACTAACGATCCAACTACAAATAAGCCGATCAATACCACGATGCCAATAAATGCGCTCTTATTGGTCTTTACTCTTCTGTTAAGAATAAAGGCGATGATGATAAAAGCGATAAATACCAGTATCGAGAAAACGTTTCGCCAATGGAAAAAGTCTTCGATGGCAAAGGCACTGCCGATAAAGGCAAGTACCAGCGCTAGTAAACCCCAGGCACCACCACGATTGCGACTGATAAGCGAACGCAGAAAACTCTGTTCATAGTTGTTGTCGTCCGTTGTCGTGTTGTCAGAGCTCGGACCTTGATGATTTGTGTTGTCGATAGCAACGCCGTCGGAACGAAAAATCCAACGTACCGAAAAGTGATGCCAGCCCCACAGTATTAAAGCAAAGATGGCCAACGCATAGAAAACGATATGTTGCTTTGGAACATCGTCGACCCAGCCGAGAATAGCGCTGACCACGGCGATTATTGCCGCGACAATAAATCCGAGCCATTTGTAAAACGAATAAGCTGCCTTTTTCATGAGTCTTGCCACTGGCTAATTGAGCTATCGCGTCCCTGCTTGATCCAGTAGGTGCTAATGATGTGTAGTACATTGGGTGCCGATATTATGGCGATAGCTATAACGGCGACAATTTTCCACAAAGGCACACCCGTGGCATAGAACAGACTGCCCCAGATCAGAGCGGAAAATACTGGGATCGGCCAAAGACGCCAGAAACTGCGAAAGCTACTTTCACCCATTGCGATGTATAAAAATACGTGTAGCAGCACGATGATAAATGCACAGTATGCCAATTGTGTGTAGCTCGCCATGCCCGCTGTATCTACGTTAATTCGAAGTGGTTTTGCATATTCAATGGGTGTTGCAACGGCCGCTGTTTCAATTGGCTTGAATATTGACGCTGCATAGTGATTATTAGCAGACGCTGAGGCTGTCTCGTTCGTGATGGCTGAAGGATCAGTGAAGAAATACACGGAAATAATACCGAGCACGCCGATCAGTGCGATGAACACGTTAGAAATATGTCGAAATTTATTGTGTACAAGAGGTGCGGTCAGGGTAAACAAGCCGACACCGACCAGAATGATGGCGTAAATTTCGCCGGAAAAATTGCTGGTTAAATAGCCACGATCAAAGTCATCAAAAAATAACGCACCGATAGCGATCACGGCAACTGCCGCCATGAATAGTATCATTGCCATACGCTTAGTACGCACAGTAACCTGGGGTAGCATAACCAGGATAATCAACGAGGCCAGTAACACAACACCACTGATGGTTATGATGGCGGTGGTTGTTTGAGAGACAAGACTTGTTGCCGATATGGCCTTATCCACTTCAGGAATAGTTTCCATCATAAAGAAGGCAGGCGTATAGGCGTCGAGTCCGGTAGTTGCCTCGGCAATTTCTGCTGGGTCTGCCGGAGTGTCTGGACCTGGATTAAATATCAAGCCTAGTGCGACGATAGCCATGAGGATCATAAAGGCAATCATCGGTGGTTTCGGGTATTTGAAAAGTACCCGAAAACCGTACACCACGGCCGCTATACCAATTATAATAAATAAAATATAGGTGCCAGTAGAATAGCCCACCGCGGCCATATCTCCAGAGACTTTTGCAATACCACCGTCGGCAAGAATTACATAAGAGGAGGAACCTGATAAACCAACCAGTGGTTGTGCTACTTGATCCATCGAGGTGTGCATGATTACACCCAAAGCAATTACTGCAAAGACAAAAAAGAATACTAGAGGTGATAAATTGAGGCTACGTTTCTGCAAGTGTGGAACCGCTACACTGATTAGCAGCGATACCACCAGCATAACGCCATAGGCCATGTCGGTGACAAAGCTCTGTACCATGCCAAAGTTAAAAGTCGATAGCACATAGGTGATCAGGTAAATATTTAGCGCGCCCAATAATGAACCAAAGGCGCTGCCTCGCCCACCGGCGAGATTGGCACCACCGAGTACCAACGCGGTTACTGCCATCAACGTGTAAGTGGTGCCTTGGGTTGGGTCGCCGGAGCTGATGAGTGCGGTGAAGGTAATCGCCGCAAGGCCTGCATAAATACCGCCTATTGCATGGGCCCCCAGACGTACCATATTGATCCTTACACCACTGGTATAGGCGGCGCGTTCATCGGAACCCATTAATCGCAAATGACCAAAAAATGCTGTTCGGGCGATGATGTACCAGCCAACGGTTGCCAGTACTAGAATGACCAGGGTAGCAGAAAAAATTGTTGTGCCGCTGCCCCAGGGAAACATCCAGTCAGGCGCCACACCGCCCGGTCTGGGCATGATAATAAGGTTCAGCCCGACTAGAGTCAGATAACCACTTAAGGAGACAATGATCGGTTGTACGCGGACAAATATAATTATCAGCGCCTGTATTACCTGATAAGCAATACCGACACCCATGGCAAATAGAAAGAATGCAATGGGAGATTCCATAAAGCCCACTGAATAGAGCTGAATCATGCCAACGTTGATAAAACCAATAGTTGGACCTATTGATAGGTCCACCCCTGCACGACCGGCCATTACGATGATGGTTAGTGCGTAGGTTGCCAATATTAATGGCGCAACCACAATGACCGCGCTACCAATGCCGGCGCTGGAAATTAAGTTTGGCGCGCGAATCACGGCAAAGATTAGCAAACTAAAAAAGATTAGCATGGGCACCAGCAAATAGGCGTTGGCGCCAGATTGGCTTTGACTCTTGTCTATTGCGGTAGTTTCCATTTGTGTGCTGGTGTTGGTGTTCATGGCTTAAAAGTAGCGAATTTTCATTTTCCTGGGAGATTTTGAATCCGACGGCTTATGTGTATCGAAATCAATAATCCGTATAAAACCGACATCAGCCCCGGTTAAGGGTGGCGGTACGACTGCTTCTTCTGGTTGTGTTGTTGTTCGGTTAGTCGATGTCGACTGATAGTCTGCACTGACTGATGAGACGGGTGCAGGGTTTAAATCGCCAATGGGTTTTTGCGTTATTTTCGGCGCAGGCAAGCTAATGGGCCGAGTGCTTTGTGGTTGCGGTCGATTACCTCTAAGGGAACTGGTGGTTGCCGCATCTACCTCCAGACTATCGATATCGCGTATTGCGACGCCATAATCCTGTCGCGCTCCTTCAAGCGAAACCAGATGGTTCTTAACGTCCAGTACCACCTTATCAATAGGACGATCAAAGGGATCGCCATAGCCACCACCACCGGGATTCTTGTTGGTGGCCGACTCGCCCGGCTGAATGGTGGCGATAATATTTTTGCGTACAATCTCAATTTCGCCAGCACGATTTAATTCAACACGCCCGACCTTGGAATCCAGCATGGTGGAGTGCGCGTTGGCGGCACCCATGGCGGGTAAACGCCGACCCTCGCCAAACATCACAAAGGTCATGGGTTTATCAATAGGTTCCACTTCCCAACAGGTTCCTGAACCGCCGCGAAATTTGCCCGCACCGCCGGAATCTGTCATTAGATTGTATTGGTGAATGATGACGGGATAGGAATGCTCTATTAATTCAATATCGCCGGAGGTCAGCGCGCCAAAACAGGATTGCGGTCCACAGGCATGCCAGCCATCCTGCTGCGGTGTGGCACCGGCACCAGAGATTAATGTGGCGAGTACCATGGTGACGTACTCTTCTTCCGTGCGGGTATCCCAACCAGCAATATTACAACCGTTAGTATGCCCCCAGGACGCACTGACTTTGGCCGGTGCGGCTTGCTCGAAGGCCAGACGCACTGCATCCGTTAACGTTTCCATAGGTGTCGTTGTGCAATTCACATGGGGAGCCGGCACAGCGGCATTGCAGAGAGTACCTTTAGTGCCCATATCGACACTGATGCAACGGTAGAGGCCTTCGTTGTAAGGTGGCGGCAACTGCGCGAACATCATGACACCCAAATACACACCGGAATAGGAATTGCCTTCATAGGAGTTTATGAAGTAGGGCACCTGAGGCGGACTGGTTATGTCGATCTGGCAAGTGTCACCGGTTATAGTCAGATTCGCAGTGATTTCCATATCGCCAAAGTCATGACCAGCATCTTCCAATATAGCGGTGCCAGAGTACTTTCCATCCGGTACATCTCTGATTAAAGAGCGCATATGCCGGTCTGCCATAGATAGCAATTCATCGATGCAGGCTTTAACCTCATCTATGCCGTACTTGTCGAGCATATTAATCAGATTACGTTCGCCAACCTGACAGGCACCGATCAAGCCATTAAAATCACCTTCCTGGTCGCGCCTGGCACGCATATTGGTTAATAGCAAATTCAGTATGTCGTTACGTGGTACGCCTTTGTCCCAGAGTTTTATCGGCGGTACTCTTAAGCCTTCTGCGTAAATCTCCTTGGCATCCGGATTATAACCGGCTGGCACGGGCCCACCGATATCGGTTAAATGACCTTTACATACTGTCCAGAAAACATGCTCACCTTTATAAAACACTGGCTTGTACATACACATATCGATTATGTGGCTGCCTTTGTAGTCTGGATCGTTATGCAGTAATAAATCACCTTCGTGAATGTCGTCACCAAAATATCCTGCAACCGCTTTCATCGCTGGCATGAGTGAGCCGAGATGGATGGGAATATCCTGACCTTGCATGATCATTTCCGGGCTGGCGTTGAACATCGCCGTGGAATAATCGTGGCCAAGATTGAATACACTGGAACGCGCGGTGCGTTCAAGCGCCAGGGTCATTTCCCGCTGTGTGGTTTCAAGCACCCCGCGTACGACTGATAATGTGATTGGATCGACTTTTGCCATCGTTAATGCACCCGGGTGATCACGTAGGAAGCACTCTTATGTAGTTCAATTTGCCAACCGGGCTGGATTATCAGGGTGGCTGTTTCCTCTTCGATTACTGCAGGACCGACTATCTTATTGCTGGCCATAATCTTTGCACCGTCGTACACCGGAACTCGAGTTGATTTACCGTCACCTGAGAAAATTAGATCCCGCTCACCTTTACGGGCGTTATCAACGCCTTGGCCGCTATCAAGCTCGGCGGGGTTCGGTCGTTCTACTCGACCAAATAGTGTGCTCTCAATATTTACCAGTTCTACCGGATTGTGGCGCTCGGCATAGGTAAATAACTGTTCATGACGATCGTGAAAGGCGTTTTTAACTCGTTCGATGGTCTGCGCATCAATTTTGAATGATTCGATATCAACCGTGCATTCATGCACCTGACCGACGTAGCGCATCTCGGCGCTCCGTTTGATATCGATGTCTGCTTCTGAGAAACCATCGGATTTCAAATGGTCGATACCCTTGCGTTCAATTTCCTCATACAGACTATCGATTCGCGCGAAGGTATCATTGCCTTCCAGGCGTACCGGAATAGTTGCCATATAGTTGTACTTAACATCGGAGATAATTTGACCGTAGGCACAAAGACCCGAACTGAGTTTTGAGGCGATGACTGTATCTATACCCATTTCAGTTGCCAGGGCAGTTATGTGGGCACCCGTGGCACCGCCTGCCGCTACCAGCACGAAATCTCTTGGATCATAACCACGTTCTACTGTAACCCGACGTATACCGTTGACCATGTTGTTGTTAACGATGGTGAACATGCCGTGGGCGGCTTTTTCAACGGATATATTTAGTGGTTTAGCAATTTTTTCTTCAATAGCACGATAGGATTTATCGTAATGCAAGGGCAGTCGTCCACCAACCAACCCAGCAGGGTTCAAGTAACCGAGTACCAGGTTGGCATCGGATACCGTGGGTTCGATGCCACCACGATCGTAACAGGCCGGGCCGGGGTCAGAACCGGCACTTTGTGGACCCATTTGCAATAGGCCCATCTCATCGATCCAGCCAATGGAACCACCACCGGCACCGAGAGTTTCGACCTGAATCATCGGAACACCAATTCGATAACGTAAAAAATCGATGTTCTTGTTCAGATTGGTGTTGCCATCCCGAGCCAGAGTTATGTCAAACGAGGTGCCGCCCATATCCACAGTGATGCAATTTTTATGACCGAATGGCTCACATACTGCCAACGCCGCCTGGGGTGCTGAAGCAGGGCCAGAATTGATTGCATAGACTGATCGGTCGGTCATAGCCTGACCAATAGCTAGACCACCGTTGGATTGAAAATAGCGTACCGGATTTATCGCGCCAAGTTCGGCAAAATAACTGTCGATGGCACCAACATAAGTCTTGATGATGGGTGCTAGATAGGCGTTAGTGATCGCTGTGGAAGTACGTGTGTATTCGCGAATCTGTGGATACAACTCGCTGCCCACAGTGATGATCACATTAGGCATCATTTCACGAACGATTTCGGCGGCGCGTCGTTCGTGAACAGGGTTCAATACCGACCAGATAAATGAGATGGCGATTGCCTCGACATTTTCCTTTTGAAAGATAGCGCAGGCCTCGCGTACATCGTTTTCCTGCATCGGTATTCTTATTGAACCATCAGAGATAACTCGTTCCCGTATGCCGCAACGCAAGTAACGTGGTGCAAGCATTACCGCTGGTGGATATTCAGGATCGTAGCGATAACCATCTTCCTTGTGACCGAGGCGTATCTCGATGGAATCTTCGTGACCGGAAGTGGCTATTAAGCCGACCTTTGCACCCTTATGTTGAATTAAGGCATTGAGTCCGACAGTGGTGCCATTGATACACAGGTCACAGCGGGAAATGACATCTTTTCGGCTAATCCCCAGATCATCCGCAATTAATTTCAGCCCGTCTTTAATCGCTTGTGTCGGGTTATTGGGTGTCGACAGGGCTTTGTATATAGCAATCGTACCGTTCACTCGGTCCGCCAGGACAAAGTCGGTAAAAGTGCCTCCTGCATCAATGCCTAAACGGTAGGGTGTGCGCATTTATTAATGTCCAGGCTTAGTGTTTGCATCGTTCATTAATCGAAATATTTGATTTTCAGGTTGCCATGACTGTTGCGTCTGGGTTGGGTGCCAGGCAGCTTGTCGTAGTCGATGATTTTTATAGGGCCGACATCCCGGTCACGATTCGTAACCGGTTCCTCAACTTGAGCAGCAATAGTGCCATCGCTGATAGTTGCGTCCGTCGATAACTTGTCAAAGGCTAATAAGTCTTGTTCCGAATACTCGACGCTATGCGGCAGGGATTCCGATAGTGGAAGAGGTTTTGCCAGGGACCGCCATGGAGCTTCTAATACGCCGTTATCAAAAGCCATTAACGCTTCGAACTGACTATTATCGTTGTTGCTATAACCGCTGGCATTAAGGACTTTGTCCTTGTGCCTGCTTATGGTAGGTGCGCGATGATCTGTGGGCATTATTTTTTCAAACTGCCTGGTATCATCAGCGGTATAGGAAAATTTTCTAACATCGGTAATTTTCTCATCGCTTTTCACAGAGTCATAAGGCAACGTCTCTATTGCGGAAAAATTCATCAACGACTCGAAATTTTCGTTGTCAGCGTCGGCATGCTCGTGGCTGCTCGAAGATGAAATATTGTTCTTATTGGATTTCATAGTGGTTAGTCGAAGTATGAAATTTTCATATTGCTCACGGCCTTTTCCGGGGCCTTATCAGCCTCATCGAAATCCACTATTTTTACACGTGTAACATCTTTGCCAGTGATTGGTTCAGGTTTGAATGGGCTCTGGCCAATAGTGTTTGTTTCTGTGGGTAGATTTTGCGCCGTAGCCGGATTTTCTTTAGTCTGAGTGCTAGAGGGTGCATTGGGTGATCCACTAAGCCGACCAAACATGCCTTCCAATATGCCTACCGGTTCCACTTCGTCATCGACAAAACTGGTGAAAACACTACCGTTACGAAATACCAACACCCGAGAGCAAAAGCCAATAAATTCTTCCAGTTCACTGGACATATAAACTACAGAATTTCCTTCGTTAACAAACTCGCGTAGATGTTTGTAAAGATCCCGCTTGGTATCGACATCAACGCCACGGGCGGGGTCATTCAAAACCAGAATTTTTGGATGTAGGGCAAATGATCGACCAATGATTACTTTTTGCTGATTGCCACCACTTAATGATGTAATAGGATTCGATTTTGGGCCCATCTTTATCGATAGTCGCTCGACTTCCCAATCGAAAACGTCGGACAAACCCAGCCAATCGATAAATCGGATACCCGGCACCCTGGAGGTGCTGCGATATAACGGAATTAGCAGGTTTTCGAAAATACTCATGTTTGGCAAGATGCCTTCGCGCTTGCGATCGCCAGACACAAAAGACACACCAAGCTGTTTGGCTTCGGCAAGGTCCCGTATTGGAACAAAAACACTAGCCTGGCTGTCTTTAAGCAGGGGATAGCCGTCACTGGCTGGAGCCACACCGGCCAGGATGCGAACAAAATCATCCTGACCGTGGCCATCAAGGCCTGTGATACCGACGATCTCGCCTTTCTGTAAATTAAAATCTACCGCTTCACTGTCATCCCATACTTTGAGATTGCGAGTTTTAAGTACCACTTCCTGATTGTGACTTTTGTGCGCCTGTGTGGAGGATTTTTCCCCGGCATAACTTCTACCTGTCATCAGGCCTAATAGATTTTCCTCGGTTATCTCGCTTTTTGCCAAAACACCGACATCCTTGCCATCTCGCATAACTGTGGCCCGATCGCTTATTTTTATGAGTTCTGCAATGCGATGGGTAACGATAATGATGGCAGTGCCCTGGTCGCGTAGTTCGCGCATTTTGCTGAACAGTCGTTCTGTTGAATCAAAATCCAGGGCGGCAGATGATTCATCTAGAATTAATACTTTTGGGTCGCATAAAAGTGCCCGGGCAATGGTAATCCAGGCCTTCATGCTGAGGGGTAAATTGTTACATGGCATGAGCAAATCGACTTCTTCATCCGCCAATTTGCGCATTAAATTACCCGCTCTATCGAGCTTGTCCCGCATGGATAAGGTTTTGGTCCAGAAACCATCCGAGCCGACGAACAGATTGTCGAGCACAGTCGCCTCGTCGGCAATCATGATTTCCTGAAATACGGTAGCGATGCCAATTTTTCTGGCTTCGGACGGTGAAGTGGGATGATGTCCGAGTATAGAGAGCTTGCCTGAATCTAGTGGCAGTACACCAGATAATACTTTAGCGAGGGTGCTTTTACCGCAGCCATTACCGCCAACAATAGCGTGTATTTCGCCGAAGTTGGCGCTAAACGAGCAGCCACTCAAGGCTTTTGTTACGCCGAAAGCCTTGTGAGCATTCTTTACATAGAGCTCACCTGGAAATGTAGAAAGCATCTCTGACGTACCGCCAGGGATGCTTTCCACAGATTCCACAAGTGCTGTGTCGTGTCTGTTATTCATTACTCCAGCACAAGTATCCTTTAGCCAATTAAGGTTTGTAGTCTTCCGGATTTGCCGGATTTACAAAGAATTGATTAAGGTAGTCGGTACCACCCCAGGCATCGATTCCAACATGCAGCCAATCGGTGGAGTTGCGATCGCAATTTTCATCTAACAAAGCTTTGATATCGTCAAACGTTGAAACAACAGTGGGCACCAATATAGATTGAATCTTTGGTCCCTGGCCCTGCATGGTACGCATCATGATATTCCAGCCTAGCTCAATATCATCACCTGGAGGCCAGGTTTGAATCGCTGCGCTGATATACTCAGGATTATTGCGCCAGTAGCACAAAGCACCCAATTCACCACCAATGGACATGGGGGGAATATCTCGACCAGACTGTAATAAAGCTTGTAACACACCAGTCTCGCCAGAGGACTGAACCGCAATACCATCAAGTTGTTGAGGATGCGTTGCCAGCCATTTTTGCACTTCGGCCTGACCCACCTGGGAAGTCCACATGTGCGCGATATTGCCAACTAGCTTAATATCGGGAGACTGAGCTAAGCCATCAAGTACGCCAGCATTTTGCGAGTCGGAAGCGGAAGCTCCGGGGATACCCTCAACTACCAGAACATTACCTTTCTCGCCAATTTCTTCCGCCATCCAGCGGCCGATTTCATAACCTGCCTGGTGATAATTTACCGACGAATTAACAGCATAAGGTGAGGTGACATAACCGGTGAAAGAAAAGGTTGGTACACCTTTGTCAAATGCATACTTAATAGTCTGATTTAATGCAGTAGGATTTGAGCAACAGATGATAATGGCGTCAACGCCTTGGTCAACCAACTGACGAATCTGCTGAATCTGCAGGGAATCCTTCAAATTTGACTGGGTAACGATAATGTCGTCAACCAGACCAAGAGCCTGCCATTTCGGTAATGTTTCACTCAGTAAACGCGTTATTGCACCCTTGCGCCAGGTATTACCGGCATAGGTGCTGGCATAACCGATAGTCCATGGTGGCTTGCGGTCAGACTTCCAGTTGCGATAGATGCTCGCTTCCAAAGGTTGTAGTGGATCCATTAGATCCGGGTTGTAAACTTTATCTTTCGTTGCTTGCGGAATTTCATCTAGGCCTTCTGCAAAGGCTGCGGTGGATAGACCAAGGGCGCAGCTAAAAAAGAGTATCAGCTGAATCGTCTTTCTCATCATCATTGTCTCCATATCATCGGGTTATCAAACAGTTGTCAGCGCAATAGTTACGCTATGAACAGCACCTCATGCAGCAATATGAAACGCATAGAAGGCATGGGATTTCCTCCCCACAAGGCTTAGGTTATATATCATGAGCCATATAACCTAGTCAAGAGGCCATGTATTTTCATATAATATAGCTAAAAGATATATGTAGATAGTAATTGACTGGCCTTCTGCTAGCGTGGCAGGTCCTCGTCGGGGTACTTTTCCACCGAGACAATAAAAATGTAGACTAGACTTTACGCCTTTCCTATCGTCCTCACTAAAGGGCCTGAATGTGGATACCCACCGTATTTAGTATTGATTTCTTTCAGGACACAATGCAAAGCATAAAAAATACCTTTAACCGATTTTCCCTCGATCAAAAAGTACTTACATTGATCTGTATTGAGATCATTGGATTTTGTATTGTTGGGCTGGTAGCAATCTCCCAACTTAGCAAGGTTGGTGAGCAGGTGGAGCATATTGCCGGGGTAACTTTGCCACTACATTTGTCAATTGAAAATCTGCATAGCCAGATACTAGTCCAGCAACGCAATGTTCGTGATATTTTGATTTCCAGCCGTGTTGATGAAGGTGACGGCGCGTCGAAAGTAAATGCTTTACTTCGTATCGGTGAAAAAGAGGTATCGACTAATATAGAATTTGCTGAGAAGTTCATCCGTAAACTGGTGGCTCAGCAAAATGTTAATGAAAATGTTTTTTTCTTTAATAGCGAAAATTTACTTCAAGCCTTGTTTAACCTTCGTCGCGTTACCTTGATGCATAACGGTTTGGTCACTAAAGTTCTGCAGCAAATCCTAATTGAGTCAACTTCGGACAAAGTGAGCGTTCTTAGTCAAATTGCCGCCAGCGAAGACGATGTAATGGAAAACCTTAGCCAACTCAGGCAACGACTAGACGTAATAAGGGTGGAATCCACTCGGCACGCAATTTATGTAAAACGCATTGCGATTGGATTTATCGTATTGACACTGCTTGCCGCAATCGCATTCTTTATTGCCATGCTTTTGTTGATTGTTAGAAGAAACATCTCCAAGCCCTTGCAGTTACTCACTGACACTATTAATACATTCACCGCGATGATTAGGGTGGAAGAGTCCGAGTTTGAAAAAGGCCTTATGCTACGCCGCGACGAACTTGGGCGTATGAGCCGAAGTTTTAATCGTCTCAAACATGACCTGTGGAGTCAGGGTCAGGATTTACACGACGCCAAAGAAGAGGCCGAACGGGCCAACCGTGCCAAATCTATGTTCCTGGCCTCGGCAAGTCATGATTTACGTCAGCCATTGCACGCTATGCAGATGTATATTGCCGCATTGAGGCAAAAAGTTGCTGAACCCAGTGTGGTTGCAATGGTTGATGATATCGACGCGGTTTCGATTTCCACAGGACGTCTTTTAAGTGCACTTCTCGATGTTTCGCAACTCGAAGCCGGTGCCATTGAGCCCAATTTTGAAGTGTTTCCAATCGAAGATGTTTTAAACCGCGTAGTTCGAGAGTTTGGCCCGGTGGCTAAGCAGAAGAATTTGGATTTTCGTCTTATCCCGTCCAGCATGGCTGTGCGAAGTGATCCGGTGCTGTTGGAGCGAATACTCGGTAATTTTCTGTCAAATGCCATTCGTTATACTCAACAGGGAAGAATTTTAATTGGTGTGCGCTTACGTGGCGAGCAAGTTTCTATAGAGGTCTGGGATACCGGTCGTGGTATTCCGGATGACCAGACGCTGGCTATTTTTGAAGATTTTCATCAGATCGACAATGAAGAACGAGACCGTAGTAAAGGGCTTGGACTCGGATTGGCAATTGCCAAGCGTCTGGCGGCGTGTTTGTCGCATAAAATTGAGTGTAATTCAATTGTCGGTCGAGGTTCACGTTTTGCAGTGTTGGTTGCAGCGGCGGGGCGTCATACTGAAAAGGTAGAGAAAGTTGACCCGATTGAGAAGCTAATTCATGGTTTGGCCGGTACTCGTGTGTTGTTGATTGAGGATGACATGGAAGTGTCCAGAGCAACACAACGATTGCTGGAGTCCTGGGGTTGCGAGGTCTTAACCGGGTGTAATCTCGATGAGGTAATGACACTCGTCAAAACGCATATGTCGACACCCCCTGAAATGATTATTGCCGATAACCGATTACCCGGTGAGGCTGAAGGAGCGGTAGTTGCCACGAAAGTGCAAGAATATTTTGGCTACACCATCCCCACCGTAGTGGTGACAGGCGATGTACAGGAAGAGCACATACGGGATATTTCTCGACACGGCTATAAACTATTGTTCAAGCCAGTCCAGCCGGCAAAACTTCGGGCGCTAATTTCAAATATGACTGGATCTTCTGTAAACAAGCAATAGAGGAACGTGCGGCAGCACAATCTGCTTGCAGGCTGCAATTAACTTGCGGTCTATGCTGAGAGAAAAATTCATCGTTGCCAAACGCAACCCTACGAAACAAAGTCAAATCTCCAACCCCAATTTACGATGGATTTTTGTTTTCATTCATGCTGGTATAAATGGCCACGGCTTCAGTACGATTAGATACTTTTAGTTTTTTGAAAATGCCAGATACATGCAACTTAATTGTACCGGTTGATAGCCCCAATTCACCGGCTATGGCGTTATTCGATTTGCCAGCCTTTAGAAGATCAAGTACCTGCAATTGTCGACGCGTAAGACCGCTTTCGTGAATAACACTGGGTGTTTTTTCCTTACTGTCCAGTGTGGCGTCACTTGGTCGTAAAACATGTGGCGGAACATAAATGCCGCCGTCCAGCACCAGGCGTATTGCACTGATGGTTACATTTGGAAATGATGTTTTGGGGATATATCCCATAGCTCCCGCGGTTAGACAGCGTCTGATCGACTCGACATCTTCGGTAACCGACACAATAACGACCGGCACTTCAGGCCATGATTTGCAAATGGCTTCTATACCGGCCACACCATCCATGCCTGGCATCATCAAATCCAGCAACAGTAAATCCACGCTGCCTGTTTGTGAAAGAATGTCAGTCACCTGATCGAGACTATTTGCTTGAAGTACCTCAGTGCCTGGCGTCGCCAAGTCGATCATCAACGCCAGACCGCCGCGTACCAGCGCGTGATCGTCGGCAATCACGATACGTAAATTGGCCTGTTCTTCCTGGGTTCTGGTGTCGGTGATTGCCATGTCTAAAACGTTATTAAATCAATAAAAATATGGTTGAATAGTAGTCCGAGGCCTTGCGTGGGGTGGATACCTGTGCCTCAATGACAGCTTCGGATAAACTCCGAGTAGTTTACCGACACTTGGTGGGGAATTTCAATGCAGATAATTTGGTTTAGTAAATTATAAATATCAGTAGTTTCTGATTTTTATCACAGCAATACGAAGAGATCGATGATGTGAACAGGTGTGTGCCACGGCTAGCGACCCGAACCAGACTACTGATCGGCTGTATTGCCGTGCTACTTGGTTGGCCGGCATTTGCCGAGGATGCCAATTGGTGGCCTTCAGCCATAAATGTATACGACCCTGCCTGCACCGATGGCGATGTTAATTGCTGGCTGGATCCGCGCAATCATTCGTCTAATCTAGAGTTGGTAGATTACGTACCACTCATGCCGGCAGAGGTTGCCAAAAAACATCACATTTGTGTTTCGTTTCCGCATATGAAGGATTCCTATTTTGCCGGAGTTGCCTACGGCATAATCACAGAAGGGCGGCGATTGGGGCAGAAGATAACGTTGGTGGAGGCAGGTGGTTATACAAATCTTGAGCGACAGTTAAATCAAGTAGAGGATTGTATTGCTAATGGTGCGGAAGCCCTGGTTATAGCGCCTATTTCGAGTGACGGCAATGCCAAGCAAATTGATGTGATGCGGGCTTACGGCATTCCGGTAGTGGTAATTATCACTGGCATTAATACGGCTGTAGATGCCAATTCGTTGCAGAGTTTTTATAACATGGGTCATGTCTCCTGCAAGTGGATTGTTGATCAACCTCGCCGTAGCGCTGGAAAAGTGAAAGTTGTATGGTTTCCTGGGCCCCCTGGAGCGGGCTGGTCGGTTGCCGGTGACAAGGGCTGTCGGGCGGCAGTTAAAGATACTGACGTAGAGATTCTTGAGACACGCTGGGGTGATACGGGCAAAGTTATACAACTGGAACTGGTCGAAAATATCCTACAAACAATGACCTCCGGCGAAAATGTTGAGCTCGACTACATTGTTGGAACTGCCACCACTATTGAAGGCGCAGTTGGCGCAATCCGTGAACGTGGCCTGCAAAAACAGATTAAGCTGGTAGCTTATTACTACACTCCGGGTATGCATATATTTCTAAAGCGTAAGGCCGTTGCTATGGCGCCGTCAGACCAAATGATTACCCAGGCACGTATTGCTATAGATCAAGCGGTGCGGTTGCTGGAGGGTAAAACTATGGCCACTGGTGGACGTGCTGAGTTTAATAATACAGGTCGGGTAATTGAACATGCACAGCCGCCTTTTATCATCGTCACACCGGATACAGTGGCAGACTTTGATACCTCTACGACTCTGGCACCGAAAGGCTGGAACCCGGAATTTTCCGTCGACTAAACGGTGTTTAGTTGAAAAACAGACCAGATTCCATAGCGACCGACAGATAGATTGAAAATACGCCATAAAAAGTCCGACCAGATAGTTCCGCAGACAGCACCAGACACTCTGCCAGCTCGCACTGCCGTCGCTCAATTCAAACCTTTATTACGCCTGGAAAATATGACCAAGCATTACCCTGGTACATTGGCGCTGGATGCGGTGAATCTTGATGTGCGGCCTGGTGAAGTACATGCACTGTTTGGTGAAAATGGTGCTGGAAAGTCCACCATCATTCAAATAATTGCCGGTGTTATAAAACCCACCTCCGGAAAGATTTATCTAAATGGCGAGGAGGTGATAATCGGCTCCGTTCAGCATGCACGGGAACTCGGTATAAGTGCTGTATTTCAGGAGTTTTCCCTAATCCCGCAGATGACTGTAGAAGAGAATCTATTTCTTGGCTCGGAAGAGATGATTGGGCCATTCCTTAGAAAAGCCAATTTGCACCTTCGGGCTGAAGAGGCCTTGGACAGGCTGGGGTTTGCGTTACCAACCGGCAAGAAAATTATGCATCTTTCTCGTGCTGAGCAACAGATGGTGGAAATAGCCAAGGCTTTTCGTACTAAACCATCGATTATGATTCTTGATGAGCCGACTGCGTCACTAACCGAGCTTGAGGCTAATCAGTTGTATTTGATGATTGAGGTCCTTAAGCGTGAGGGTATTGGGGTTATTTACATATCCCATCGTGTTAATGAGATTTATCGTATTAGCGATCGCATCACCATTTTACGTGATGGAAAGCACATTAAGACGGCGCCAGTCAGTGATATTGCCGAAGAGCAGTTAGTTGAATTAACTGTGGGTCGACATATCGACAAAGTGTTCCCACAGATAAACAGCCAGGCTGGTCGGATGTTGCTGGATGTGCGAAACCTTAATTTGGCTAATAAATACGTTAACGATGTGTCGATTAATGTACGAGCGGGGGAAGTTGTCGGCATTGCCGGTCTGGTGGGATCCGGCAAATCCCAGATCGGCCGAGCATGTTTTGGCCTGAACAAAATAACCAGTGGTCAAATTTCCTATCTGGATGATCAAGTTTACAATAATGATTTGCGAATTAATGACTTAACCCCGCGAGCCACGCTAGATCGAGGCATGTTGTATTTACCGTCCGATCGCCGTTCAGAGGGTCTGGTGATGATGCAAAGCGTCAGAGAAAATGTTTCGTTACCCTCGTTGAGTCTGGAGAAATTTTCTAGCGGACTATTTCTTAATCGGCAAAGTGAACGGAGTGTTGTCAGCGAGGTGGTGCAGCGTTTAGGACTTAACCCACACAGTATCGAACGGCCTCTAGAACAATTGTCGGGCGGTAATCAACAGAAAGTACTGGTGGCAAAAAGTCTGGTTCGAGATGTCAAATTGTTTATTCTTGATGAACCGACCGTCGGTGTTGATATAGGTGCCAGAGCGTCGATTTATCGACTAATACAAGATGTCTGCGAAGCCGGTGCCGGCGTCTTGTTGATCTCATCGGACTTATCCGAAATTGTAAATCTTACCCATCGAACCTATGTTATGCATCGTGGTGAGCTACGTGCAGAGCTTAGTCAGGATGATCTCGCTGAACAAACATTGCTAAATTACATCTTCGAGCAAAAGGTAGTCGCATAATGACGCAACAGACTTTAAGTCCGCTGGCAAAGAGTAGACGTGTTGCCGCGATATTATTTATAAAAGGTGGGGTGTTGCCCTGGTTTCTGGGTATTGCAGTAGTCGGTTTTAGTATTTCAAGTGAGAACTTTCTTACTGAGCGAAACTTGTTTGGGGTGTCGCGGCAATCAACCTATCTGGTATTGGTCGCGATGGCGCAAATGGTGGTAATGCTCACCGCCGGGCTGGATCTTTCAGTTGGCGTTATGCTGGCAATGACATCGGTAGTTTCGTCTATGACCATGGTCTCACTGTGGTCTGGCTACGGTAGTGGCTGGGAAGCGGTCTTTATCGGCTGTTTGGCAGGCCTGGGTGCGAGCGTGGCGATTGGCGTTATCAACGGTGTGGGCGTAGCATTCTTTCGCGTTCCTCCCTTCGTAATGACATTGGCGATGTCGTCAGTTGTGTTTGGGTTGGCGCTCACAATCACCGGCGGTACGCCTATTTACGGGGTGCCGGAATCATTCGCCAATATATTCGGTTATGGTGAATTGGCGGGTATTGCTGTGCCGGTATGGATTACAGCATTTTGTGTTTGCGTGATGTATGTTTTTATCCATTGGACACCAATGGGCCGTTATCTTTATGCTATTGGTGGCAATATTCGGGCCGCCGGACTTTCAGGTATCAATACGCGTTTATATCTGCTTAGTGCGTATGTGATTTCCTCAATAATCACTGGCATTGCGGCACTGCTTTTAACCGCACGACTGGAAAGTGGCGAATCTAATATTGGTGCAAATTATCCACTGCTCTCAATCACCGCCTGTGCTATCGGTGGCGTGAGTCTTTTTGGTGGTGTTGGGCGTTTGTCAAATGTTGTTCTGGGAGCTATTTTTATCATTCTCATTCAAAATGGCATGAATCTTCTGCGTATAAATTCCTACCTACAGATGGTGGTTATTGGTGTTCTGCTGGTAGTCGCTATTGTCGCTGACAATTATCGCCAAAAACTCATGCTTACCGCCGGTGAGCAAACTTAAAAATATAACCATAAGTAATAGTAAATCTATTTATATAGACTATTGACTAGGTGATATAGCAAATGATATATATACTCACCCTTTGAGATCGGGGTGGTTGGTCTGCGTATGGCTACCCAGGTAGATTTTAGTCGTTTAAATGTTTTTAAATGACAATCCGATAGTCTCAAGGACCTAGTTTACAATTTTGCCAACTTGTTCAATAAATTGGCGATATATAATTGAAATCATTACTAAATGCGAAGTCATAATCTGATATCTCATGAATGAAGCGCTATTACCTACCGATGTTGTAGGCGGCACCTTTTGG
>JBLHGU010000080.1:0-21947 GCA_047615875.1 Parasphingorhabdus sp.
TTCGTGAACCTGGCCATCGTTCTTTCCCAAAGGAAATGGATGAGCACGATATCAAGCGGGTTGTGCAGGCTTTTGGCGATGCTGCATGGCGTTGTAAGGAAGGCGGTCTGGATGGTCTTGAGACAATGGTCGCTGGCCATTTGATAGGCCAGTTTTTATCCCCGGTTACCAATCAACGTAGCGATGAGTTTGGTGGCCACCTGGAGAACCGGTGTCGATTTGGTCTAATGGTTATGGATGAAATCAGACGCAGGGTGGGTGACGATTTCTTGCTGGGCATGCGTTTGCCGATTGATGAGTCTATGGCAGGTGGCATGGCCTTTGATGATTGTCTGGAGATGGCAGGCATATTTGAACGCTCTGGTCTGGTGGATTTTTTTAATGCTAATTACGGCCGAATAGATACTGAACTTTCATTAGTAACCGATTGCATGCCGGGCATGGCATCGCCGATTGCGCCATGGCTGGAATATGCTGGTGCATTCAAACGCGAGGTTGGGTTGCCGGTTTTTCACGCGGCCCGTATAACTGATCTTGCCAGTGCTCGTTATGCCATTAGCGAAGGACTGTTGGATATGGTGGCAATGACCAGGGCGCATATCGCCGATCCGCATATCGTTAACAAAATTGAACGTGGTGAGGAGCACCGCATTCGTCCTTGTGTCGGTGCGACCCATTGCATGGGCGCTAGCAGACCAACCTGTATTCATAACGCCGCGGCCGGGCGAGAACGTTTCTGGCCGCAGCAAATTGATGCAAGTAGCGACCCGAAATTTAAAGTGGTTGTGGTAGGTGGCGGCCCCGCTGGTCTGGAGGCTGCCAGAGTATGCGCATCTCGCGGACATCAGGTGGTTTTGTTTGAGGCCGCATCCGAGCCAGGTGGTCAGCTCAGATTGGCAACCAAAGCCACCTGGCGTAAAGATATCGTCGGTATTGTGGATTGGCGAGTTTCTGAGCTTGGCGTGTTAGGCGTCGCAATCCATACTAACCGCTATGTTGATGCGATGGATATCCTTGCAGAACAGCCGGACATCGTAATTATGGCCAGTGGCGGGCAGCCCCAACTGAACTGGTTGCCAGGGGCCGAATATTGCACATCAATATTTGATTTATTATCTGGCAATGTCAGTTTGCAGGGCGAAACCGTTGTTTACGATGGTACTGGTAGGCACCCCGCTTTGGTGGCAACTGATTATCTGGTCGGCAACGGCATCAAGCCAGAGTTAGTCTTGCGCGATGACCGAGTCGGAGCAGAAATGCCTTACGGAGACCGTCTTATCTGGAAACGTCAATTGAAGCAGATGGATATTACGGTAAAGAACGAATATCGGTTGGAAGGTATTCAGCGGGTAGATGACAGGTTGTTAGTCAGCTTCTGTCATGAATTGACCGACCAGCCCTTGATGATGGGCGTAGATCATATCGTAGTAGAGCATGGCACCATTCCGGTTGATGATGAGTATTTGGCGTTGAAGGCGCAATCTATCAATCAGGGTATAACGGATATAGATGCATTTATCTCACGTCAGGCGCAACCTTTTCAACCTGCTGGCAATGGCCAGAACTTCGCGCTTTACAGAATTGGTGATGCGGTCTCCAGTCGTAGCGTGGCGTCGGCTATATTTGATGCATTACGCCTGTGCTGTGCAATTTAAACCAATCTAATCTGGCTGCCAGATAGATATTAGCCGGAGTCACGCAGGCCGCGCTTAAACACCCACAACAGCACTGATAAAAGCAGTCCTACCACTAAACAGGAAAGTAGAATCGTCTGTAAAGTTTCGTGTTTCACTGCGCTACCGCTATTCATTCCTGCCGCCAGTGTTAATAGCATTAGAGCGAAAAATAATCGATCGGCAAGGCCTTGCAACGAAAGATATGTCGCCCGATGACTACTGGATATATGTGGTGCTATAGCGGCTCTTATTGGCGCGTGTACAAAGGCCATGGGAAAATTTCGCCAGCAAATCATGATTACCACTAATAGACTTACTGAGTAAGCCATTGCGGCGACGATGCTTAACTGGATTACCATGCCAACTGCCAGAATACCGGCAAGACCCAGTTTGGTCTGCCATGAAGTGCTGATTCTGGCGCCTAGTGCTCCGCCGAACATAGATATCGCAATCACCAGGCCAGATAATTGCGGCGTGTCCAGTTGAGACACCATATCCGGTAAGTGAACCAGTGTCAGATAAGGTTGATAGAGTTCAAAGACAATATGCGCAATAGCGTACATCACCACGCTAAACACAAATAGCCAGAGCAATTTTGGCTTGCGAAGTTTGCCAAAACATACTACCAGTACTTGCGCAAAACTCTGGCTAGTTAGAGAGGAGTTCTGCTTGTGGGTAGGTTCTTTAAATCTCCAGACCAGTATAGCCATGACGATGGCACTGATAAATGCATAAACGTAAGCGAGCCTAAGATCTAGACTGCCCAATAGCCCTCCCGCCAGGCAGGCAATGGCCAGTGAGGTTAAGCCCCATTGCTCTGCTTTTGCCTCACGTTGCTGGTATTCGGACTCCCGACCAAGTTGCTGCAGAGAATCATAATGCAGAGCTGTATCGGTACCAGACTGCATAGCAATACCGCTGGCCAGCAGGAACTGACCCATTGCAAACCACCAGAATCCCAGCCCGACGATAAAGCAGACGTAAGCCGCAATCAGGCTGAGGGCAGATAACATCAGAGTTTGGCGGCGACCAAATCGGTCAGAAAAATAACCTGATGGTACTTCTAGCAAAAATACTGATAGATAATAAATGGCAGAAAGTTGTATGACTTTTTCAATGGATAAGGTGGTATTCATATATAGAAAAAATACCGGTATCCACGCATAACCATCCGCGGCCATGCGGAACCAGGGATAAATGGAGATATTGCGCTGTACTGAAGTCATAACTACTAATACCTGAAACTGTCCGTGAGTTGGTGAAAATTGAATATATTTTTTCCTAATACCGAAGAAAAATCACCATTTTTTATTTGCGCCGCTTCGGCAATTCAGGATGAGTTGATCAGAGCCTGCCTAAATTCAGTTAGTTATGGGTAAGGTAGCGGGAAGGTATTGCAGAAACAATTAATTCGAATAACCAAAAAATCAGATTCTGCTGGTCGTTGTATAGGGCGGCTGAGGATTACCGATTGTTAAATATTCTTCGCAAATCTATAGCTGACAAAAGTGGCGAAATAATACCGCCCTCAAATAGTCCGTAGCCCATTTTCTGGAGTCGAGCGCGCTGCTCATCATTTTGTAAGCCGTCTGCAATAACGTCAACATCAAAGCTGATTGCAGCTGCTTGTAATGATCGCGCCAGAGCCTCCGAGGCAGGGTCAGTGGTGAGACTTTCAATGATGGTAGAGGAAAGGCAAACACGGGCTGGCGCCAGGCATTTTAGCCGGTGTAGAGCTCCAGTCACTGCACCGAAATCGTTCAGTTGCATTCTAAAGCCAGAGCGAGATAAACGGCGAACCATCTCTCTTTCCTGGATATTTGCGACCTCAAGATCTAGTTCACTTACGGCATAAAAAATATCTGTAGGGCAGAATCCGGCTCGCATTAGACCGGGGGATAATATATTGATTAGCTTGGTATCAACCAGGGGAACCGCTACTGGAATAGTGATAGCTGGAAGCGTGATATTGATTTCGGCTTTCAGTAAGGTTAGCTGATCGACCAATTGTGTAAACAAATTATGGCAGAATTGTGCGGTCAATATCTTACTCTGCAGGTTCTGAACAACAACGCGCCCCTGTTTCGGGTGTTGCCAGGTCATTACCGTACTCAGACCTACGGGATTGTCGTCGCTATCCATCTGGACTCGGAAGTGCCAGTCGAAGTCCTTAAGCTCTTGCTCATTAATAAGCTGTTGATCCGAATAATTATCCACAGCGCGATTGGCGGTGTTTGATCGGTTCGAAATTTCACTAAAAATCTTGCGTTCAAACATAGCTGAGTCGGCCAGGCGGATCAGGTCAGCAGCCTGCTCAGCATCATCGGGAAAATGACTAACCCCAAAACTTATGCCCAGAACCTGAGTTATTTTGTGATCAAGTGCAGCGCGATAAACACATTCCCGTAGTTGCTCCATCAATCGATGTATGGTTTCGCTCCAGTAGTCATCTTCTAGCAGCAGAACAAATTCGTCACCGCCGAAGCGTGCCAGAAAGTGTTCTCCAGCAATGGCTTCGTCCATGTAGCGAGAAATTGTTCTTAACAGACTGTCGCCGAACGCATGTCCATGATGGTCGTTAACCTTTTTGAAGCCATCCAGATCCATAAATACAACCGCCAGTGCAGATTGCTTGCGTCGAGCGCGTTCTATGGAATGTTCAAGCGTCAGGTCTAGCATGGCGCGATTGGCCAATCCCGTCAGACTATCTATATGGGCCAGGTTTCGCAGATGTCTTTCGCGATACTCCCTTATGATCGCCATTGCTGCCAGTTTGGCAGCAATCTGCAATATTTCTACGCTGTAGGTGTCCGGTTGTCGGCTGGTAAAATGGGACAGAGCAAACGTACCAATGATCTGATCCTGTCCATTGTGAACAGGCATCGACCAGCAGGACTTCACTCGGTGTTTAAAAGCAAATTCCCGAATATTCTCCCAGCGAGTATCTGACGTGGTATCACCTACAAACATTGCCGCATTGTGAAATACAGCATTGCCGCAGGAGCCTTCTCCCACACGTAACGAATTTAAATCAGATATTGCTTCTGGGGATAGTGATGGAGCCATTCTGACAGCGAGTATTTGATCATCAGCAGCGTATTGCATAATACTGGCAGCGCAGTCTGGCAGCAGGGCTTCAACTGCTTGACACAGTTTTTTCAAAACTGGGTCAATATCATCTGCAATTAATAGTCGGTCGATAAACTGACCATGCAAATCTTTTAACGATTCAACCTCGGCATAGCTCAGTTCGCGCTGAAGTATTTCCGGGTCATGGAATTTGAGGTTTTCTGTCATGAATTGATATTACAGGTCTTGGCTCAGGGCATAAATAATCCTGATATTGTATTACAGCCTTTTTAGGTACGATTGTTGCCAAGATTTATTTCAATAGCAAGTATACCACCTGCGCTGAAATGTTAATCATTGTAAAAATCGACGTACTTAGGTGTCCTTTAAAAATTTAAGAAACTATTAAATCGATAATATCGTTAATACTTACACAATCCGATTCATCAGTTTTCTTGCCTGAAAAATCCCCAATTTGCATATTTATGTTATGTCATTTTGAATTTGACATTACAGTCAATGTTGCTATCGAGAGTAATGACCTCCTATGTCGGAAAAGAAACTGAAAATAATTCTTTCAAATTGTCGTAAATTTTATCCAGGTTCCAGGTGAGCCCTGAAATTTATTGCCTTGCTTTATGTTAGCCCCTAGAGTATCAGTTCGACTGTTTATTCATCTGTCCGGTATCCATTTTGACTCCACATAATGCTCTAATCTTGCATCACTACCCACAATCCCCGGTGGCAGAAAAGGTCCGCACGGTTCTGGGTATTAAAGGGCTCAAATGGTATTCTGTAGAGATTCCCCGTTTACCGCCAAAGCCTGACCTGGTGCCTCTAACGGGCGGGTATCGACGCACGCCTGTCCTGCAAATTGGCGCAGATATTTATTGTGATAGTCACTGCATTATTCGTCAACTGGATCAGCGTTATCCTAATCCGAGTCTATTTCCACAAGGTCCCCCGGCGCTTTCCTGGGTCATGAGCAAATGGACCGATGAGAAATTGTTTACCCAGTGCATTGCGCTGGTTCTGGGTGCCGCTGAAAACCTGCCGGCGGAATTTGCCGCTGACCGCGGCAGACTGTATTTTGGACAGCAATTTAAAATCGAGTCACTGCAAAATGACACTGACTTCCTGTTAAGTCAGATTACCGCCCAATTCGGCCTGTTTAGCCAGATGTTAGGTAACCAGGCCTTTCTGGATGGGCAATCCGCTGGGCTTAAGGATGTGCTGGCTCACTATTTAGTATGGTTCGTTGTCGGCCGCTATGCCGGAGGCGCTGGTGTTATTAGTCGATATAATAATCTGATTGCATGGCAGCAGCGCATGCAGAGTATTGGCCAGGGGCATGCGACAGATTTACCTTCCAGCGAAGCTTTAAACGTTGCCAGGGACTCGCAACCCCAGGCAAGAAATCTTGCTGTAGATATTAATCGCGCCGGGTTAACCGTTGGGCAAGCGGTGCAAGTTATTCCTGACGGAGACGGTGGTGACCCCGCGGTATGTGGTGCGCTGTTAAATCTGGATGACCAACGGATTAGCCTGCGACGCCACAGCGTCGAATTAGGCAATACCGTGGTACATTTTCCTTTTGATGGCTATCGATGCGAGTCGGTAATCCGGGCAGATCGATATTGAATCAGTCCACAGAACGGATAAAACAATCTGAGTTTGACGTAATCGTTATAGGTGGCGGTATTCACGGCGCCGTAATGTTTTATGACCTCGCAAAAGCGGGTTATCGGGTTCTGTTGCTGGAACAGGGAGATTTCGGCCATGCCACCTCCAGTAATAGTCTGAAAGTTTTGCATGGTGGTATACGCTATCTTCAGCATGGAAATATTAAGCGCATGCGTGAGTCAATACGGTCACGAAGTACCTTCATGCGATTAATGCCACATTTGATTCAGCCGCAAGCTTTCCTCATGCCAACAATGGGGCTCGGATTGAAGAGTCGCTGGCTAATGGCCATAGCGATTATGCTAAATGATCTGGTAGGTTGGGACCGTAATTGTGGAGTGCCGAAAAATAAAAAGTTAGCTCGAGGTAAAATATTTTCCAGACACAAACTGCGTGCTATTCTGGAAGATGTAACGGATGCAGACATTACCGGTGCCGCCTGTTGGTACGATGCGGTGGCATTGGACTCGGAACGAATCGTACTGGAGTTTATTAAGCGGGGCAAAGCGCTTGGTGGGCAAGCACTAAACTATGTTGCCGCTGACTCATTGATTCGCTCTAATGATTGCATCACCGGGGTGCGGGCCCAGGATAAACAGCTCGGACGTTGTTACACGTTCTCGAGTCAAATGGTGGTTAACGCTATGGGCCCGTGCGCTGCAAAATTACTACAGTTAGAGGCGCTCACTACGCCCGGTCGAACAGTGGCCAGGGCGGTAAATTTGGTGATAAATCGTCAATGGTTTGGTGATTTCGGCATCGGCCTCGAAGGCAGTGCAGAATTTTCAGATGCCGATGCCCTGGTAAAACGCCGTGGCAGGCTTTATTTCTTTGTGCCATGGCAGGGCAAGACTTTGGTGGGGACTAGTTATCAATTTGTCGCTGATGATAGCGATTCGCGAGATGCCTCTGAAATTGATTGCCAGAATATTATCGATGAAATAAATCAGATTCACCCGACGGCTAGTTTACAGAGAAGTGATGTGCTGTATGCTCACGCTGGGCTTGTGCCGGCTTATTCAGCAGTCCCTGACTCTACTGCTGAGCCACAACTGGTTAAGCACAGTGAGGTTATTGATCATTCCCGGGTCGATAACATTCAGGGCCTGGTTTCTGTGAACGGGGTAAAGTTTACTACAGCCCCTTCGGTATCTCGGACGGTGTTGAAATTGCTTGATAAAGTAAATATTCAACCGCAATCGAATATTAAGCGTCCAAATATTCCTGGTTCCAAATCGAAGCCGGATGAA
Organism: Parasphingorhabdus sp.; assembly: GCA_047615875.1. GTDB lineage: Bacteria > Pseudomonadota > Gammaproteobacteria > Arenicellales > CAJQKF01 > JBLHGU01. Next base: position 7,679 of record JBLHGU010000080.1, read on the forward strand.
TTGACTAAATATCCACATTTGCAAGAACGCTATGGTGACGACTATTGGCGCGTCATGCTGTTGATCAACCAGCAAACCGAACAGAATCTCTGGATTTGCCAACAGCCGCCGCTACTGTTGGCAGAAGTAACTTACTGTATTCAAGACGAATTTGCCCTGCATCTGGAAGATATTATTTTCAGAAGAACCCCTATGGCAGCTATGGGACCTCTCGACCCGGATGTTGTTGCCTGTGTAGCAAATATTATGGCGAGCGAGCTAGGTTGGGATGCCTCTGTGCTGAAATCCGAAATCGAAAGTGTTTGGCGACTACAGGCGAGTCGATTGGGTTAAGGTATAAAAAATTGCCGTGAATAAGTAGTTTTCAAGCTTTGGCTGCTATGGCAATTGGTGTTGAGTTTCGCTACAGTTGCGCCCCGCCATTGCCGGCTGCCTTAAGGCTCCGAAAACACTACTTATCATGCGCATACTTTTCCTTGCCCCCCATCCTTTTTTTCAGGATCGCGGCACACCCATCGCCGTAAAACTGGTATTGGAGTGGATGTCGAAGGCAGGCCATGAAGTAACTCTGATCACATTTCCCGAAGGCCAGGACATTAAGTTGCCCGGTTTAACCATTGTGCGAGTCAGGAAGATCGCAGGGGCAAATAATGTGAAGCCCGGGTTTTCCGGTAAGAAACTGATCTATGACGGACTGCTTTGGTGGTCTGCTCGGCAACAACTCAAACGCCAACGCTTCGACCTGATTCATGCAGTTGAAGAGTCGGCATTTATCGCCAGGCAATTGGGTAGTGGCAGGAAGATTCCCTATGTTTATGACATGGATTCTTCCCTGGCACAGCAAATGTGCGAGAAAATGCCAGCGCTAGATAGCTTGTCGTGGTTCTTCCGGCGGGCGGAAAATTGGGCTATTAATGGTGCGGCAGGAATTCTGCCAGTATGTCGTGCTCTTGAGGAAATAGTTTCACAGGCTCGGCCAGGTGCTTTGATTCAACGACTAGAGGATATTTCGTTGCTGCCCTCGACATCACAAGATGAAGCAAAAGAGGTGGAGCAATTACCGGACGTGCCAGCAGATTCCGTTAGATTTCTGTATGTCGGAAACCTGGAGTCTTATCAAGGTATCGATCTGATGCTGCAATCCTTTGCTTTAGCTGTAAAAAAGAATCAGCGATTGCGTCTTTGTATTATCGGTGGGGCAAAAGCCGATATTGAGACTTATAGTAGTAAGTGTGAAGGTTTGAGTATCGTCGCTCAGGTTGCTTTCCTCGGCCCGAGGCCCGCTGCGAATCTTGCGAGTTATCTAGCCCAGGCAGATGTTCTTGTCTCTGCTCGGAGTAAGGGCATTAACACGCCAATGAAGATCTATTCCTATCTAGATTCAGGACGGGTAGTATTGGCCACCCGCATGCTCACTCATACTCAGGTGCTAGATGACACTATTTCCTGTCTGGTAGAACCAGACCCGGAATCCATGGCAAATGGTATGTGTCACCTTGCGGAGAACGCTTCATTAAGGCAACAGTTGTCGGGGGCAGCAAAACAGCGAGTTAAGGAAGAATTTTCCCGGCCGGCTTATGATAGAAAACTAACTCAGTTTTATAACCAATTAACACAATATATTCAGACTAAGGCGAACTAAAGTGAAAGTACTGGTAACCGGCGCAACCGGATTTACGGGAAGCGTTCTGACACGCAAATTACTCGCTCAGGGCTATGATGTTAAAGCTCTGGTAAGAGATAAATCGCGTTTTAATTTCCCTGAGGCTAGTCAGCTGGAAGTGGTGGAAGGTGATATCACTGATCACGAAAAACTGATCGAAGCGGTAGCAGACGTTGAAGTGGTGTATCACATTGCCGCCTTGTTTCGACAAGCAGGAGTACCAGATTCTGTCTATTGGGATGTTAATCTGCATGCTACTGAGGCATTGCTAAAGCTGTCTCAGGAAGCTGGTGTAAAACGTTTTGTACATTGCAGTACCGTCGGTGTGCATGGTCACATCGAAAACCCACCGGCGGATGAAAACTGCCCGGTCGCGCCCGGCGATATCTATCAGGTTACCAAGCTTGCCGGAGAGCAGAAAGCTATAGAGTACGGTGCGCAAAATAATTTCGCCGTCAGTGTCATTCGGCCCGGACCTATTTACGGACCAGGCGACTTGCGATTGCTAAAGTTATTCAAGTTGGCTGCAAAATCTGTTACCCCAATAATTGGTGACGGACGTATCTTTTTTAATATGGTGTATGTCGAGGATCTGGCTGATGCTTTTATACTCGCTTCGCAACGTGAAGAAGCGATAGGCGAGATCTTTATAGCGGCAGGTCCAGAAAATATGCGACTAAATGAAATCGTCGATGTTATAGCCGGCATGCTGGATAAACCACAACGCAAGTTTCACATGCCCGCATTTCCGTTTCAGTGGGCAGGCACTATTTGCGAAAAAATTTGTATCCCTTTGAATATTGAGCCACCGATCTATCGTCGTCGCATCGACTTTTTCACCAAGAGCCGGGCATTCAATATCGATAAGGCACGCAACTTGTTGGGTTATGACCCACAGTTTAACTATGACAAAGGCCTGGCTGCTACCATAGCCTGGTATCGCCAGCAAAAACTGCTGTAACTATCTCCCGAACATATATTAGAACCCTATGAAAAAGCTTGCACTTATTGGTAGCTTCTCCGGACGAAACGCCGGCGATGCCGCAATTCTGGGAAATATACTCGACGACTTCGCCGAGGTGCGCTCGGATATTGAATTCCTTGTGCCCACTATAAAGCCGGGTTTTGTTAGGAAAAATTTTGGTCATCACAACCTCAAGATAATGGGCATGATGCCGTGGCATGGCTCGTTGAAAGCATTGGGTATTGCCAACTACCGAGCCATGACTGAGTCCGATGCTATATTGATTACCGATAACGCTTTTTTCGACCGCAAGTTTTATAACCCGTTGGTGAATACATTGTATTCCATTGCATTGTTTACTCCAGCCAGTCGCAAGCGCAATATACCTATCGTTTTTTATAATGCCAGTGTCGGACCCATCGATACCGATGTGGGTGAGAAAGCTTTGCAGAAAGTTCTCGATGGCACGGCATTGGTAACGCTAAGAGATATAAAGACCAAGGAGCTATTTGAAGAGCGAAAATTGCGTTCACCTGAAGTACATCTACATGCTGATTGCGCTATCAATACCGCTCCATCAGATGAAGGACGAATGCAGAGCATCATTAGAAAGGAAGGTTTGTTTACCAATCCTAATGGCACTATTACCTTTAATGTTAACTCTTACATCGATAACTGGAGCAACACCGGCACCTTTACCCGCCAGGATTTCTGTAAGGTCATTGCCGAGTCCGCAGATGATGTGATTGAAAAACTCGGCGTTGAAGTTTTGTTTGTTGTAACCCAGGTAATGGATCTTGGTATAACCAGAGAATGTATGGAGAAAGTACGTAATCAGCAACACATCAAGCTGATTACCAATGAAGAGTACGGTTATAGCGATATCGTGGGGATTCTGGATCGATCAGAGACCCACATAGGCTTACGTACTCACTCACTGATTTTTTGCGCCGCTGTTAATACGCCGATGATATCTATTAATTCCTATCCGAAGAACACCGGCTTTATGCGCAGTATTGGTCAGGATGACTGGATGATTGAATTTTCAGAAATTAATCGCGAGCGGGTTACCGATCTGGTGGTGCGTTCCTTCGAACAGCGAGAGCAACGCCGCAACGAACTGGCGCCAATAACTAAAGATGAAAAACGCAAGGCGAAAGCTAGTGTTGACCTGGTATGCCAGCTAATTGATGCCAAACAATAGACGCTAATTCATACCTCCAAACCTGGAAAGACACGAATTGTCGCTGGGAAACTTCCACTTGACGTATAAATTAGCTATTCTCGCCGGTTGTTCCCGATTGGTACCCTGCCATCGGAATTTTTCTACAATTTCATAAAATTGGGGAGTCTAAGAGTATGTTGAAGAAAACTTTAATAGCTGCAGCGGTTATGTGCGGCAGTTTTGTGGGTAGTGCGCAGGCCGCTACCACCCTGAATTTGTCCAGTTGGCTGCCTCCAACGCATCCTATTGTGGCAGATATGATCAAGCCCTGGATTGAAGCAGTTAAAAAGGAGTCTGGTGGTTCACTGGATATTCGCATTCTGCCCAAGCCTTTGGGTAAACCGCCCGCGCACTTTGATCTTGCCAAAGATGGCGTTGCCGATATCACCTATGGTGTGCATGGCTATCAACCTGGCCGTTTCCTTCTGACCAAGGCCGTTGAAATGGCATTTCTGGGTGAAAGTGCAGAGACTATTTCCGTTGCCTACTGGCGCATCCACCAGAAACATCTTGCTGCAGCTGATGAGCATAAAGGTGTACAACTTCTGGGTCTGATGAGCCATGGCCCCGGTAATATGTTTAATACCAAACGAGCATTGAATACTCTGGCTGACTTAAATGGCCTAAAAATTCGCGTCGGCGGTGGTGTTATTAATGATGTGGCTGGTGCAATTGGGGCAACTCCTCTATTGAAACCAGCCCCTGCTTCCTATGAGCTGGTTTCCAACGGTGTTGCGGACGGTGTGTTCTTTCCATCTGAATCAATTAAGTCATTCAAACTGGATAAGTTGATTAAGCATGCCACGCTGGTTCCCGGTGGCTTGTACAACACCAGTTTCTTCCTGGTTGCTAATCCGGCTTCTTTCGCTGGCCTGTCACAGGCTGATCAAGATGCTCTAATGCGTGCATCGGGTGAAAACTTCGCCCATATTGCTGGTAAAGGCTGGGATGCAGCGGATCAACGTGGTCGTGATGCAATGACGGCTGCCGGAGTAGCTGTTATCACGGCATCTGATGCCATGGTTGCAGAAATAAAGGCCAAGACTGGTCCTATCGAAGCTGCCTGGGTAGCTGCTGCTAAAGCTAAAGGTATTGATGGTGCAATGGTTATGCAAGACCTGCGTGCTGAAATCGCGGCTCAATAGGGAAAGTTGACTCGATGAATAATGCTGACGCTTGGCGTCAGAAGCTAGAAAATTGGCTGCGCCGCGTCCTTGGAGGATTCGGCGCAGCACTTTTGTTTTTTATGATGGCCCTGACATTTGTTGATGTTTTGGGCCGTTATTTTTTTGACGCGCCGGTAAAAGGTGGTTTTGAGATTACCGAGTTTGTTCTAGCCACGCTTATATTTGCCGGGCTTCCGCTGGTCACCGCCCGCGGGGAGCACGTTACCGTTGATCTGTTTGATCGATTTGTTCCCTCAGGAATAGCACGGGTGAGAGATTTTTTGCTCGATTTACTCGGTGCTGGAGTAATGGGTTTGCTGTGTCAACGCATGTGGATAAAATCCTTTGAGGCAGTTGGTTACGGTGACTCCAGCGCAGTACTGCAGTTTCCCATTTATCCGGCCTACTTTTTTATGTGTGCGATGTTGGCAGCAACTTGTCTCATTTATCTTTTGATGGCATGGATTAAATTAGTGAGTAGATCGGCGTGACAGCTTCACTAATTGCTTTCGGTATTTTATTACTACTGATCCTACTACGGATGCCAATCGCCATATCCATGATGGTGGTGGGTTTTGTTGGTTTTGGTCTGGAAATAAACTGGAACGCATCCCTTGGCATGATAACAACAGTGACTTACGAAACTGGCCTGTCCTATGGTTTATCCGTGGTTCCGCTATTTATATTGATGGGCAACTTTGTCACAAAGGCCGGATTATCCGATGAGCTTTATACTGCATCCAATGCCTTTTTAGGTCACAAAAAGGGTGGCCTGGCCATGGCGACTATAGTCGCCTGTGGTGGTTTTAGTGCGGTGTGTGGTTCAAGCCTTGCTACTGCGGCCACAATGTCTAAAGTTGCTTTGCCCTCTATGCGCCGATTTGGCTATTCAGATGAACTGGCAACCGGTTCAATCGCTGCAGGTGGCACACTGGGTATTCTGATTCCTCCCAGCGTGATTCTGGTGATTTATGGAATTATGACCGAGCAGGATATCGGTAAGCTGTTTATCGCCGGGCTGCTGCCAGGATTACTTGGCATCATTCTGTATATGGCCGCAGTTCGGGTAAAGGTGGCTATCTCACCTGAGTCAGGACCACCCGGCGAACGGATGGACTGGTCGGAGCGAATGCAAGCGCTAAAGGGAGTTTGGGGTGTTGTATTGTTGTTCACCCTTGTTATCGGTGGCATTTATCTTGGTGTATTTACACCTACTGAAGCCGCCGGCATTGGCGCTTCCGGAGCATTTTTCTTTGCTTTATTACGACGTCGACTAGGCTGGCAGTCATTGTTTGAGGTGTTGCTTGAAAGTGCCCGCACCACGGCGATGATTTTCACCATACTGATTGGCGCCCTGATGTTCTCTAATTACATCAACGTTGCCGGTATGCCTGATGTGATTGTGAGCTTTGTGGTGTCTTTGGATCTAGGGCCATTTGAAGTAGTACTGCTCATGGTAATGGTCTATCTCATTCTGGGCTGCGTTCTGGAGAGTCTTTCCATGATTCTGCTAACGGTGCCCGTGTTCTACCCGGTCATTCTAAGCCTGGATTTTAGCGGTATGATTGATCCGGAATATGTATTGATCTGGTTCGGAATAATTGTTGTTGTAGTAACCGAAATCAGTTTGATTACACCACCTGTGGGCTTAAATGTATTTGTTTTAAGAGCGGTATTGCCTGATGTCTCCCTGGGTACGATATTTAAGGGAGTGACACCCTTTTGGTGTGCCGATATTGTTCGTCTGGCACTTTTGCTGTTGTTCCCAATGATATCGATTCTGTTGCCCTCGTTAACCCGATAATGGACAACTGAATTGCCTCGAGAGGATCGTGGCGTGTTGTTAGTTCAGATTTTATTCTTGAGCAGCAGTTTGTTGCAGTGCGATGGCCGCTCTGAAGGGAATTAACATGGCCATGGCAACCACAAACTTTATGCCCAAATCGCCAGCTGCCCAGGTCATCCACGGCAAACCAGTTCCGGCAAAAGCGGCACAAAAGAATATTCCGGTATCAACTACAGAACCTACACCAGAAGAGACAATCGGTGCCTTCCACCAGGACATTCTACGCATACGATCAAATATCGTAACATCGAGCAATTGTGCCGTTAAAAAGGCTGCTCCAGAAGCTATGGCAATGCGTGGTGTGGCCAGATATATTGATGCCAGTACGGCGATTGCGAAGCCAATGGCGACGACACGACGTGCTCTGGCAGCACCGTAGCGACGATTGGTTAAGTCGGTAATTAGAAACGCCACGGGATAACTTAGTGCACCCCAGGTCAACCAGTCATTAATTGGATACTGCACGAGAACATTGGATGCCGCTACGATGACCACCATAGCTAGAACAGGCAGGATGAGGGAGTTTTTTGTGGCAGTATTCACGATAGTGATCTTTGACGGCTTTGCGGGCGCGCGATATAACATCAAAATGCGTTAAATTGCAAATTATCTGCTTCGAATCCGCTGATTTATTTAAACTTTCTAGATTCAGTACTGGGTCAGAAACATTTACAATATAAATCGGTGTATGATTTTTCTTTTCTCCACACTTATTAATAGGCTAATTGATTGGTAAACGTTGGCGCATTCCAGCGCCTAATGGAAACTCTAAATTCTGCAGAATTCCCTTAATTTTTATTTGCACAGGTTTTGTACATGTTTGACGAGCAATTTTTGTCCCAGGTAAGAGATAAATTTCATCACGTAGATTCTTGCCCTTATCAGGGGCCACGGGCATTTTTCGAAAATGCAGGTGGTTCTCTTACGTTGAAATCTGTGGTCAGTGTTAACGCTGAATTATCAGCTATTCCGGATAATCAGGGGCGTGATAATCCGGCTTCCCATGAATTGGTGAGAATTATTAACCAGGCCCGGGAGGACATGCTGCTGTTTCTTGGTGCATCTAGTGGCAAGGTATTTGTCGGTGAAAGTGGCACAGAACTACTCTTCCGATTGGTGCGAGCGGCCATATTGGGTTCTGCTCCTGGCGGCTCAGTGTTGGGTAGTACGTTGGAACATCCTGCTACGGTCAGTGCCTGTAAAAGATGGGGTGATGTTGCCGGCAAAAAGTATATTGCCGTACCCCACGATGACGACACCGCAACGGTTACCGCAGACGCCTATCGACAATATGTCACTGCGGATACACGGGTAGCCACGATTATTCAAACCAGTCCGGTATCTGGTATGTCGGTGGATGTAAAAGCTGTGGTAGAAGTGATTCGTGCGGTTTCTCCAGGCTGTTTTATTATTGTCGATGGAATTCAGCATGCTGCTCATGGCGGCCTGGATTTAGATGCTTACAACATTGATGGTTTTGCGGTATCTGCTTACAAGGTATTTTCTCGCCATAACTACGGTGTGGCATGGACCTCAGATCGGCTGAGCGTATTACCTCATGATCACCTCGACGGTACGCCAGCTGATTTCTGGGAAATGGGCACCCGCGATACCGGCGCCTACGCAACCTTTAGTGAAGTGGTCAACTATCTGGATTGGCTTGGTTCTCAATATACGGATTCCACTGATCGACGCGAACGCGTGCTGGCTGCAGGTAAGGCCATGAGCAATCAGGAGGCTCATCTGGTCAATATTATGTTAAACGGAGACGGAGATCAGAAAGGCCTTTCTGATATGCCCAAGGTGTTCGTTATTGGCGGTCATGAGAACGCGAACAGGGAAGGGCTGGTATCACTGGCTGTTGATGGCGTAGAGTCGGTGCAGGTAGTTAGGCAATTAAACGACGCAGGGGTGCGCACCCATCTGCGCAAAAATGACTACTTTTCGGGTAATATTTTAACACCGCTTGGTATGGACACTTGTGTCAGGGTATCCATGTGCCATTACAATTCTCCTGCAGAGGTGCGGAAATTCCTCGGCATAATGGAAGGAATTTGTGAAAGTGAGTAAAGTGCAGTAGCCATTATGAGTTTTGTATGACCGAGGAGTTCGAAAAACGCCTGGTTGCGGTACTGTATGCCGATGTAGTTGGCTACAGCCGCATGTCGGGTGATGATGAACTAAACACCCATCGGTTGTTGCGTGAGTCATTGGATGATTTTTCTGCGACCATCCAAAAGCATGGTGGTGAGGTAGTTAATTACTCGGGCGACGCCATACTGGCAAGGTTTGATTCAGTAAGTTCAGCAGTCACCTGTGCAGTAGTAGTTCAGCAGGACGCACTGACTTCCAAACAGGCCGATCCATCCGGTTCCAGGATTAATTTCAGGATTGGTTTGAATCTTGGCGAGGTAATCGTTGATCGTGACGACATTTTTGGTGATGGTGTTAATGTCGCAGCTAGATTAGAAGCACTGGCTGACCCCGGCGGAATATGTGTATCAGAAGCAGTACGGACTGCGGTTGGAAATAAGCTGCCCTGTGAATTTGTTGATCTGGGTGAAAAACAAGTCAAAAATATTGCACGTCCGGTGCACTGTTTCAAAATCGTTATCGGCGATTCGGTATCTGCCCAAGAACCTCTGAAATGGTGGGTGCTTAATAAAACCATCATCGTGTCGAGTGTAATAGCCGTTCTTTTGTTAATCACTGGTGGCCTGTTTTGGTTGGATAGCAGCTCATCAAAAAAAAGAACTCAGGAAGCTGCAAAACAAATAGCTCAGACCTCCGCTACTGATCCTATTAAAGACCATCGGCCTTCTATCGCGGTTTTGCCTTTTGCAAATCTGAGTGGTGATAAGGAGCAGGAATATTTCAGCGATGGAGTAACTAACGACATCATCACAGACCTTTCGCAAATCTCCAGCTTACGTGTGATCGCTAGCAACTCGGTTTTTGTCTACAAAGGCACGCCAGTCAAAGTGCAGCAGGTCGCCAAGGATCTTTCTGTCACTCATGTACTGGAAGGAAGCGTTCAGAAGGCGGATAATCAAGTGCGCATAAACGTCCAGTTAATTGATGCGATTAGCGGTCATCATTTATGGGCGGATCGATTCGACCGCGAGCTGGTGAATATTTTCTCTCTGCAAGATGAAGTGAGTCAACATATTGTTACCACATTGGCAGTTAAGCTAACCACGGCTGAACAGCGGCGTCTTGATCAACAACAACTAGCCGATCCTCAGGCCTATGATGCGTTATTGCGTGGGTTGCAATTATTTCGACGTTTCACCAGAGAAAATATTAACGAGGCACGTCAATATTTTGAGCAGGCCATCGCCTTTGATCCCAACTTCGCTCGCGCCTATGCAGATGTAGCGCTTTCCCATGCTATGGACATACAAATGGGTTGGGCAGCCCCTGAAGAAGAAACGATTGATCTGGCTTTCGATTATGTAAAAAAGGCCAGGGAACTCGACCCATCTATGGGACAGGCACATTTTTCAGCCAGCATGTTACATATGATACAGAAAAATCATGACCTGGCTATTCAAGCGGCTGCCGCTGCCGTTCAGCATAATCCCAATTATGCTGATGGCTGGGCTCAGTATGCTCAGGCTTTGGTCTATAACGGTCAGCCTGAGGAAGGCTTACTGAAGCTGGCCAGGGCAATGGAGCTTAATCCTCGCTACGCGTTCTTTTATACCTGGATTCAGGGCAAGGCTTATATGTTACTGGGCCAACTGGATCTAGCAGAACAATTGTTTCTTGAAGTGATAGAGCGTAATGCCCACTTTCTCGGTGCTCATCTAACACTGGCTGCAATATATGCCCAACAGGATCGTATCGATGATGCAGAATTTGAGGCTGCGGAAATACTGGCACTTTTCCCTGACTTTTCGATTGCTGCTGTAGAGAAGTTGGCCTCGTATAGACAACCTGAGCATCTGGCTTTCTACATAGATGGTCTTCGCAAGGCAGGTTTGCCTGAGTGATCACACCGCAACCCAGCCAGTCTAACGACATCTGAATAATCCTAATAGAAATGAAGGCATCAACAATGAGTAATAAAAACCTAAGCCTGTCCGAGGCCCGTCAATTAGCCGTTAATTGTTTATTAAAAAATGGCTGTGACGAAGCAAATGCCAGTGCTGCAGCGGATCGCATGATTCAAGCTGAAGCCGATCTATGTCACTCTCACGGATTGTTTCGTTTGCCCTGGTATGCCAACGGGGCAAAGAGTGGGCGGGTCAATGGTAAGGCGCGCCCCAGGGTGGAAAAGCTGGCACCAGCGGTTATTCGAGTGGATGGCGACGGTGGATTCGCACCGCTAGGCCAGGCCGAAGCCCATCAGCCACTGGTGGATTGCGCACGAGAAAACGGCATCGCGGCCCTGGGTTTTGTAAATATGTTCCATATTGCTGCAATGTGGCCTGAAGTTGAGCGCCTGGCGGAAGACGGATTGTGTGCTTTCGCTTTCACTGCATCATATCCTTATGTAGCGCCGGCAGGGGGCATCAAACCACTCTTTGGTACCAACCCCATGGGATTTGCCTGGCCGCGGCCAAATGGTCCACCGCTGGTATTTGATCAGGCATCTTCGGCCATGGCTCGCGGGGAGATAATGATTGCCGCCCGCGAAGGACATAGCGTTCCAGAAACAGCAGGTATTGGTCCGGACGGTCAGGCAACAAATGACCCGAATGTCGTGCTTGAAGGCGCACAATTGGGCTTTGGTGGCTACAAAGGAGCTTCCATGGCTATGATGATTGAGTTATTGGCAGGGCCCTTAATTGGAGAATTTCTTAGTTTTGAATCACAACAGGACGATGCGGGCGCAGGTGGCCCTCCAAAAGGTGGGGAGTTAATTCTAGCTCTCGATCCGGCTCGGTTTGGCAATGCGGAAAGTTATCTTGCCCATGGCGAGAGATTATTTGAAGCCCTATTAGAGCAAGAAGGCACGCGCTTACCGGGGGAGCGTCGATTCCGTAATCGAGAGTTGACTCCAGAAAGCGGAATAGAAATACCTATGAGCCTCTACAAGACAATTATGGAATTTATGTAGTTCGGCAAATTATCTGTGGATTTACACGCGGACTTACTTATTGCATGACTTTCCAGGAGCCGTCGGCCTGTCGGCAGGCGGTGCCATAGGCTTCTTCTTCACTACCGCCGATCAGTACAGTAGTAGTGAATTCCCTACAGGGTGTGCCGTCAGCGCGGGCGATGGTGCGGACAGGCGTTGTCGTACCACTATTTCCAGAGTCTGGATTATTCCACACGCGACTACTACCACTACGATCATTCTCCAGTGAGTCACCAAGGTTCCTACCGGCAATAACTCGATCTGCCTCAGTCAGCTTGGCACCGATACCGCCGCCGATTATCGCACCGACAAACGTACCAAATGCTATGGCTACTTCTTTATCTGAGTGGCCCTTGCCCAATCCATAGGCCAGTAATGCACCAGTTAGAGCGCCAAGCCCTGCACCAGTAGAATGCTTGTCTATTTCGCCGGTGGTAGTGCAACCGGAGACGAACAGGCTGGACGAAATCAGGCTGGCGACGAGAATTTTGCTATACATTGTGGGTCTACCGAATCTTAAGATTAATCAAGGTATTCTAATCGAACAAAATGACGCTAGCCTGAATAAAAACTATTTTTCAGGTGTTGAACAAAAAAAACATGAGTTCATGTCGCAATTGAAATTTATAATATAGGTCAGGCAGGCATAAGTGACCTATCCCCGTCGATAAACCACCACCATACCAGACAATGCGATAACCAGAATACCGGCCCAGGCCATTGTATTGGGAAAGTCACCAAACAGAACATAGCCCAATGCTGTACCGGTAATTATCTCGACATAGGCAAAAGGTGCCAATAGCGATGCCTTCGCACGACTATAAGCTAATAGTACGAGGCCGTGGGACACCGCGCCGACAATCCCAAGTGCCAGAAAAAGTAACCAATCAGTCCCATTGACGGGTGTCTTCCAGACCCAGGGTATGAAACCCGCGAGAAGTAAAACCCCCACCAGCCCAGAAAGCGCGTGGGTTACCATAACCGGAGCCTGGCCGGCCATCTTACGTGATATCAAAAGGTAACCGGCGAAACAGAAACCGCCAGCAACAGGTAATAGATAACCCCAATGGAAATTTTCATAACCCGGTTGTATTACCAGTACTGCACCGACAAACCCCGCCGCTACACAAAGCATCTGTTTAATCCCAACCGACTCCTTCAAAATAAAAGGTGCTAATGAAGTAACAATTAGTGGTGAAATAAAGAAAATGCCAAGTGTTTCTGCAATAGGAATATAGCGCAACGCCAGGAACATGGAGCCGACACCGAGACACAGAAATGTGCCCCGCAACAGTTGTGATGGCCAATGGGTCTGCAAGAACCCAATCAAGCCATGTCTGACCAGAACCAATGGTAGAAAAATCAGGAAGTGAACAACAAAGCGTAGCCAGGTTATTTGTATAGAGGAGTAGTCGCTGGCCAACCATTTTGCAATGCCATCCATAATAGGCGCGATTAGCATGGCAATCGTAATGATAACGATTGCATACATATTGGATGAATTCGGATGCGACATTTAATTTGAGTTTGTCTAGCAGTTCTTTTGTGTGAGCTTAGTCTTAGCAAGACTATTTTGATAGCGGCTATTCCCCGCTATTGCAGGAATTAATGCTCAAGATAGAAGGACTCTAATGCTTTTAATTGCGTCGCAAAAAAATAACTTAATCTGCGCGTTTATCCCATTCGATAGTGCTTGGTTTGGTGCATAATTATGTTCAGATATATTGCTAAGGGTATATTTCCGTGCGTCCAGATCCTGCAAAATACATAGACCTTGAACGTTATCCGATTCAGCACCCTAATAGTGTTGACTATCAGTCAATGCTTGACCCCATAACAAGCGAACTGGAAGAAAAAGGTTGTGCAGTTCTCAAGGGTTTTATCAGGCAGGATTGTATTGCGGAGCTAATTGCAGAGGCTGATGGAGTTGCTCCCTATGCGCATAAGTCTTTCAGTCGTACCAATGCTTACTTCACTAAAGATGACTCTGGTTTACCCAACAGTCACCCATCTCGACGCTTTTATGACCGATCCAATGCCTTTGTGCCGGCGGATAATTTTTCTGCGGATTCGATTCTACGATCTATCTATGAGTGGGCTGATTTCTCGCCGTTTATTCAACAAGCCCTTGGTGAAAAAGAGTTTTATCGTTATGCGGATCCCCTGGCCGATGTGATTATAAATGTTGTGGCGTCTGGCGATGGTTTTCCATGGCACTTCGATACCAATAACTTCACGGTAACGCTCTCTATACAATCTGGTGAAGCGGGTGGAATATTTCAGTACAGTCCGATGCTGCGCAGTACTCAGGATGAAAAC
>JBLHGU010000081.1:0-21946 GCA_047615875.1 Parasphingorhabdus sp.
CAAGCCGGAAATCATGATCCACTATTTAATTAAACTATCCCATAGAAGCCTCAAACTCCCCCATGCCGCGTACATGCTGGAGCTGATTGAGCATAAGTTAAAACCTTACCTGGAATCGTGAACATTGCTCTATCGCAATCATCATGACTATCAAAAAATGGGTGGGGAGAAAGATCAAAGCCGAACTCTCAGGCAGTGGCTGAATAGAAATATTTCTTGCAATAATATTAAGTATAGCTTATAAGTTTTTTGCCTTGATAAACACACCTGTTCAGTTTTCTATTTGAGAAGGCGCAACCATTCAGGTGGATAACTTAAAACCATAGGAGGACATAATGTATAAACTCAGTCAATTCTTGAAGACCAGAGTCTTAGCTCGGCTTGTTTTACTCGCCTGGGTCATGGCGCTGATACCGGCCCTTTCATCCGCAGGTGAACTTACCATTTACGCCGCAATGGATGCCGATAAGCTGAAGCTTGTCGGAAACGCATTTAATGAAAAACACCCTGATATAAAAGTCAACTGGGTGCGCGATTCCACCGGCATTATTCATGCCCGCTTAATGGCAGAAAAGGATAATCCAAAAGCCGATGTACTTTACGCCATGGCCGGTACCAGCATGCTTAGTATGGATGCTTTAGGCATGTTTGACCCTTACACACCCAAAGGTGTCGAAAAGCTTGATCAGCGTTATCGTGACAAACAGAGTCCAGCCCATTGGACCGGAATTTACGGCTGGGCAGGTGCGGTATGCGTGAATACGATCGAAGCCAAAAACCATAATCTTCCGATACCTAAAAGTTGGGAAGACCTGCTTAATCCCATATACAAAGGTCATATTACTATGCCCAATCCAGCATCCTCTGGTACAGGATTCCTAGACGTATCTGCCTGGATTCAAATTATGGGTGAAGAAAAAGCCTGGAATTATATGGAAAAGTTGCATGAGAATATTGCGCTCTACACGCATTCAGGCTCAAAGCCCTGCAAACAAGCAGCAGCTGGTGAATTTACAATTGGTATATCCTGGCCATTTCGAGGTGCCAAATTGAAATCCAAAGGTGCGCCTATTGAAATTATCATTCCCGAGGAAGGTATCGGCTGGGAAATGCAAGCCATGTCGATAATGACTGGTACAAAGAACCCGTCAGATGCGAAGGAATTTCTCGACTGGGCCATTTCCGATGAAGCAATGACCATTTACGCGGCAACTGCATCCGTCGTCGCTATGCCAGGCGTCACCCGAAGAGACGATCCATGGCGTGAACATTTCCCAACAGACGTACAAGATAAAATGATCAATAACGATTTCGTTTGGGCCGCTAATAACAAAGCCCGCATCATCAGCGAATGGCGTCAACGGTTCGATACAAAAACCGAACCTAAATCCTGATAATTGATTCGGTACGTTCTATCATGCCGTCCAGGTTTTGATATTACCTGCCGCGACAACCCCCATGTCTAGTTCAGCTTAGATCAATCGAATAATATCAGGGCTAGCTTCGAGGGAAGCGCAGCGTGCGCTTCCTCTTTTGGAACCCTCAAAGTTTTAGATCACCGCGGGACTCACTGAATGAACAGCCGGTATCACAAAGAGCCCACACCCGGTGAACGAGACCACCCCTAATAATGAAGAACGGCATTAGCAACAAATCTGACCAAAACGATATACCGAACATTCCGCCGAACGAACTGGAAGGGTTTTTGTCGATTGCAGTTATAGAATTACCGAATCAGGGCCTGGTTGGAATCACGCATTGCCCGGGTCGAAATCACACCGACAGCCTCGGTCGAATATGGCGACGGAATCTACAACAGGACCTTGCTGAGATCATCGCATGGGGCGCTGATTCAGTTCTGACTCTGCTTGAAACGAAAGATTTCGAAAAACTTGGCGTACCCGATATTGTTGATGAAATGCATGTTGCCGGTCTGAAATGTTATCACCTGCCAATTCCAGATATGGAAGCTCCGGGTGTGGAATTTGACGCCGCCTGGACCAGGGATGGTGAAAAGATTCTGCAATCTCTTCGCCAGAGCGGGAGGATTGTAATCCATTGCGCGGCTGGGCTGGGGCGTAGCGGAATGATCGCGGCAAAAATTTTGACTGCATTTGGCGAGACCCCACAAACTGCCATTTCTGCTGTTCGCAACATACGCCCGGGGGCCATTGAAACAGAGGATCAGGCCAACTATGTTTTGCATGACTCATCTCTTGCCAAACGGTGTTAATCGAATCCAATCGTCACGAAATTGTCAGATTTCAGGAATGCTAAACTCCATGGATTTGTGATCAGCCCGTGAAATACTCTAAGGCCCACGGTCAAACTGTTTCTTCAGTGTATCCACAAACC
Source organism: Parasphingorhabdus sp. (assembly GCA_047615875.1). Taxonomy (GTDB): domain Bacteria; phylum Pseudomonadota; class Gammaproteobacteria; order Arenicellales; family CAJQKF01; genus JBLHGU01. The sequence goes on from JBLHGU010000081.1 coordinate 2,356, forward strand.
TTTTGCCGGTATAGTCGCTCTAAGTCGTTATCTTAATTTTATAGGGTCAATATTCGCCCGATTTAAAAATTGCATCAGCACGCACTGTCGAGTTCGATCGCGGACTCGCAGTAGGTTATAGCGGGTTCATAATCATAACTATAGCCAGCATGGACGACCATTGAACTTCATTCTACTTCACTGACTATTCTCAGATACCATATCTTTTGGTCTTTGTGTGATGCCTTCCAAAGACTGAATTGTCAGGCAAGTGTATTTCTCGACCGGATTGATAAGCTTGCAGCTGAATGACAGAGGCCTGATAGAAGGTGAAGGTGTTATATTATACTTCGGCGCGCATTGTTCCAACTCTGCTAGCAAACCGTAATTACGCGTGGGAAGGCAGACATTGTTTCAACCAACGCTTCGCAGAAAGCCTCATCACCCATCGTGGCCAAATGCGAACTCTACCGCCCATTGTTTTTGTGGCATGTCATCCGAACTGTAAAAGCTCAGAGGTTGGTTGCTAACCCAGACAGCAGCATCATTCGTCAATTGGACTTGTTCAATTTTACTACTAATATCATATAAGGCTTATTGTTACAGTGGATCGTGAAAATTTATGAAACTATCTCAATATAAAACGCAGTTTTCTGCTGGTGAATATTTGTTTCAGGAAGGAGACCACGGCGACTGTGCCTATATTATTGAATCTGGTCAGGTCGAAATTTCGATAAATAAAGCCAGTAACAAGATGATAATAGCTACGCTGGGCAAGGGAGATCTGGTTGGTGAGATGGCCATTATTGACCAATTCCCGCGGATTGCTACTGCACTTGTCCAGGAAGATACCAATATGCTCGTCATCCCCATGGAGTACATACGTCAAAAAGTCGATTGTTCTGATCCTATCATCAAATTATTTTTAGAAATTGTTCTCGAGCGTTACCGGGATATGCATATCCGTTTAACGCATGTATTCGAAGGTATCACACCCGATAAAGTAGATGATTATCAAGATCTTTATCAAGATCTTTATACCTCCACAACTAACGTTGTCAAAGACCTGATGACTCAGTATAACGATATGCAGAACCGAATTTTAACCGCGGTTAATACTTCCAGGGTTTTACCAAGAGAAATCGAGTCAGAGAAAAAAAATGTGCATCAGACAACCCATATTCTGACATTAGAGCAGAATCTGGAAAAAGCGATTATGAATGAAGAATTTGAGCTTCACTATCAGCCAATTGTCGATATCCAGACTAATGCATTGGTTGGCTGCGAAGCTCTGGTGCGTTGGAACCATCCCGAAAAAGGTATGATCTCACCACTTGAATTTATTCCATTGGCGGAGAGTAGCGGCTTGATAGTTAGTCTAGGCTACTGGATTGCCCGCAAAGCCTGTGAATTCCAAAATAAACTCGATAGAAGATTGAGCCCTTCTCCATTTGTAAGTATCAATTTATCGGGTAAGCAATTCGACGAAATACAATTGGTTCCTGAACTTGTGAAAATCATATCTGAAACTGGTTCTCAGCCTGAGTCGATCAAGTTTGAAATTACCGAAAGTCTTTTAATGACTAATATCGACCTGGCTAAAGAGCGGTTAGCGCAATTAAAAGAATCTGGGGTCAGTCTGGCTATCGATGATTTCGGGACAGGATATTCAAGCTTCAGTTATTTGCATCAGTTACCATTTGATACGCTCAAAATCGATCGAAGCTTCGTCAGCACTATGGTACAAAGCCGAAAAAGTCGTCAAATTGTTATGTCTTTGATCAATATGTCTCACGATCTTGAAATGAATATTGTAACCGAAGGCATAGAGACAGAGTTCGAGTTAGAATTAATCGGCCTATATGGCGCTGAATTCGGACAGGGTTATCACTTTTCAAGGCCCCTCAAAGAAGATGATTTCTTCAAACTCCTTGATTAACCGCAAAACAATGAGAACTATGGCTCATTGGCTGGAGGCTCAGGTTCTTCCGGTCCAGCCTTTTCCTGAAATTCAATCAGTTTTGGCGGAGAGACCCGCAGACTAATGCTAATGGGGCGGTTGGCGGCGCTGCAACAAATCATCCTACCAAAATACTGCGCATGAAAATGCCACTATCGGCGCCGAACCCCGACTGACCCTATTCCCCTGTGAACAGTATTTCCGATATTAATAACCAGTAATACTATGCGTGATACGGTGACAGTCAGTTTGGGTGTGTGCCGACGATTGAGTAGTGGTTCACAAAAGCAAACCACGCTTGAGGAAAAGAGTAGAAAAACAGTGGGGAATTTTATATTTTTCAGGCCCTGCCCTTTAACTGACACACCACCACTTAATGCTTGCGTGAAAACCCTGCTAGCCTACTCCATACCCAATTCTTTTTTCCGTTTGTTGGCCCAGGCTCCGATCAAACGATCGGCAATGATGGCTATAAACGCGATACAAACACCCGCCACCAGACCGCGTCCAGTTTCCGCTCGTGCCAGGGCCATGTAAACTTCCTGGCCCAGCTCGCGGGTACCCACCAGTGCCGTAATCACCAACATCGCCAGGGCCATCATTATGGTCTGATTGATGCCCAGCATGATTTCTGGAATGGCCAATGGCATTTGCACCTTCCACAATATTTGACCACGAGTACACCCCACTTGCGTTGCGGCTTCCACCAGATGTGACGGCACGCCACGGATACCATGATCGGTATAACGAATAACCGGTACGATGGCATAGGCTATGACCGCGAGCATAGCGGCAAAATCACCGACCCGGAACAACATCACTACGGGCATCAAGTAGACAAAACTGGGCAGGGTTTGCAAGGTATCAATGATGACACCGACTACTCGGTGCAGTCGATCATTGCGCGACGCCGCGACTCCAATCGGGATGCCAATCAGGCACACCAGTAATACTGAAATACCACAAAGATAGACCGTTACCATAGCCTTGGCCCACAATCCCACGACCGCAAGGAACGTAGTCAATCCACCAGTCAAGGACGCCAGTCGCCAGCCTCCCAGCTGATACCCCGCCAGGGCCATCATTCCTACGACGCCAATCCAGGGCAGCGTCAGCAGGAAGCGTTTGAAAGGAATCATAAAGTTGAGCAGCAGAAAGTTCTTGAAAGCATCGAGCTGGTCAAAATAATTGATATTGATGTACTTCACCAGATCACCCCAGAAAGTGCCGGTCGACATTTTCAGGCTATCGGGTACTACGTCCATCGCAGGGAAGAAAATCCCCAGTAACCAGGTAACTATAACGGTGGTCAACGCAATCAGCAGGTAAATATGGCGCTTGTACCACGGCCTCAGATCATCCCCGTGGACAGGTGGTGGACGGCGAGCAAGCGCCTGGCTGAGCCGGTCCAACGCGATAGCCAGCACGGTGATTGCCAGACCGGCTTCAATGCCTTCTCCAATGCGTAAACGTTTGAGGGCTGTCAACACGTCAAACCCCAGTCCTCCAGCACCAATCATGGACGCAATGATTACCATGTTGAGCGACAACATTACAACTTGATTGACCCCTAGCATTAAGGTATTCGTCGCCGAAGGCAACTGCACTTTCCACAGCAACTGTCGCGCTGTGCAGCCAGCCATGCGCCCAGCTTCAACCAGTTCGCCAGGCACTTGTTCAAGCGCCAGCATGGTGACGCGCACCATGGGTGCCGTCGCATAAATGATGGTAGCAATCATCGCCGAAACAGGGCTGAACCCAAACATGATCAGGATAGGAATTAGATAGGCAAAAACCGGAACGGTCTGCATCAAATCCAGAACGGGGATAAGTGCCAGCTTAAATTTCTTTGAACGATACCCCGCGATACCCAGCGCCAATCCGAGACCGACGCCAACTGGCACCGCAATCAGGATAGAAGACAGGGTTAACATGGCGCTGTCCCATTGATCAAAAACAGCCAAATAGAGAAAGCATAGACCCATCAGCGTGGCCAGTTTCCAATCCTTGGCGTAGCGACCCAGCAGAACAACACCAACAATCATGGCTATCCAGGATACTCGCGGAAACACCTCAACTGCGTAACTGCCCTGACCTTCCTTGAAACCAGTAGAAAGGAAGCTTTTGACGATATTGTATGGCTGTTCAATAATCCACGACAAAAGTCGAGTGAACTCCTTGAATGTGAACAACCCCAGATCTGCAGTATTCATCAACCATTTCATGAAGTCATTGAGCCACCCACGGAAAGGGATAATCAACGCTTTCGGATACTTAAATGCCCACGGCATCCATTCTTTCAAATAATAAAGGGCGATAGTCGCCGCCAACACTACAAGCCACGCGGTAATCCATGGATTCAGCCGAAACCGCAATACAGGGGTGGTTATGGATATTGCGGTCATGCGTCTTTCGATGCGTCTGATAGCAGATCGATGACCGTCTCTCGGCTCAGCTCGCCAATAATTTCGTCCGATTCGGACTTCACCCCAAATGCACTACCCTTTTCCATATCAGCCGCACGACCGACGAGCTCTTCGATCAAAACATTCGCCGCTATAGTTTCAGGATAAGAGTTTTGAGTTTTCGGTACCATCACAGCGGCTGCGCTGAGGACCTTGGCGCGCGGGATGCCACGGGTAAACTCACGCACATAGTCTGTGGCTGGGTCCAGCACCAATTCTTCGGGGGTGCCGATCTGAATAATCTCACCATCCTTCATTATCGCAATTCGATCAGCCAGTCGGATAGCTTCGTCGAAGTCATGGGTAATAAAAACTATCGTTTTCTCTAGCACACTTTGGAGACGCAGAAATTCATCCTGCATCTCTCGACGAATAAGCGGATCAAGCGCTGAAAACGGCTCGTCCAAAAACCACACATCGGGCTCTACAGCTAGTGAACGCGCAATGCCTACACGCTGCTGCTGCCCACCCGAAAGCTCTCGAGGGTAATAGGCTTCACGGCCCTGAAGTCCAACAAGCTCGATAATCTGAAGGGCATGTTGTTCTCGCGTCTTACGATCGACACCCTGAATCTCTAGCGGAAAGGCTACATTGCCCAATACCGTTCGATGGGGTAACAATGCGAAATGCTGAAACACCATACCCATCTTATGCCGGCGCATATCAATGAGCTCGGCTTCACTGGCCTTCATCAGGTCCTGACCATCGAACAGAACTGCGCCCGCGGTGGGATCAATTAATCGGGTCAGACAGCGTACCAGTGTCGACTTACCCGATCCCGACAGGCCCATGATGATAAATATCTCACCCTCATGAACATCCAGGCAGGCGTCACGTACCGCGCCGATATAGTTACCATCGACCAGGTCATCAGGCGAAGGTGTGGCACCGTTTGCAAACAAGTTATCGGCATTATTTCCAAAAACCTTCCACACATGCCGACAGGATAATTTAACGGATTGTTCCATATGTCTCACCGACGATGATGTTCACATTATATTGATACAGAGGACAAACAATCGACCCTACATAAAGTCGATTATTAGTAATTTAGAATGTAGAGGAAGGGCGATCGTTCAATCGACCGCCCTTAGTCACTTCGTTACAGCACTACTTGATCCAGGCGGACCAGCGTGCTTTGTTCGTGTTCATCCATTCGGCAACGACGTCGTCCACTGAACGGCCTTCAAGATCGACAGCTGCTACCATGGCGTTCATCTCTGAATCAGACATTTTTATGGCACGAACCGCCTTATAAGCACCCGGCCATTTCTTTTCACCATCTTTCCAGCCAACTTTCTTGATTACGCCAAAAGGCTTACCACAGTCATAAGCCATATCCTTATTCAAACCCCATTCAGGTTTGTTGTAACAATCTTCTGTGTAAGGTGGGAATTCAACAAATTCGCCCTCAAATTTGGCAGGTGCCCAATGGGGTGAATAGACCCAGAGCATGATCGGGGCTTTGCGCTGGTAGGCAGATTCGAGTTCAGCAAACAGGGCCGCATCTGTTCCCGCATGAACCACCTCAAAATCAAGATCGAGAGCTTCTACCCGTTCATCGTCAAAACCACCCCAGGTTACAGGGCCACCAAGGTAGCGCCCTTTAGGAGCTGTTTCGGCAATGGCAAAGGCTTCAGCACAGGCATTCATAGCTTTCCAATCAGGCAATCCAGGGCAAAGTTCCTTCATGTAAATCGGATACCACCATTCTTCCTTGGCGGACATACCAGAGGAACCCAGATCAACTGTTTTCCCGGTTGCAAAAGAGGTATTCATGGCGACAGTCGCCGTGGTTTCCCAGAGTTCAGGCGCGATATGAAGGTCACCTGACTCGAGCCCAGCAAACTGTGCCAGATAGTCAGCCTGCACCAGTTCCACGTTATACCCTGCGTTTTTCAGAATCTCGGCCATGATGTTGGCTGACAAATACTGACCCGTCCAGTCGTGCAAGGTGATCTTGATGGGATCCATCGATTCCACATCAGCGTTAGCATTAATATTAAATCCACCAAACAGGCAAATAGTGGCAACAAACCCAATAAACTTACGGGTCAATCGTTTCATTTCGTTATCTCCGATATTAGTTAAAGTATAGAAGAAAATTACTATACCTGACCGATACTAGCACGTAATTATAACCACAAGAACCCCGACCCGGTCCTACCCGACTCGCCACTCGATACATCCAGATTACCAGCTTCTGGCCACGCTCCGGCCTCAACCCACAATAACCCCCATACCGGTAACAAAGCGTCCCGACAGAGGACAATTTCGAACAAAATCCGAGAGCTTTATCCAGGCATCCATATGGAATCCATATTTTCAGTTTGAAGTGGTGGCAATGCAAAGCCTTACCCAATAATAATCGCACACAAAAACTCTTCTTTGTAAGCCGAAATCAGGCTGACCTTAATTATATCCCAGTCACTATACCCCCATATCTATCCCGAGCGTGATTCATAGGCTGTTCGCCCTCTTGTCTTCTCCCATTACGCCATCGGAGGGGAATATCGATTTTTTTTGCAGGCTGGTTTCGGTGATTTCATTAAAGAAATAACCAACGCGGTTAACCAGACAGAGGTTCGATTGATCAGGCTAGGACATGATCAAATCGGGAAAAGGCGGTAGCATTATTAATATTGCATCGATCATGGTATATCGGCAGAGACAGTGTCTCGCCGCTTATTTTGCCAGTAAGGCTGGTGTGAATCACTTGACTCAGGTATTAGCATTAGAGTGGGCTTCACATTATATTCGAGTTAATGCGATTGCCCCGGTTTATATCCATTCAGAAATGACAGGGGGCTTTTCTCGCCAGCGAAAAGGGGGCAGCAATGATTGACAACGCGCCAGGAGTCTGTCCGACTTAGGTAATCGTAGCGAAGGGAAGTCATTTTGAGACAAATTTTTTGATCGAATGAGGCGAATAGTTGCTCTATTCAACGAATTAGATCGGGTAATTTGGCCAAAATGACTTTTCCGCAGTAGATTTATCCTAAGTCAGACAGACTCCTAATGAGCCCCGAAGAACTAGACAGTACATTACTCTTGCTGGCTTCCGCAGCATCGAGCTTCATTAATGGGACTACCATTGTTGTTGACGGCGGGTACCTGCAAACATCTCTATAAATGAGTGAGTGGGTGGGAAGTGTTAGGGGTCGAATCTATCACGCCCTACTTCAAGCCATTAGCATTTGTTATTTGGTAACCAAAGAGTGATAGAGTTTTAAACCTCAAATTAATCACTGGAATAGAGCGCAGGTTCCAGAACCTGCGATAGCGTCATCTTTCTATTTTGAATGCCTTTTTATACTTAATGCAATATCGTCTAGCTTTGAATCAATTGCTTAACGAGCCGCCTTGGTCCATGCGCAACTGGCTCTGCCTTTCCAAGACGAAACAACATCTGCACTGTCTCATCGGGGGGGATGTTGAAACCTTGTTTGAATGAGCGCTGTAATTCGAGCATGTCGTCATATTCCTGTAATACCTGACTCATCGGATGCTGCGCCAGCCCCATCATTGTGGTTTGTAAGTTTATACGGGAATAGTCACGGCCGACTTTGACCTGATCGAGGCGGGTATTACTCGGTGTTGACAGCCAGGCAAAAGTGCGGGTCGACTTCGCGGCTTTTTCGGTTAGTTCCACTGCCTGCTGTCCGAACTCAGTCGAATCTTCTTCCGCTTTCATACGATCAAGGAAGAATGTCTCGGCTACAAACTTAGTGATACCACTCAGGCCTGCCTGCGCTACGCCGAAACCATCACGGTATTGGCGTACCTCATCCTTGTTGAATCGGAACATTCTGATCGTTTCCAAATCACGTTGCTTGTCGCTTACTTCAATTTGCATCGCTTTGGTCAGGGTGTAGACTAACTGAGATTTTGTTTCCGGAGAACTATCAATTGTGAATGGGTATTCACTGTATTGCTGATGCTTTTTCTGGAGCTGGTCAATATCATTTTGACTCAATTGATAGGCATCATATTCGCGTTTGTTGGATTGACGAATTAACAGCGCATCAAACAATGGATCTTTGTCTAAACTATATTGTTTAACGAGGTTAACCGAGGCCACTGGCTTATCTATCAGTTCCGTGTTGCTGTACATGCCTTCTGGGAAATATTCGACTATAGCTTTGAAGCCTAAACCACTCGCCGCAATTGAGAGCGTTTCCAGAAAAGTACCCTGCCCGATGTGAATCTGACGGTGGACCGGATCGGTTTCGGGTAACAAGCGTTCCGCGTCAACGTACAGATCAAAACTAGTTGGACCAGTCAATCGAATAATCCATGGCTGCTTATTGTGTGGATTGGGTGCCAGAATGGCATAGGCCAGAACCTGCATTCGAATATCGGTTTCGAGTTTATCTGGGCCATTCCAGCCAAAATCATCGGCAGGACCGAGATCGTTACAGGCAATAATGCTACTTGATAAAGCGACACTACCGAGCCCTAAACCCGTTATCTTAATAAAATTTCTGCGATTCATTTCTGGTCTCCTGCTAATTTAGTTGATAATATATTCCATGGAATTAACTATATATTCCCGGGAATGTAAATGCAACAGGCTTTTTATGTTAAAAAAGAAATTGAACCCACGCCAGCAAACTGAAGTACGTATGACGGTACTCCTGGGTATTATTCAGCAATTGCTGACTACCCGTCAGAACCGATTATTTGCTAATCGCAATTTGAGTCTGTCGCAGTTTGGTTTGCTCAACCATTTCACCCACACACCCGAACAAAGTTGGACTATTACTGAACTGGTCGAAGTCATGGAAATGAATCAACCTGGAATCACCAAAATAGCGACGGTGTTGCTCGATAAGGGGCTGTTAAAGTCAATGGCCGATAAAGCCGATAAACGTAAGCGCTACCTGAGCATTACCCAGAAAGGGATGGCGCTTTGTGAAGATACTTTTAAATCACTACTACCCGAGATTTCGGATATTTTTGGTGAATGGCATAACCAGGAGTTAGAAGGATTTCATACTCAGTTGGAAAAGCTCATGCAATGGCTGGACGAACATCGCCATGATGACTCTCCATCTCCGGCTATCCGTTAGTCCAACAAAGAGAACCGGGCAGATCCCAATATTTTCTAATCGACTAGATCACAAAGTATAAGTGAGATACTGGGTTCATTGTTTCGTCGAACGAGCAGGTTAGACACCCTAGATTTCGAGCTCAAATTTTCTGGCAGGTGAACCGTAGGAGTTTGATTTTGAAATTAAATGTAAGGCCTGATCCCTATGATCAGGCCTCATAATTATTTAGCCTGGCCTTTGAATTTTTTGATCCCGCCAGAATTCAGCCGTGATATATAGAAATTAATTTCTTTTTTCACTACCCTCATCAGAAAAGTCGATAACTGGCCCCAGACTCGTTGTCACAATTTTAATATTGAGAAAGAGACTGGGAGCATTATGAAGCCGGGTCTTTGCTGGTCACATGTCGATATTTTTCACAATTGGGCTAATTGCCATTCCAGGGAAATCGGACGCTTTCACTCGGGTAGCAGAAGTAGAGCTCTATTTTTTTATACTGTATCAGTTCGCTTGCCTTCATATTTAGGTTTAAAGATTGATGGGCTGACCCTTATTTTTTAAACTATAAGCGGTCAGGAAAACGACTATGGTTGCCTCTGAACGCAATATATTCAGCGGTGATTTCTCTCAAACGTGATCGACCAAAGCTCTCATCGTGGCCACCGTGCACAGCCCTTACAGGCAGGTTCTGAAGTCGTTCCATCGTTATGAGATAATCTTCGATATTCGAGCCATCAATTGTGTCGAGTAATGGACCATCATAAATAGCATCCCCAGAAAATAGCGTACCTGACTTTTCTTCCCACAGCCCAATGCTGCCGGGAGAGTGACCGGGTAAATGGAGCACTTGAAAATTGCGGTTCCCCAGGTCGATAACGTCGCCTTCATCAACCAGTCGGGTTGGAACAGCGGCCGGTGTATGAAAATGCTGTAGATCAAAACCAACTCGGGGTAATGCGGTTATCATACGTTCATTTTTTAACGCATAACCCGATTCTTTCAAACCGTTTATTTCTTCAATAGGCCAGTCATTGATATCGAGACTGACCTGCGGCGGGTCGGCTAGAATACCGGCTTCGCAACGATGGATTACCCGTGTGTCAAATTCATACATACTGCCCACGTGGTCGAGATGACTATGGGTGGCAACAACAATGACTGGCTTTCCCAGTAAATCTTCGATCTCGTCCTTGAGTGAACAAATGCCCATCCCAGTATCAACTAATAAATCGTAATCGCGTCCTTTGATATGCCAGATATTACACCGTAACAGCTCGTCAACATGGGGTTCGCGTATCAGCGTAATTTCGTTACTAATTGTTTTTCGTTCAAACCAGCGGTCTGCAAGATTCATATTTCAATCAGCCTTGTGAAATTGGTTCCAGGGCTATAGCGTAACAGCTATGGTGTTGATTTTTAAAAGTTTGAACATCTCAGAGGCCCGCAATTCAGTACAGACTAAATTTTATCCCAATAAGGCACGCCTTTAAACCGATTCACCAGAAAATCGACAATCGTTCAAACCCATTGAGATAAATGACGTGTTGGTGGGTAAATCACGTAGGCATCGATTTCTGGTGGTTTGAAAGCGGGCAATATGGGCAATAAAGCACCGCTTTCTATTGCTTTATAAACAATGAATGATGGCAACGACGAAAGTATCCATTTTTTTAAATCGGTTCATTGATACCTGTTCGCTATTGTTGCGTTTAAGAGAACTATCATTCGAAATAATCCATGCTCAGTCTGACATCTATGATGGCTGTCGCTGTAACAGATGGTAGAACGGGCAGAAATGTCAGAGTTGAGTGGATACGCATTATTTGGCCAGGCACACCTGGAACTCAATGTGCCTACGGCCTATCAGGCCTTGAATCAGTAATATATAAATCATTGCTAATAACTATATAATTAAGGGAAACCCTGTCATGAAATCAGTTTTAAATAAAATAAATAAAGGCGAATTCATCCGCTCGGAATCGGGATTTAGAAGCTGGATAACTAAAGACGGTAGCGCAGGCCCAACCGGTGAAGGCGGATTGGCGATTATTTCCTACCTTAGTACGTTTCGATGCGGTGTATTACAATCACTTTAAAACCAACCAAAAGCGTCTGATAGATTATCCGAATCTATGGGCTTACACCCGAGAGCTCTACCAGGTTCCGGGCGTTGCCGAAACAGTGAACATGGATCATATTAAATATCATTATTTCGCAAGCCATCGCTCCATCAATCCTACCGGCATCATTCCGAAAGGCCCTGTCATCGACTTCATGCAAATGCACGGCCGCGAAAAGGTAGGTAGAAACCAGAATTAAAATTCGACCGTAACAAAGAACACAGGACAGTCCAGAGTGCGAGTATTTTATGCATGCTTTACTACCTTGAAAGTGTAGCCAACAGCTGACCCTGTTGTGTCACAGGCGTTAATCCCAGTGTGTTGAAAACACGCCAGTAGAGTGCGTTGCATGGGTGATGACTGGTTTACCAAGCCTGCTTTCAAGTTCGACTTTAAGAGAAACAAAGCGTTGTGCCAGTCCATCACTTTTGCGACGGAAATTACACATACCATTAGCCAGATAGGCGTCGACTTTGGGGGCCTTATCGGCGACATACTGCATTGATTTTTGTGCCAGGTCACCATCAAAACACCAGATCTGCGCGTTGCTTTCTTCTTGAGTCGAAAAAAAGCCCTGATCGACAAAGTTGCCCGCCCAGACCACGTCAAAGCCCGCCTCCCTGAGGAAGTCAGCTGTGCCCTGCCACCAGTCTGGCCAATGGTAAACACCGTTTAGCGCGACCTTCTCGATATTCATCTCACGCAACGCTTCCACCATCGCGTAGCCCGCCATGTGGAAGGGTGTTTCATAGGTTTCGCTCAATTGTTCACAGTGCTGGAGCACGCCTTCGACGCCGAGACCGCAGGTATGCACCCAGTTAGACCCTACCTGTCCACAAACATCCGCACCATTGTTCGCCATACACTCAACGAATTTCTCGAGTAAATGAAAATTCTGTTTACGCTGATCGAGTCCGTGAACATATTCAAGTAGATGAAGCATGCGTCCATGCACACCGACCGTTTCCGGAGAGATGCGCAAGAAATCTGAAGGCGCCGCGTCAAAGCCGTGTGGCGGGCAGGTGAAACCGACCTGATGTGGGAAAAGTTTATTCTTTGTGTTTGACCAATGTTCGGGTTTTTTGTAAGCGTTCAACTTTCTTTCCTCTGTAGTCAAAATTTGTATTGATATCGATATTAGTATGAATAAACACCGCTATTTGATTCCTTCCACAAGTGCTTTTATCGTCTTTGAAAACGCCGCCAGCATTACAGTTTCAATCGCGTTGCCGAAGAACTACACACGTCACAATCAGCCGGCATATTGCCGATCTTGAATCGCACCTCAGTGCACAGTTGATTGCGAGAGAAAAAAACTGTAAAGCCAACCAACCAGTTATCTGACTAAACTTGATGACATTTAGGACGTTACTCTTTTTAAAATATTTTGTGAAAAAAATAAATACGAATTAAGGGGACAGAGTGAAATCTCTATTGCATGAAAATATATCAGCCTATAAGCGCCGTAATTTCATCCGCGTCATAGCCCAACTCTTCAAGAATTTCCTGAGAATGCTGACCCAGATCCGGTGCCGGAGTTTCTTCTAATGATTTGTCTGCAATGGGGTTACGGGCAAACCGCATGGTGCGTCCGGGCGCTCCGGTTTCGACGTTTGAGAAGGCGGCGTATTCCTCAGCAATCGGACTGTCGGCAATGGTCTGGACCGTCTCCACCAATGAGCACGGAATCGAATTCTCGATCAGGGTTTCTATCCAGTAGGCAGATCGGTGCTGCTTGAGATGTGCGCCGAGTACCACGTCTAGCGCATCGCGGTTGGCAAGGCGAGCCTCATCGCCCTGAAACCTGGGGTCATCCAGTAGTTCGAGATAATCGATCGCTTCGCAAAACCTCGGCCAGTCTTTCTCGCTACCGAGGCCGATGACGATATCCCTGTCTGCCGTCGGATAAGGCTCGAACGGCGTAATGGAGGGATGTCGTGAACCGATCGGACCAGGGACAATCCCGGCATTCAGATATCGCGCAAACGCATTTTCTAGACATACCCACTGGCAGGCCAGCATGGACACGTCGAGATGGCTAGTTTCCTCGACACCCTGCGCATCTCGCTCATACAGGCGCTGAAGAATACCGATTGTCGTGAACAGGGCTGCAGCGATATCACCGACTGAAAAGCCAACCCGGGTCGGATCGCCGCCGAGTTCGCCGTTGATGCTCATCATCCCACTCATCGCCTGTACGATAATGTCATACGCTGGACGATCCGACAGGCTTCCAGTTTGACCAAAGCCGCTGATCGAAGCAGATACCAGTCGTGGATTTATCCGTTTGAGATCGACATCCCCGCAGCCCAGACGGTCTCGAACACCGGGGCGCATGTTCTCTACAAAGACGTCTGCGCTCGCCAAAAGCCGATGCAAGACTTCCTGGCCTGCTGCCGTTTTCAGATCAAGTGTTACCGATCGTTTGTTGCGATTGATAGATGCGAAATAGAGACTGATATCATCTTCAAAAGGCGCAGTTACACGAGCCGTATCGCCGGCGGGACTTTCCACCTTGATTACATCCGCGCCGAGGCTGGCAAGAAGCCAGGTACAGAACGGACCGGATAGAACAGACGTCATGTCGACAACGCGAATACCTTTCATGATGGACACTTTTTTAGCATGGATTTGAGGGTTTTAAGATGTGTGCCGTCCGATACAGTGGCAATCGCAGAGAGAGACCGGCAAGCTTCATCCAGGCTGTCGTGTGGCACCACACGATCAACCAGACCCCAGGCCAGAGCTTCTTCTGATGGAACTTCATCACCGCCAAACAATATGACTGCAGCGCGTCCGGATCCAATCAGCTGATGCAAGCGATCGACGTCATACTGACCAGGTATGACATTATTCTTAAGTACAGGGTAGGAGAAGCGAGCTTGCGATACTGCCAGGCGAATATCACAGCCAAGTGCTAGTGACATGCCGCCACCGATGCAAGGACCATTGATCGCTGCGATGGTTGGAAACGGAATATTGAGAAGTGCTTCAGTCATCTCGGACCAGAGATCAGAACCGTCCTGATCATCATAGAGTGTTGTGAGATCGGCGCCTGCGCAGAAGACTCGATCACCTGCCCCTGTTATGACCATTGCGCGTAAAGTGTCATCGATTGCCAGATCATTAAACCCGTCGCGTAGCAACTTCAGCATGTCCGACGTCAATGAGTTGGCTTTTTCTGGACGATTGACAGTCACGGTTACGACACCATTCCCTGCACTCAATTTGACCAGGTCTTCGCTCACGACAAATCTCGACATGCCTCAACAATGGCTTTACAGGCTGGCGACAATTGCTCCATGCTACTGGCAATTGATAGTCTAAACGATGTAGACGATTCAAACGCCTCTCCCGGCACAATCGCAACGCCGCCATACTCCAATAAATATCTGGCTAAATCAGCACTAGAATTTATGTGCTCACCTTGTGGTGTTGTTTGTCCAATAGCACCTGCGCAATCGACGTAAACATAAAACGCGCCTGCAGGTTTGGGAATTCGAAATTGTTTGACGTCTGAGAACCATTGCATTACAGCGTCACGGCGTGCCTGATAGGCTTTCCTGCGAGTTACAAGACCTACCTGTGAACCATCCAATGCCTCAATTCCAGCAATTTGAGCCAATGTTGATGGTGAACCGGCAACCTGACTCATCATCTGACGCAATCCATCCATCATCGACTCTGGCCCTACTGCATAACCAATTCTCCAACCCGTCATTGCATAACCCTTGGATAGGCCATTTACGGTTATGGTTCGATTTAATAACTCGGGTGCAGCAACGACAAAAGACTGATGTGTGTTGCCGTCAAATACGATGTCAGAGTAAATCTCATCCGACAAAATCCATAGGTCTGGAAAATCGTGTAACACGTCCGCCAGCTCTCGCTGTTCTGCCGCACTATATACCGCACCCGTTGGATTATTCGGATTACATAGAATCAATACACGGGTCTTATCATTTAAGGCCGATCGCAACCGATCTGCACTCATTTTAAACCCTTCGTCGATAGCGCAATTAACGACTACAGGACTGCCACCCAGGGCCAAAACCATGCCCGGATGTGATGACCAGCATGGCCCCGGAATGACCACTTCGTCTCCCGCATCCAGCAGTGTCATCAAGATATTTGCGATCAATGGTTTTGCGCCACTGCCCACAGCAACTTGTTTAACTGAATAATCAGGATGCCCTTCTCGTTGAAATTTACGAATGATGGCCTGCTTAAATTCAGTCGTACCATCTGTAAATGTATATTTGGTCTCGCCCGCATCAATCGCCGCGTGGCCAGCGTCACAAATAAAATCTTCGGTAATAAAATCAGGCTCACCCGATGACAGATCGTAGATGACGCGACCTTCGGCTCTCAGTCTTCCCGCCAGTTCCGAAATTTCGACAATTGGCGATAGACTAAAACGATTTAAATTTTCACTAAGTTTCATCATGTTACAAACCTTTCGCGTCTGGTTTTAAAATCACATTTTTAAGAATTTTGATCTATTCCAACAAACCCAGTTTTCGATAATAATCTCAGTAGCTTTCGACGCCCACTGATCTATACAATCGATGCTGGCATATCCTATGTTCTAAATTCAGGTACTTTACGATCCAGCATTCGCATCAGTGCTCCCCACTGAATATTCCCTTGCGGTCCATTTTCAGGAGAACCCCAATCGTTCAAAGCTTTCATTGAGTCATCCGTAATTTCAATCGGATTGTCCACTGAGCTTAATATGTCTACCTGAATCTTGCAGGCCATTTCTAGAAAGTAGTGATAGATAAACGCTTCTGCTGCAGTACGTCCAACGACCAGAAGGCCGTGATTTTGCAACAGCATGGCAAAATTGCTGCCAAGATCCCGAGCTAGAATCGCACCTTCATCTGCCACGGCAGTTGAATCCTGAAAGGGGTGTCTGGATAATGTACCAAGCACAAATCCCGAATGCTGCGACAGTGGCAGCAAACCGAGCGGCATTGCAGATACCGCAATACCTGCGCGAGTGTGACTGTGAATGACGAAATTAATATCAGGTCGCGCCTTAAGAATACCGGAATGAATGATATGCCCGGCCAGATTAACAATTTTGCCACTGCCCGGCGTATCGTCAACCACATTGCCCTCGTCGAATGACATGCGTGTCAGATTCGATGCGATAATTTCATCGAACATCATGTCATGGGTATTCAACAGGTAATGATCGGCGTCATCGGGTATGCGGGCCGAAATATGCGTGCTTGTCAAATCGGACCAACCAAAGTGCGCGGCAAGTCTATACAACGCAGCCAGATCGACACGTGTGTTCCACACCGAAGGAGAACAATTAAGTGGATTCTTCATTTCTGTTCTCCCAGCGCTTCACGATTAAGATTATGCCAGTGTTCTGGCATAACAATTTGCATTGTTAGTAAATGAAATGATAGTGATTGACCATGTCCATCCAGACCTAGTGATCGGTTAACGCCGCCTTCCAGTACTTGATTGATGACAAAGTTTAACGCTGGCAGATTATCAAGACGATAGCGTTTAACTGAGGTCGGATTACGATATTGAAAGTGGTTGATAACACGCGATTCTGTTAATTCACTTAACAAAAAGTCGTAGTCTTCTGGTTTATAGGGTATGACACTAATACTGCAACGATTACCTTTATCGCCTGCATGCGAATGTGCAATGTCATACAACCGTATCGTGACTGGCATTGTTTCCGCCGCATTCATACTTTTATCTCCAAAATTGATACCGCATGCGCGTTGGCTGCTAACCTGGCAATCAATACTGACCCAGTGAAAACCTGAGCCGAAATTGATTCTCTAAAACCCGCGGCACCGGCCGGCCCCGCCGCCCACAAAGCCAGAACTTCGCTTACCAGCCACTCGGCTTCCGATTTATCCTGGGATCGTACTGCAGCCCGAATTCTGTAATCGCCATCCGGGTAGCCTTCAGTCGTTTGCCTTAGTGTGCCACTATCATCATCTAAAATACTCGCCAGGCCAATAATATCGAGCCGCACGGAAGGCTTAAAGTTCTTTAACTTGATTCTCTCTTCAATGACTTCGACCGCAAAACGAGCCCGCGCCAAAGAATTCGAACCCGCGTAGGACAAACCCGCTTCACCTAACCAACCGCCGTCAAAAGAAACCGTCGTCTTTAGTTTTTCAGGCCTCGCGGCACCCCGTGCTCCGGCAACCAATACGCGGTCAACACCGATCTGCTGCAGACTAACGGATGTCATATCAAGTACGACATCAGGCGTTATATAGGCACCTGGATCATGAATTTCGTAAAGCATCTGCTCTTTGACAGTTTGAAGACTAACCAGGCCTCCAGATCCCGGGAGCTTGGTAATGACAGCACTGCCATCCAGCGACACTTCAGCAATGGGGTAACCCAATCGGGCAATCCCGGCGGCTGATAAGCCGGGCGCCGACAAGGTATCTTGATCTTTACGCCCCGGGTCGACGAATGTCGCGCCTGTCACCTGGCAACCGCACTCTATAATGTGCCCTACCAGTGTACCTGCCGCCAGACTATCCCAGTCATCTTGCGCCCACCCAAATTCATAAATCAATGGACCAAGCGCTAATGCAGGGTCAGATACGCGACCAGTGACTATGATATCAGCCGAACCTTGTAAGGCTTCCACAATACCTGCTGCCCCCAAATAGACGTTTGCCGATAACAGTGGTCGACCGAATTCCACGTCATCCATTTTTTCCAGACTAAGAACCTCTTCTTCGCTCATTTGTTCAAACAGGTTGTCACCTTCGACCACAGCGATGCGGTAGTCAGTAAGCCCTTGAGCAATCGCCATTTCATTGACCAGTTTTCCAGCTTGTTTAGGATTACTCGCGCCAGCGTTTGTTACAATTTTTATTCCAGCTGCATGACAGCGCTTAATGACTGGTTCTAAATAAGAATATAGAAACGGAGAATAACCTTTGTCAGGATCTTCTCTTTGTAAAGATTTTGTAATGGCCAGAGTCCTTTCAGCCAGTACCTCAAACATCAGATACTTCGGGCCATCAAACTGTTCGAGGTACTCGATGACCGTTTCGCTGGCATCAAACCGATCTCCTGCAAATCCCGCGGCACAACCAATCCTGACTACCGTGTTTTCTTTCGAACTCATTTCTCTAAACCTATTGAATTGACTTCATACAACTAAGTTCGCGCGCCGCCGGGTAATCTGCCGGGAATTGGGTTCCCCGCTCGTCGACTAAGGACTCGAAGTTTACTGTGGAAAAAATCTCGCTCAACGTAAGCGGTACGTAAATGTCTGTCACCCGTAAAGGCCGTACGGCCATGCGTCATCCGTTGATTGTCAAAAATCACCACATCCCCAGTGTCCATCTTGAAACGAATTTCATTTTTTGGGTCGCGTGCCCTTCGCGTAAATTCACCAAAAGCGCGATAGTACGAGCACACCAGATTACCGGGAATGTCGAGCGGAGCCAGAGGTCTCTCGGCATAACGTACACCGTTTAAATTACCAAAATAGTCTAGCGCAATCAGTGCACCTTCAGCGCGATATTCCTGCTCGTCGGGATGATCGCGCATAAATTGAACAGGAACAGTCGTTAGTATTTCAAATGCTTCGGGGTCCTCCGTCCGGAGATCTTCTGCAATTTTGAAACAATCGATAAAAATAGATGTTCCACCCTGACCGATCGCTGAATTCATGCAATGAAAAAAACCAATACCCAGCGGTTCGTAACAATACGGCTCATCACAGTGTGCTGTAAGCGCCGCATCTGTATACGAGATGACAATTTGATCATTGTGTACTTTCATGTCATTGATCGAGCCATAGTTGGTTTCTCTAATAGGGCCGAATCTTTGGGCTAAATTGACAATGGTTTGATCCTCTGGAACCGCCGCAGTAACCATGGCGATGCCAAATTCATTCACGGCTTGCATTGTTTCCAGCAAACCAGCATCGGTTTCGAGATAACGCGGGTAATCTGTTTTTGACATTGATGGAACAAAATCGGCACCTATAAGCGTTGGTTT
>JBLHGU010000082.1:0-21795 GCA_047615875.1 Parasphingorhabdus sp.
TGGCAATAGGTGAGAGTTCAAAAACCCGCTCGAACCAAAGAGCTTCGTCTACATCTTCTGGGTTATAGCGCAGGAGGTGTGGCGCAGGCAAAGTAAAGGGCGGATAGATTTTAAATCTATTGTCCAAATTCGTTAACGTATCTTCATCAATCATCTAATCAACTCTACAACTTAGGCGATACACACTAAATCCTGCTCCTGTGGTGAAATTTCCATGTCTTAAAATTTTCTTTAGAACTGTTTCTGATTTCTATTATTATATTATTCCCTGTAGACGTCTTACGGTTACGAAATCGGGTAAATAGACCCCTATTAGCAGACCAAAGCTTATGCCGTAATTTTCTATACTATCACCACCTCGCATTGAAAACTTGCTTGCCGATTTGAACTGTTTTGACTTGATTCCTAAAAAAGGATAAAACGACAGTGTTAGTAGTAGACTAATTTTAGGCTGACTTTAACCCAGTACTGGTAGACGATGACCTGTTCTGTGGATCGCACATCAGTTTTCGAAAGGGTAGGGCAGCCGTAATCTGGGTGAAGAAGAAGGCTCGATTTCCAACTCATATACCTAAAATGGATGAGCTAACTTTGGTAATTTAAGGTGTTGAAATTATTGCTAGAGTTTGACTTTGTGCAGGAGACTTTTTTAATGCAGAGCAAGGTGAATGGCATAATGTGTTCTCCAAAATGACAGTGTGTTCTATGAAACTATGAAGGAAAAATCGTAATGATCGAAGTAGAGTTAAAACTGCAATTATTTCAACCGGAACAGTAAATGCAGACATTGAATGTTTTGTTTGCTGCTCCACACTCGGCATGGGGCGGATTCCTTGGTAAGCTTCGACAGCGTAATCCAGAGATTAATTTTTCGGCCACCGGGGCATTTAGTATTCCCTCACTACAGAGTATTGATGTGCTGATCCCGACGATGACAAGGGTAACCCAGCAACATTTTCAATCCGCTGATTGCTTGAAGTTAATCCAGCAAGTTGGTGTTGGATTAGAAGGAGTTGATATTGACGCTGCCCGAGATTGTTCGATACTGGTGGCGAATGTTCCCAGTGGCGAATCCGGTAACGCCGATTCGGTAGCTGAGATGGGACTCTATCTTATGCTTGCATTGGCCCGTGATGTGCGGAGCATGACCAGAAACTTTTCACAGGGAATTATCGGTGCGCCATTTGGGATGGCATTGAAGAATAAAACAGCCGGCATAATAGGTCTTGGCGGGCTTGGCAAAGCACTATGCCAAAGATTGCAAAGCATGGGCATGAAAGTACACGGCATAAAACGAACCAATCATCAGCAGGCAAAGAAAGATTTGTCACTAGAATGGTCCGGTGGCATTGATCAACTACCACAGTTACTTTCCACATCAGATTTTGTTATTTTGTGTTTACCTGATTCGACTCATACACATCACTTAATAAATCAATGCACTCTGGCGCTCATGAAACCTACTGCCTATCTTATTAATCTGGGAAGAGGTGGGCTGGTGGAACGAGACGCGCTATACGCTGCACTGGTTTCTAATTCTATTGCTGGCGCCGGTTTGGACGTGTTCTGGCAGGAACCACCCGATCCGAGCGATCCGGTCTTTCAGCAAAATGTCGTTGTTACTCCCCATGTTGCGGGAGCTACTGACATCAGCTCAGAAGGCATACTCGATGTAATTTCGGAAAATCTACGTCGACTTCAATCAGGTGAGAAAATATTGTTTACCCAATAATTTTATCGCCCCTGCAGAATTGTATTACATAGGCGACTGATTGAAAGACTGATAACATTCAATCCATTCACGTAACTATCTTGTGATTTAACGTCGGAAGTTACTATAATTTATTCAGGTAGTTCTTATGACAAATCATCAACAACTTCGCGTAAGCGGCAAGCGACTTTGGCAGCGTTTAATGGACATGGCCGAAATTGGTCCCGGACAAAGTGGCGGATCTTGCAGGTTGGCGTTGACTGATGATGACAAAGCTGGGCGTGACCAATTTATCGAGTGGTGCCAAGCACTGAATTTAAATATTCGTATAGACGATATGGGCAATATATTTGCACGCCATGAGGGTAGCAATAATAATTTGGCACCTGTAGTTGCGGGGAGCCATCTTGATACCCAACCTCATGGAGGGCGATTTGATGGGATATTTGGTGTGCTATCTGCTCTGGAAGCAGTGCAGACCCTGCATGAAAATCAGATAGTAACCCAGGCACCACTGGAGATTGTCGTTTGGACTAACGAGGAAGGTTCTCGATTCGCGCCGGCGATGATCGCATCCGGTGTTTATGCAGGACTATTCGAAAAATCTTTTGCCTGGTCCCGCACTGACAGCAATGGCCTTCGGTTAGAAGATGAGCTGGATAGAATTGGTTATAAAGGCGAGATGATCTGCGGTTCAAACCCATTTGGTGCCTTGTTGGAAGCGCATATTGAACAGGGCCCTATACTTGAAGCAAAACAGGAACAAATTGGTGTAGTCATTGGTGGCCAGGGTCAGCGCTGGTACGATATAACCATAAAGGGTCAAGATTCTCACGCCGGTTCAACACCTATGCCAGGTCGTAGAGATGCTTTGGTCGCAGCCGCCAATGTCATTCAATTGGTACAAACGTTGGCGCTGGATTTCTCTCCCCATGCTGTTGGCACCGTTGGTGAAATGTCGGTAATTCCAAACTCACGCAATACCATACCGGGGGAAGTCCGTCTGACAGTTGATCTTAGAAACCCAGATGACAAAGCGTTAGCTAGCATGGATCATGAGCTTCGCCAGAAAGCGAACGAGATATTCTCGGAACATGGAGTCGAGGCCATAATTGATCAGATTTGGCATAACCCCCCAGTAATCTTTAATCCCGAATGTATAGATGCTGTACGAGTTGCCACTGAACAACTCGGTTATTCTCATCGAGAAATGGTTTCTGGCGCTGGTCATGATGCCTGTCAGGTTTGCCGCGTTGTACCTACTGCTATGATTTTCGTGCCTTGTGAAGGTGGTTTAAGTCACAATGAGGCTGAATATGCCAGTCCAGAAGACCTTGAGGCTGGGTGTAATGTGTTGTTACATGCAATGATAAAATTGGCAGGACTCACACAGTAGATCGTCTTTTCATCATTGACGATAGGCCAATAGTTGGTACTATGATGGGCTGCTAGTACTCCAGTATTTCTCTGGAATAGGTGACGTAGAAACCCTCCAAATCGCCATTTTCTATTAAGGGTATGACACTGATTACACTCCAACCAGTCGCCGCATGTTTATCATGTGAATCAGTCATTTTTGATGCGTGTCGGGTGTGAGAAGCTAACCCACTGATGTTGATATAAATGGTCTTGCTTTGTCTTGCGGGTAAATACTGAACCTGGCCTTCCTTGTCAGAATCTTCTTGAGGCTCGGATACTGATGATGAATGTTTCTCTTGCAGAAGTTCAGTGTTATTGGATTTATTTGATGTTGCAGAGTAGGAAATGTTTGATAGCAATACTGTAAAAAGTAATAGGGTGAATACGCGGATCAATTTTTTTATAGGTCTTCTCTGTGCATGCAAGGTTATGCCAAATCTAATGAGTTTTTATTTTAGCAAGGTAGCGTCTAATTTTGGGCACTGAGAGGATTTTCTATCTTAACCAATTTATTCCGTTGTAAAGAAATCCTCTGATCTATTGATCCAGTTGATAAACTAACGTCGAACTACTTTACTACCCGCTGGAAATTCAGGCTATGTCAGATCGAACCAATTGGCAGAATGCTGCAGAGAGTTTTGACCCTCGTGCATTGCCTGCAGATTTCTTTGAAGATCCCTATCCTACTTATCGGGCCTTGCAAGCGTTCGATCCCTTACACATCTGCCCGGATGGGTCACTGTTTTTAACTCGCTACAGAGATCTGCAGCAAGTGTACCGCGATGCAAGAGTATTCTCCTCGGATAAGACCCTTGAATTTGGCGAGAAATATGGTGCTTCTCCGTTGTTGGAGCATCACACGACCAGCCTCGTATTTAACGATCCGCCATTGCATACCAGGGTGCGAAAAATATTAGTTGGTGCCTTGTCAGCTCGGGCAATTACTGCCATGGAAAGCGACCTAGTTAGACTGGTCGATGATCTGTTGTCTCAAATGGACGAGAAATCTTCATATGAGCTTGTAGCTGATTTTGCTAGTGCAATACCCGTAGAGGTGATTGGCAATTTGCTCGATATACCACAAGAGGATCGGGGGCGGTTGCGAGACTGGTCGCTGGCGATTTTAGGTGCGCTGGAGCCAGTGTTGAGTGAAGAGCAGGAACTAAACGGCAATAATGCGGTTGTTGAATTTACTGACTATTTAGATCAACTGATTGTTCACCGCAGAAAGTGTCCAGGAAACCCTGAGAAGGATGTACTAACCCGTTTGATTTCAGGCGATAAAAATACACAGCCCTTGTCTACTTTTGAGCTCGTACACAATTGCATATTCATTCTTAATGCGGGTCATGAAACTACTACTAATCTAATTGCCAACAGTTTGCATGCGTTATTGAGTTGGCCGCTACAAAAACAACAATTGCTTTCCCAACCCGCACTAATCACCACAGCAGTGGATGAGTTTTTACGCTTCGAAAGCTCCAACCAATTGGGCAATCGAATAGCGGTGGAAGAATTTCAACTACATGAGAAAAAGTTTGCCGCTGGTACCAGAATTACATTATGCATTGGTGCAGCTAATCGGGACCCGGCGGTTTTTCCAGATGCTGATGATCTGTGTCTTGATCGGGCACCTAATAAACATTTGGCTTTTGCTGCCGGGCCACACCTATGTGCCGGGATATCTCTTGCGAGACTGGAAGGTAAAATAGCCATTAGTCGATTCCTGCAAAAGTACCCAAACTATCATGCGGATGGCGTTACCGAAAGAAATAAAAGAATTCGATTTCGAGGAATGCGTCGACTACCTGTTAAGTTGCGGTAACAGACGGGCCACAGGCTGGACACTTCGGATTGCGCGCCAGTTGAATAGATTGGAACTCCATAGACAGGCCATCTAGAAGTAGAAGCTGACCAACTAAAGTATCACCAACATCCATTAATACCTTTAAAGTCTCCATGGCTTGAATGCTACCGACAATACCTACTAAGGGTGCCACGACACCTTCGCCTGCACAGGTCGCTCCTTCAACAGAAATATCTGGATAAAGACACTGATAACAAGGTGACTCTTCAACCCGTGGATCGTATGTGGACATTTGCGCCTCCCACCGAATGGCTGCCGCAGATACCAAGGGTGTGCCGCTGGCAATGCTCATGCGGTTAAGCTCGAAACGGGAAGTGAAATTATCGGTGCAGTCTATAATGACGTCGGCCGCATCTACCTGTTGCCGAAGCTCATCACCATCCAGTTCATAATCGAATGCATCAACTATTGTGGCTGGATTGATTTCGGCCAGGCGGCTGGCAGCGGAGGAGGCTTTTGAGTCACCAATAGTCGTCTGGCTGTGAATTATTTGTCGTTGCAGATTAGATTCATCAACATGGTCGAAATCGCTGATAACCAGATGCCCAACACCGGCTGCAGCTAGATACATTGCAACAGGTGAGCCGAGTCCACCCATGCCAATAATCAAGGCCGTAGAGTCCAGCAGCTTTTGCTGACCCGTCTCACCGATCTGAGGTAATTTTATTTGACGGCTATAACGAGAGAGCTGGCCTGTATCCATCTATTAAAATACTTATGCGATAAAACGTACAGATGACTAAATACTAAACGCTGTAGCCGGGGCTCGTTTCATTCGAATGGGGCGGTTTTTTAACCGAAAACCCAATAAAACACAAACAATCAAGGCATATATCAGGGGCTCGGTAAGGTCGGCTTTTACCAGCCAGAAAAAGTGCAAAACTGCGGCAATTGCGGCTGGGTAAATCAATCGATGTAGACGTTTCCAATTTTTCCCACCAATTCGCCGCATCATACCGTTTGTCGAGGTCAGTGCTAACGGCAGGCAAAGTATCAGACAGGTAAAGCCAACAGTTATGTAGGGTCGTTCGACGATATCCTGAATAATTCCCGGCCAATAGAAGAATTGGTCCAGCACCAGATAGATGCTGAAATGCGCAAGCATATATACAAAGGAAAATACGCCTAACATTCGACGGAATCTGACCAGTTTGGACCAGCCCATCAAGCGCTGAACCGGTGTGACTGCAAGAGTGATAATTAGTAGCTTAAGCCCCCACTCTCCAGTCCGGTGAGTGAGTTCTTCGACGGGTTCCAATCCCAGGCGATTGGTGAATATGTCGTATAACAGGAATGCGGCCGGCAGGCATAAAATAACAAACAAAATGCTCTTTGCCGTACGCAACCGATCTTCCCTAAATAAGTCTGTTGTATATTTCATAATGCCTAGTGTACTCAGATATCTCGGGTTAGGTCCATACCACTATACAATCCGGCCACTTCCTCAGAATATCCATTGAAGGGCAGGGTCGGTCTCTTGGTCCATTCCCCAAGCCTGCGTTCTCTTGCTTGAGTCCAGCGAGGATGGGATACTTCAGGATTTACATTGGCATAAAAACCGTACTCATTCGCATTTTGCTGCTGCCAGGTGTTAAACGGCTGCTTTTCGGTCAGATTAATTGAAACAATTGATTTAATGCTTTTAAAACCATATTTCCAGGGCACGATTAGTCTGATCGGTGCACCATTCTGATTGGGCATGTGTTGCCCATAAACACCTGTTGCTAATAAAGCCAGTGGGTTCATTGCCTCGTCGATTCTTAAACCCTCGCGATATGGCCAGTCCAGAACGTAGCCGAATACGCCTCGTTTTTGGCCGGGCATCTGTTTTTCATCGACTAGAGTTAGAAACTCCACATATTTTGCATTACCTGTGGGGTCGGCCTTTTTCAGCAAAGAAGCGAGTGGAAAACCAACCCAGGGCACTATCATTGACCAGGCTTCGACACATCGAAAACGATAGATTCGTTCTTCTTGAGGGAAATCTGCAAGCAGATCTTCTATGCCAAAAGTGCCTGGATTATTACACTCTCCCGAGATCTCGACCGTCCAGGGTCGGGTTTTGAGATCCTTAGCTAAATCCTTTGGGCTACGCTTGTCCGTGGAAAATTCATAGAAGTTATTGTACGAAATTATTGATTCGTACGGCGTAATCTCATCTTCGACGGTATAGTCTGTCTTGACAAGATTCTCGAACCGCATTGGCGCAGCCAATGCATTTTGTGACCATAATGCAGGTGCGACGCCTGCTGTACCCAATGCCATTCCTGCCTGAATTATTTTGCGACGATTGCGAAACAGGCTTTCGTCAGTGACATCATTTTCCTTAATAGAGGTAGATTTTTTAATAAGCATAACGAGGACTCAATTGGAATTATAGATTTAGAGGGTAACTTCGACGATTAATTCATCGACTAACCATTTTTTAAGAAAGCCCGCTATTCTTTCAGGGGCGTGCTGCGGATCAATCCATTCTGTCAGGCCTTCACAAAGACTTGCGAAGCTAGCCTGATTGCGAGCCTGGTCCATGGCCAGGGCTTCATCGACTTCCATGCTTCGATAAAGAGTTCGCATTTCCTGCCGCCAAATTAACCAGGGCATAGGATATTCCGATTTCTCAGGTGCGGGTGTATTTTCCAGTTCGACTTCAACTGCGTTTCGAAAGGGCATGACGCTATAGGCGAAATCCAGTCGTTGTATCGAGGGATGAAAGTGAAACTTTAACGCTGGCCATTGATCTGGCGTGAACTGTGCCATTGTTTCAATCCCCACAGAAACTTGATCCGTGGCATCAAATGCAAGTGTCATCGCCCAGTCCAGTTGTGCCATTTCATATAGCATGGCGGTAGAAGACCAGGGTGCAGTGTTCTTTACAAATTTTGGTAGCTGATCACCAAACCAGCGAACAGATGCAAAGCTGGAAGGGTTTTTGGTCAGATATTGGAGGCCCAGTGTTGCGAACTGATCATCACCCAACAAATAGGCCAACCCCAGATAATTCTCTTCCAGCGCCTCCAACAATCTTAGCCGATAGGCCTCATGATATATGTTTATACGTTGACTGGCACTAACTCTTGCTGTTGATTCAATTTGTTCTTCGAAAGCCTTCTCGTCATGGATTATCGCATCCATAAATGATTGTTGTAGCGGACGCAATTGGTTCATGCGGCCTGTCTCTCTAAAATGGGCTCTGCCAGGGCTCTGGCGTGATCCAGTTCCTCTAATACTTCCATTAAAGGTGGAATATTGTCGTCTCGTTCAATCATTGTCGATACTGCGCCAAAGCGATTGATAGCGTACTCATATAATTCCCAAACGGCATCAATAACGGGGTGGTCATGGGTATCAACAATATAATCACCGGTGTTCAAATGTCCGGCGAGATGGATTTGATAGACACGTTCTGTGTTTATAGCATCTAAATATTCCCGCGGATCAAACTCATGGTTAAAACTACTGACATAAATATTATTTACATCCAGCAAAATACCGCAGTCTGCTTCATCAACGACGTGATTTAGAAACTGCCACTCGTGCATAGCCGATGCTTTGTAGGTTAGATAGCTAGATACATTCTCTATCAGCATCCTGCGCCCGACAAAATCCTGAACTTCAGAAATACGCTGTGCAACGTGCTTTATCGTCTCGTCGGTATAGGGTAGGGGCAGCAGGTCATGCACATTGGTTGCATTCAGACCGGTCCAGCACAAATGATCAGAAAACCATTTTGCGTCAACTCGATCTGCAAGATTCTTAACTTGCCGAATATAATCCCAGTTTAGCGGGTCGCTACTGCCTACAGACAGTGAAACTCCGTGCATTACTATGGGGTAGTGGGCACGAACTTTGTCGAGAAAATCTAGTGGCTTACCGCCATCTACGAGATAGTTCTCGGTTATTATTTCAAACCAGTCAATATTTTCAGGTTTGTCGTTCAAAACATCTTGGTAGTGCTCTGTTCTTAGACCGAGACCAAAACCCAGAAATGGTTTCGAATTGTTTTCCGCCATAGTGGTAATTTTATCTGCTGAAAAAGTAGTTAATATTTAGTCGCATTATAACCAGTCAACTGGCCAATCAGGGACTGCAACAATACATTTGGGGAGAAATGGTGACAATTTGTAGCAGGAGTCGGCTTCATTGCTTCTTTAAACCAGAATTTTTCTTTCCCTGAAATAGAAAACGGGCGCAATCTGCGCCCGTTTTCTATACTAATGGCTACTAACTAGCCCATGCTGCCACCTAGCTGTTCGCAGGCATCAGCGCTTACAGCAACAAAACCCTGTCCTTTGCAGGAGTTTTGTCCTTTGCATGAGCTGCTAGCGGTTTTACAGCTAGAATGTCCTTTACAGGCGTTAACGCCTGTACATTGAACCTCTTCACCAGCAACAGCGCTGCTCAGTGGAACTGCAAGGGCAAACATACCAGCAGCAGCAGTAGCAATGGCAAGACCTGTGATTTTTTTCATGCTAGACATAATTCTTTCTCTCCAGAGTTGAGATAAATAGTTTGGTTAATTCTGTGGCTATGGAACTGCGTCATTGCAGAATCATTCACCAGCGATATATGTGACTGTGTTGATTTGGGAATGTTCCCGATTTTTCAAAATATTTCTCAATTTTTTGAGAATAATTTTTCAATCAGTTGTTAATGCCTCTTCGAAAACCAGATAGTTACTGTTCTCCATGCCGAGTTTTTGGTACACCGATTGTGCTTTGGTATTGTCTTTTTCTACGTACAACCGAATTGCGCGAATTTCGTCAGAATTTGACCTGGCTTTTGTCACTACTTCCTTATAAAGCGCCTTGTAGGCGCCTAAGCCACGAAACTCTGGTTGTACAAAGACACTTTGAATCCACCAGATTCGACCATTTCTCCAGTCACTCCATTCGTAGGTGATCATCAAACAACCAATTGCTGAGCCTTCTGATTCCGCAATTAAATAGAAACCATGGGACGGTTCAATCATCACAGCCTTGACACCATCTAGTACGGTAACCGTGTCAAGTTCCAGCTGTTCTGTTTCCAGTGCCATTGAGCAGTTAAATTGAGTGATTCTTTGTGCATCATCATTGCAGGCAGAGCGAATTATTATTGAATTAGTCTGTTCAGTCATGTTGGTTTTTTTGTATAGTGCCGAGTCCTAACATTATCACTAACTTATTGTCAGCATCCAGGTTCTGAGGAGTTTTAATTATCATGTCAATTCAACTAAACGGCCCAGTCAAGAATGTCTCATTCATAGGACTTGGGACTATGGGGTATCCCATGGCGGGTTATCTAGCCAAAGCCGGCTATTCAGTAACAGTTTATAACCGCACAGAGAGTAAAGCTGCAGCCTGGGCGGAGCAACATGGTGGCGCTTGTGCGGCAACTCCTGCAGAAGCCGCCAATGGCGCTGATGTTGTATGTTGTTGTGTTGGAAATGACGATGATGTGCGGGCAGTAACTGTGGGTGATAAAGGCGCTTTTGGAACTATGTCTGCAGGCGCGGTTTTTATTGATCACACAACTGCTTCAGCAAACGTTGCTCGAGAACTTGAGACCATTGCCAATGACCGTGGTGTCGGTTTTTTGGATGCGCCGGTGTCAGGCGGACAAGCGGGTGCTGAGAATGGTGCGCTAACTGTAATGGTCGGTGGTCAACAGGCAACCTACGATCATGCTGAATCGGTAATGCAATGTTATGCGAAATCCGTAAAATTGATGGGTGATGCGGGTGCTGGTCAGCTGACAAAAATGGTAAATCAAATTTGCATTGCAGGGCTAGTGCAAGGTCTTTCAGAAGGTATTAACTTCGCTCAGAAAGCTGGGCTTGATGTAGAAATGTTGCTTGATGTGATTGGCAAAGGCGCTGCTCAATCCTGGCAAATGGATAGTCGCGGTAGCACCATGGCTAAAGATGAGTTCGAATTTGGCTTTGCTGTAGACTGGATGCGCAAGGATCTGGGTTTGTGTATGGATGAGGCCAATTCTAATGGCGCACTTTTGCCTGCTACAGCGCTGGTTGATCAGTTTTATGCAAAAATTCAACAACGTGGCGGTGGCCGTTGGGATACCTCCAGTTTGCTTCGATTACTGAATTCCTGAAAAGATAGTTTGCAATACGAGGATCAAGCCGGAACAGAAGAGTAAAAGTAGTATTAGAGTTCTGAATAGATCCTCGCTTATTTTCGAATACAGTTTGGTGCCCAGCCAGGCAAAAAACAGCGTTAGCGGCAAACAAAGAAAGAATAGTTGTAGTAGTTGTAGATCGATTTTACCGCCAATCGCCATGATGAAAACGGCAAGGCTAAGAACAATCAGATTGAATGGTTGATAAATAGCCCGTTGCTGGTCAGAGGGTAAACTCTGCAGCTGTAACCAGATCAATGGAACTGGTCCCGAAAGACCTGCGAAGCCACCAAGAAAGCCACCAACGGCACCAACGGCACTGTTCTGAACAGCAGATGGCTGGATACGTAACAGCCATCGATTTGGGTTGAACAATTGACTCACAGAATAGAGTAGCAAAAAGCTTCCAATGACAATTTTTATTATCAGGGGTGTGGCCAGCGTCAAAATGAATACACCCAATGGAACGCCCAAAACAGCACCCATAAGAAGTGGAGATACATGTTTGATATTGAAAGATTTGCGTACGGCTATAAGCCCAATTATTTGAGCACTGACCGAGGTTATTGCCACCAGAGGTGGCACCATGCCGGCGGGTAGTGCATGAAACCAGAATCCAGAGGCTATCAAACCCGTGCCAAAGCCTGCGAAGCCGGTAGTAAAACCCGCAAAACAGGCGCCGATCAAAACGATCAACAGGTTGGTATCACTAAGTATCAACGAAGGCATTAGGCATCACTTTACTCAAACAGCGTTTTAACAGGGAAATATTATGTCTGAGTTCAGAATCGGTATACGGGCAGAAACCCAACAACAATCCGGAGCGAGGCTTGTTAACCGCATAGTGACTCGATAATGCGATGGCCGCAACTCCTGATAGATTTAACTCATTGGCAATCAACTTATCGTCAATTTTCTCATCAAGGAAGGTTGCGATTTGCATGCCTGCCTGATGATCTTCGTACTGTAAGTGTGGGGAAAATTGATTTAGTTCGTTCATCAAAAAGGAACGTCGTTCTTTAGTATATACGTCTCACGCGGCGTAGATGGCGATAGAATTCGCCTTCTTGAATAAAAGTGGCCAGCGCTCGCTGGGGAATGAGCGATGCTCTATTGCCGAAGCTTCTCAAAGTGTCTTCAAAGTCTGTAATTTGTGACTTGGGAATGGCAATAAATCCCAAACGCAGACCACTGGAGAATATTTTCGAGAAGCTTCCAATATAAAGCGTGCGTTGCATATTATCGAGACTGCTTAATGCCGGAATTGGGCTGCCGGCATAGCGAAACTCTGAGTCATAGTCGTCTTCAATAATCCAGCTTTTATTTTCCGAGGCCCAATATAAAAACTCCCTGCGACGGCCTATGGGCATGACACCGCCTAATGGGTATTGATAAGACGGAGTTAACACGGCAATCGCTGGGGGTTGCTCATCAATTTTGCTTATTGGGATGCAGATGCCATGATTATCAATTCTTAACCACCGGGTTTTGTTATGGTGGGTTCTAGCAATGTTTCGCAATGGCAGATAGCCTGGATCCTCTAATCCGATACTTTCATTACCGCGATTAATCGCTCGTAAACATAACTCTATTCCATCTTGAGAACCGGCCGTGATCACAATTTTCCGGGGACTTACCTCGACGCCTCGCCAGTCAAGTAAATAGCCCGCAACAGCTGAGCGTAGCTCTATATCGCCAAAAACATGTTTGCTATCCACCATTGCCTGAGGGTTACTTCGTGCCACACGCCCAAGATGTCTAGACCATTGTCGATGGGGAAACATTCTTGAGTCTGGCGAGCCCGGCGCGCAGGGTTTGTCTTGAATATTCTCAATCGATTCAGATTTGCTCGGAACCGGTTGATGGATCGTCTCGCCAACGTCACAGACGATAAAGCCGGAGCCTTTCCGACTAACTATGTAACCTTCTGCTACTAGTTGCTCATAGGCATTGACCACAGTTGTTCTGGAAATTCCCAGTTCCTCGGCTAATAAACGAGTAGACAGTAACTTATTACCGGCCTTTAGTGCCCCCGTTGTGATGTTGAGGCGTATGTTGTCACAGACCTGCTGAAAAGCTGGCTGGCCATGCCCACGACGGATAGAAAATCTGAGATTAGGCTGATTCACAATAAACTGGTTTGGTTAATATTCAAATAATTGGCTATTTTTTATAAACCAAAATTACTCCACACTGCAAACCTGACTTTAAACCAGATAAAAATAATGACTGAAAAACTAGAGATACCATTTCCTCGTGAGCTTAACGGCGACCCGGTTCAGCATCAGCCTGGTGGTCTCATTCCAGCAAGAAAAACCTTGACTGGGCAGGTCGTCAGTTTACGACCACTAGCGCCTGAAACCGACGCACAAGCACTTTTCGAATGTGCCCATGGCAGCGATGATGCCCTGAGAATCTGGGATTACCTGGCATATGGTCCCTGGAAAAATATTCAAGACCATACGCATTTCTTACGCCAACAGGCAGCCAGTTTCGATCCGATTTTCTACACTATTTATTCTAATGAAGATAATAGGCCTTGCGGTGTTGCAAGCTTTCTGGATATCCACCCGCAAAATGGTGTGATTGAAATTGGTCATATCTGGTTCTCGCCTGCCCTGCAAAGAACGCGAGGAGCCACTGAAGCATTATTTCTGATGCTGGATTATGCTATGACCGATCTGTCATATCGTCGTATGCAATGGCGGTGTAATTCGTTAAACGAAAGATCCAGAGCTGCTGCAAGACGTCTCGGTTTCAGATTTGAAGGTATTTTTTATAATCACCTGATTTTCAAAGGTCATAACCGAGATACCGCCTGGTACTCTATCCTCAATGACGAGTGGCCAGAGGTAAGAGAATTGATTTCGAACTGGCTTCAGTCCGAAAACTTTGACCAACAGGGAAATGCCCAAATATCCTTATCGGCTGGTATGCAGAATCGATTGCCAGGTGGGCGTGTGATTTAAAATTGCTGTGTCTATAACTTGATTCAAGCGCTTTAGTGATTTTTTCCAACTACTATTTGGTTTTAAATAGTTATTACGCTGAGATTACAGTGGTGGGATATATCTGACATCGCAGTATTGTCAGATATATTCCTGGTACAGGTAAAACCACACAGATGATTTGTGTCGGACAATTGAGTAGCTTTGCACAGAGCTGCTCTACCAGATAAGGTCGTCTGGCACCTCAAACTGGGAATAGTGATCGTCTACTTTAGGTGCACTGGCTGGCTTGCTACCCGCTGAAAGGACTCTGGTGGCATCGCGTTCCTGAATTTTTTCTGCTACTTCATGTGGGACTAATTCATAACTACCACCAGACTTAACAATATCTAATAATCGTTTCGCCAATTGCCCCTGTTGTTGTGTGGTGATGAGAATTTTTTTTATTTTCTTACCATCAAGAAATTGATAGGGTATTTCTGCCTCTTTACGATCCAGTTTGCTGGTATCAATCAGCTGCTTGATTTGTGCCGCCAGTTCCTTACGTTGTTGTTGTTTTTGGCGTTGCTCATTAAGTTTGCGATCCTTGGCCTGCTTTTGAATTTGAGCATACTGGGCAAGGTTGCTACTGTCTTTAATGACTTCGACAGCGGGTTGTGAAGCCTTGCGCTTGGGCTGCTGTTTAATCTGCTTACGCTTCTCGGTTCGAACTTTCTTTACTTTGTTCGAATCTACGATGCCAGCTTTTAGAAGTTGTTCCTGGAGCGATCCCATAATGAAAAATTAGTCTATAAAGTTTGTAGAGCTCTGTAATAATTTTCTTGCAGTAAACAGAGCAGAGAGTAATAAGAGAGCGATTCTAATCCATTCGATAGCCGCTGTTAGTGATTTGCCAGATTTTTGTTAATTCTATGCTAATCTCGGCTTTGAATTGACTGGTTTGTCATAATCAGCCCCAATTCGCTATAGTAATCTTTTTTTAAACTTATTTAAATTATCGGAGAGCCGAAATGTCCCGAGCTTCTGCACGCCATATTCTGGTGGATAGTGAGGAAAAATGTACTTCCCTAAAAGGGGAAATAGAAAATGGTCTGGATTTTGGCGAAGCGGCCAAGCAGCATTCAAGTTGCCCATCCAGCCGATCAGGTGGAGATCTCGGAGAGTTTTCCCCAGGGCAGATGGTGCCTGAATTCGATCAGGTGGTATTTAGCGGGGATTTAAACACTGTGCATGGACCGGTGAAAACGCAATTTGGCTTCCATTTGCTGGAAATTACCAGTCGTACAGAATAATCCCGAGATTAGTAGCGTACCCAGATCATGTCGGAAAAGTCACAACCTATCGAATCTATTCACGACGCATTATTGTTGGATGGAAACGCTAAAAATTTGACAGACTACTATGCTCGTTGGGCTGCCCACTATAACAGCGACCTGGTCGGCAACTATGTTGGGCCAGCCGTTATGGTCAAGTTGCTGGTGGATTCATTAGCAGATTGTTTTGATCCAGCACCTAAAGTACAGGATCTGCAGGTTATGGATGCTGGTTGTGGCACTGGCATGCTGGGTACATTCTTGGCTGAAGCAGGGGTTAAACAACTATTTGGTACTGATTTGTCTCAGGAAATGGTCGACGAGGCACATAAATTGGCCATCTATGAATCACTTCTGGGCGGTATTGATTTAACTTTGCCTCCCAGACAGGAATGGCTGCAGAGTTTTGATATTGTGGTTTGCTGCGGCGTGTTTACCCTGGGGCATGTAGAAGCCAAAGTGATGTGGGAACTGTTAAAGATGTGCAAGCCCGGTGGAGTTCTAATGGTTAGCACGCGAACCGCATTTTATGACAATAGCGACTTTCAGTCGGTGAGCGATGCGATAGTCGATGCCAAAGCCGCAAGCCTGATGAAACTCGTTCGCGATGCACCCTATACTGCTGATGGCGATGCTCACTACTGGATTTATAAAATTCATTAGTTACTACTCGAACTAACAGAACCCTTAGCCCGATCAACTTGACTCATATTGTTATTCAGTCAATCCCACAATCCTTTTTTGAAAACGCTTCATGTTAGAAAAAATTAAATCAATCGGACCGCTGCGTTTGATCCATGCTGCCGTGATACTGGTGCTCGTTGTTAGTGCACCATTCGCTGGAGGTGTGCCTGCACATTCCGGTTGGAGTATGTGGCCTTCATTATTGGCTCCGGCAATAGCCCCAATGTTTTTTTTCGTTATGGGTCTGGATATACTGATGGCAGCCGTTTATCGTTCTAGCGCCGAAGGCAAAGAACGTCAGAGGTTTGGTTGGGTTTTAAAGGTCGACATATTCTTATTGTTACTACTTTTTGTCGCCTGGTGGCCATTCTTTAGTTCATTAGTTAGTGCTGGTTAGCTGCACCGAATAGCCTGCCTGGTCTGATGAGCGAAATACTACAAAACTGTTCTTCCGACCAGGGCCTGGTGCTTTTGTATCACGCGGTTTTTGAAAATCTGCCTGAAGAACTTGATGGCAGCTTACATAATGTCACACCCAACCAACTTCGTTTGCAACTCCAGGCTGTTGCAAGGCGTTTTGAATTCGTCAGTGTGGATGATTTTTCCCGTTTAGAAAACCCAGCAGGCTTTGCTGCAGTGAGCTTCGATGATGGCTATCGTTGCGTACTTGAGCAGGCTTTACCTATATTCGAAGAATTGAAAATTCCCTTTACTCTGTATGTGAATGGTGGGGCATTTGACGGATCGGCTAATTGGCGGGATAAAATTCGCTATCTAGAAAGTCGAGACTTGACCAAGAAGTTTGAGTCAGAAATGCGCGGAATTACACCCGTTGCAGGCAAAAGGTTCTACCGATATTCCAAAAGTGCTCTAAATAACAGTCAGGTTGTCGACAAAGAGTTGGATCGTTTTTTAAGCTGTCTGGACTTGCTCCCCACCTTGTCTGAATTTCTACTATCTAATTTGAACGAATTACCAGTTCATCCACTGATTCATTATGGAAACCACAGCCATAATCATTATGTGCTTTCTTCTCTAAATTCGAGCGAGATTGAGCGACAAATAAGACTGACCCACGGGTTGCTGAGTGATCTTCCTGACAAACAGATCAGTCGCTGGTTTTCTGTACCCTTTGGAGATCTATGCGATTTCGATAGTCGTACGAGTGGCATTATTCGTAAGCTAGGATATGCAGGATGTCTGTTAAGTCGATATCGATCTCATCATCGAGAATTAGAGGTGCATGGTGCCCCGGCAATTGAAAGGTTGATGCCGAGATAGCGATCAAAGGGCAGTGTCGCTGTTAAATCGGTCAGTACTTCGCGTATTTGCGAAAATTATTATAAAATAGCCCTTAGAAACTTCCGCATCCCAATCTATTTCTATTCGATTTATGCGAAGATTCATCAACTTCATGTCCGGAAATTGCAAACTATGCAAATCAGCTAGCCGGATGCCTGTATTCTAAAAGTTATTCAAGCCACTAATCATGTCACAAATTCATCAAACCGATGATCTTCGTATTGCCCAAATAAAGGAAGTTGCCAACCCTTTAACAGTCTGCGAAGAGATTCCAATTTCCGATCAAGCTGCTCAAGTCACCTGGCAGGCGCGTCGCGATATCGAAAACATTCTTGATCAGAAAGACGATCGTCTGGTGGTAATCACCGGTCCCTGTTCTATACATGATACCGAAGCCGCTATGGAATTCGCTAACAGGCTGGCGGAACAACAAAAGCGCTACGCAGATACGCTGCTAATTATCATGCGAACCTATTTCGAGAAGCCAAGAACAACAGTCGGTTGGAAGGGTTTAATCAACGATCCTGATCTGGACGATAGTTTCCATATCAATAAGGGTCTTCGCATGGCTCGTAAACTAATTCTGGATATTAATGAGTTGGGACTACCGGTTGCCACAGAATATCTGGATATAATTACGCCGCAATATGTGGCTGATTTAATATCCTGGGGGGCTATTGGTGCTCGTACCACCGAGAGCCAGGTGCATAGGGAGTTGGCATCGGGTCTTTCCTGCCCAGTTGGATTTAAAAATGGTACAAATGGAAGTCTGCAGATAGCTGTCGATGCAATTGGTTCATCCACTCGACCTCATCATTTCCTCTCTCTGACCAAGTCTGGCTTGTCGGCAATTTATGAGACCAGCGGCAACCCCTATTGTCATATTATTTTACGTGGCGGGCCGACACCTAATTACGAATCAGAGCATGTCGAGCAAACCGCTGCGTTACTAGAAAAGGCCGGGCTCGCTCCACGAATAATGATTGATTTCAGTCATGCTAATAGTAAAAAAATTGCTAACCGTCAGATTGACGTCTGTCAGGATGTCGGTAATCAGGTTGCATCCGGTGATCAGCGAATATTTGGTGTCATGATCGAAAGTCATTTGCATGAGGGCAGACAAGACCAAAAACCCGGCGTGGAACTAAAGTACGGACAAAGCATTACCGATGCCTGCATCGGCTGGGATGACAACGTTGAGTTATTGAAAACACTGTCAGACGCTGTTGTCCAGCAACGTCGGTTAAGTAACCGCGAAGCCTCTTAAGTATTTTTCAGATTTTTTAGCTGTCATGGGAAAAGGAGCTAGTGGCGAGAAGGTATCTAGATGTTTTGTCGAGACTACCGTTCCCGGTTTATGCAGCAATCAAATATTTTAGTGCCTGCTCAGATGATTACCATTTGGGTTAGGTGCTAATGTAGGCATTATCTAAAATACGATAACGTGCCACATACTGGCCGTGTATGAAATGACGCATCTCGAGAAGAATTAATGATTAAGCCCCACGCCGCCGACCAGTTAAATTCACTTTTTGTGGCTGACGAAAATGAGCGAGCAAAGTTACTTGAGGAGGCTAAAGGCCTGACCTCAGTTTTAGTGTCTTCCGCAACCGCAGCCAACGCCGTAATGCTGGGCGCCGGATATTTCACACCGCTAGATGGGTATATGGATGTGGCTGATGCTGTCAGTGTAGCCAATAACCTTACCACTTCAAATGGCGTATTCTGGCCGACACCAGTAATGAATCTGGTCGAAGAGGTTGCAGGGATTGAAGTAGGTAGTCGAATTGCTTTAAAAGATCCTAATGTGCCAGGCAATCCAGTCATAGCCATTCAGCAGGTTGTTGCTGTGGAAACTATGACTCAACAGCAAATGGATAATATTACAGAGAAGGTCTATCGCACACTGGATAATAGTCATCCAGGCGTGGCTGCGTTTACCAGTCAGGGCAGGGTGGCGATTTCTGGGCCAATTCAGGTATTAAATTTCAGCTACTTCGAAACTGAGTTTCCTGAGACATTTCGTACTGCGCAACAGATTCGAGATGAAATCAGTGAGCGTGGCTGGAACACTGTTGTGGCCTTTCAAACCCGCAACCCCATGCACCGCGCCCATGAAGAATTGTGCAAAATGGCGAGGGATGCAACAGATGCTGATGGCGTATTAATCCACATGTTGCTGGGTCAGCTAAAACCAGGCGATATACCGGCACCAGTGCGTGATGCTGCTATTCGAAAAATGGTCGAACTGTATTTTCCAGAAAATTCAGTAATGATTACAGGTTACGGCTTCGATATGCTTTATGCAGGACCAAGAGAAGCTGTATTGCACGCAGTGTTCAGGCAAAACGCCGGCTGCACTCACTTTATTATCGGTCGAGATCACGCAGGTGTTGGAGACTACTATGGTGCCTTCGATGCGCAATCGATATTCGATGAAGATGTGCCAGACGATGCTTTAGAAATTAAAATCTTCCGCGCTGACCATACCGCCTATTCGAAGAAGCTCGATAAGGTGGTTATGATGCGCGATGCCCCGGATCATTCAAAGGAAGACTTTGTCCTTTTGTCCGGTACCAGGGTTCGTGAAATGCTCGCCAATGGCGAGGATTTGCCTGTGGAGTTTGCCCGGACAGAAGTAGCGCATATTCTGATGGATTTCTATCAACAGTAAGCTGGTCAGTATTCTTATTGTTTTGCGGGGCTCCGATTTTTAGGGGCCCTTTTTATTTCACTACTACTAATTTAGCTGGTCAGGTACATTATCCCCCACTGAGTTAAGTAAGAGACTAATCGTGTTAGACGGAAAACGAATCCTGGGTTTAATTCCCGCAAGAGGTGGAAGTAAACGGGTTCCAGGAAAAAATATTCGGTCGTTAGGCGGTCGAGCGTTAATCGAGTGGACTATCGACGCCGCTAGTAATTGCCTCTATCTGGACGACATCCTGGTTTCTACAGATGATAAGGCCATTGCGAGTGTGGCGAGAGATGCAGGCTTGACCGTGCCTTTTCTTCGTTCACCTGGCACTTCTACCGATAGGGCTAAATCAATTGATGTTGCTGAGGAAGTGGTGGATCAACTAAAACAAAGTGGGGCGCATTTCGATATCCTGGTATTGTTGCAACCCACCTCGCCACTGCGTTTAAGTGGCGATATTGATGCTGCATTAGAACTGTTCCAGAGCAAATCAGCCGAGGCCGTCATATCCATCTGTGAATGTGAGCACAGTCCGCTATGGGCGAAACCATTAACGGATGAATTGATCATGGACAATTTTATGGGCGGTGATGCTGCGGCATCCAGAAGTCAGGACCTTCAGACGCATTATCGACCTAATGGTGCGATTTTCGCGACTAACCTGGCAACGCTCTTATCTGGGCGTAGTTTTTATCCAACTGAAAAGGCGTTTGGCTATCTGATGCCTCAAGAGCGTTCTATCGATATAGATACTGAACTGGATTTTAAGTTTGCCGAATTTCTTCTGCAAGAAAACCACTGAAGAGTGCGGCGAAAATCTTTCAACAGCAAAAGGCTTTTGCTAGTTTAAGAGCTCCGCATCAATGCTGAGATCCTCCAGCATTATAGGAATATCATCCTCAATCTTGTAAATGGTTTTTCGATTCTGAGTGATTAATGCTGAGTCGAGTTCTTTAGTAACCTTGCTGCCATCCAGATGACTAACCACACCATCGTGAATCTTTTGATTCAACAAGGTGAGTTGATCAGGACTTATATTTTGCAAGTGTTGTTTGGTAATCGGGCAGCGCAGAATTTCCAGCAGTTTTGATTCAATTGGCATGTTGAGTGTCGGTCTAAACGGTTTTTCGAAAAGGTTGAACCAGTAGTTTATCTAATCTTTGATCTGGTTGTTGGCGAAATTCAGCAAGACCGATTAGCATCTCGTCGTGACCATCCCGTGGCTGATCTGTGTAGGTTCCAAAGAGTCGATCCCACCAGGGGATATTAAAGCCGAAATTACTATTGGTTTCTTTGTTATGCACCGAATGGTGTATGCGATGCATGTCCGGTGTGACGACGAAAAGACGCAACAGTCGGTCCAGGCCTTTTGTAATGTTCATATTGGCATGATTAAACATGGCGGCCCCGTTCAGGACTATCTCAAATATAATCACACTGATTATCGGCGCGCCTAGAATGACAATCAGGGACATTTTAATTAGCAGCGATAGCAAGATTTCTAGCGGGTGAAATCTTAGTGCGGTAGTGACATCGAAACCGATGTCAGAGTGATGCACTCTATGTAGTCGCCACAGCAGGGGAACTGCATGGAAAATGCGGTGCTGGAAATAAATCGCTAAATCTAGCAGAAAAAATGCTGCGATCAGTCCCGCTGTAGTATCAGTAAGCCAGATGTTAAATAGCCCATAACCATTGACCTGGGAAAAGAAAGCTGCCCCGACCGCCCCTGCAGGTAG
>JBLHGU010000083.1:0-21546 GCA_047615875.1 Parasphingorhabdus sp.
TACACCTGCAACCATAGCGATATCTTTATGCCAAATTTCAATCAGGTACCTGGTTACTGATCTTGCTGCTTCTGCGTTATCAACAGTGGGCACTATAGCGCCAACAGTACGAGTTTTACGACTGGCTAGCGCACGGGCGGCGCCATCCATGACTCGCAGTTTGACGATTTACTACGCGGAGAAGAAACCAGGGCATGGGGATATTCAACCTATAGTGGTCAGAAACCGGTTCTATCACAATATACTCCGATGGCTAAAGATTATCCGCAGAAGAGAGGCCCATGGATTCGCAAGTTGACTGATGACGAGCGTTCTGAAAGGACAGAGGCTTTACTGTCATTCTCATCGCCCCCTAAAAGTCCAGCTCGGGAACTACTTAGGGTAACGCCTGCACCATTGTTGATTACGCCTTTATACCAGTGAATAGCCCGTCCATAAATTCGATCCTACCTTCGATAACGATTACCCAAGACAGCCTTCTTTCTGTGGATATTGCTTATGCTAATTTGCACTTACCCTGGATTTTACGCTTTCTATCGAATTGCCAGCCAGTGAAGGCCGGCGCTTACCTTTGACAAGGTAGATCGAAGGAAATGTACCATGATTTACCCACCAGACATTACTTCGGGAAGCCAAAGCACCAGTTGCGGGAAGATAAACAGCAGGATGAGGCCGATAAGTTGAATCACCATGAACTGCATCATGCCGAGATAGATGTCCTTGAGATCCCAATCCGGCACGACCCCCTTCAGAAAGTAAGCTGACAAGGCCACAGGTGGAGATAGCCATGCGGTTTGTAGATTCACCGCGACCAAAATGCCAAACCAGACCATTAGGTCGTAGCGACTCAGCCCGTGGATATCCAACGCCTCGACGGTTGGCAGCAAAATTGGCACAACGATCAGAACAATAGGTACCCACTCCAGTGGCCATCCGAGCAGGAAGATCAGTGCCATAACCACGATCAATATGAGGTAAGGCGACATGTCGAGGCCAAGTAGCAACTCAGTCATCATCTTTGGCGTGCCCAAAGCACTGAATTCGGCGCCAAAGAAGTTCGATGCGGCAACCAGGAACATGATCAAAACCGTGATCTCCAGGGCTTTGATCAGACTGTCAAAGAAACTAGGAATGGTGAACTTGCCGTAACCGATAGATAACAAGATGGCACCAAAAGCGCCCATCGCTGCGGCCTCAGCAGGTGTTGCGAAGCCAAGGAGAATCGACCCCAAAGCAAAAGAAATCAGGATCGTGGGAGGCATGAGCCCGGCAAAGAACTCATCCCAAAGATCCGAGAAATAGAACCCACTGTCAGCCGCAGGGCTATAAATTGGCCGTCCCAAATATGCTAGAAGCAGGGTGAATGAAGCAAAGGTTATCGACCAGATCGGCAGGCTACCGTCCTCGCCCATATTCGCAAAGATCATATAAATGTGGAAGATCATCGCGATCGGAAGCACAATCCTGAGTAGGTTCAAACGACGATATGCGGCATAGGCTACGGCACAGGTAATGGCCAAAACGATCAAGCCGCCAAATGGCATCACACCGCTAAAAGCACCGCCCATGGCAAGGCCAAAGACTCGGCAAACGGTCAAAACGCCCAGGCAGATCAGTGCAACCTCAGCACCATAAAATGCAGAAGTTTTAGGTTGGTCCTCTTCTGACAAAATTGGCCCTAAGTCCGGATTCAGCCAGCAGCGTCCAAGCGTGTAGAGTAGGAAAAGGGTGGCCAGCAGGGCACCGGGAATAAAGGCTCCACGGAAGAGGTCAAGGGTTGAAACTTCCAGAACAGGCCCCATAACGATTAGCATAATCGAGGGCGGTATCAGAATGCCCAATGTGCCGCCTGCGGTGATGGTTCCGGCCGCAAGCTTGACGTCATAGCCTGATCTGGTCATGGTCGCGCCAGCCATAATTCCAAGTAGGGTCACAGAAGCGCCCACAATACCAGTGGCCGCTGCAAAAATCGTGGCTACGATCAGTACGGCGATGAACAACGCGCCGCGAACGCGCGACATGATCATCTGGATCGATGTAAACAGCCGTTCCATCAAGCCCGCCGCTTCCATTACGATCCCCATCAGAACAAAGAGCGGCACCGCCATGAGCTGATCGTTCAACATGGTGGAGTTCGTGTTCAACGTCATCAATAGCGTGGTCAACTTGAAGTTGGCGCCCCAAATGCCGAAGACAAAGGCAAGGAATATCAACGTGAACGCAATGGGAAAGCCGATAAAGATCACGAAGAGC
Organism: Parasphingorhabdus sp.; assembly: GCA_047615875.1. Taxonomy (GTDB): domain Bacteria; phylum Pseudomonadota; class Gammaproteobacteria; order Arenicellales; family CAJQKF01; genus JBLHGU01. The sequence goes on from JBLHGU010000083.1 coordinate 2,254, forward strand.
ATGGCTCCCAACATGATCAATCCGATGGTCGCTTTGTCTATGCTCGTGCGGGCAGACATGAGGTCAGAAAACGACTCGCCGCCGGGGACCATGCTTGGTTGGAATACCGCTAGAACGAGCCAGATCAGTGCGATTAAATAGACAGGCAAGGCCCGTACGAACAAACGCTCTCGCTCTTTACCCATCTTGTGAAATGCGCGGAAAATCTCAGGGAGGCCTTGCAGCAACAAGAGGAAGGCACCGACTGGCATCGCCAGGCGTGCGGGCCACAAAAGTGGTCCCCAGGCACTGTCGACCTGCATGGTTTCACCTCTTGAAAAGGCGACCCACCAGAACTCTGAGGCGATAACGGTAAAGAAGATCATCGAAGGCATAAAGAACAAGAGGTACAGTGATGCGTCCACTGTTGCTTGTGTCTTGGCCGACCAATTTCGGTAGAGGAAGTCGGCACGGATATGAACGCCACGCATCAGACCATAGCCCGCGCCCGCCATGAATAGCACGCCGGCTATCATACGACTGGTGTCATACACCCAGAGTGTGGGGCCAAGTCCAAGGGTTCGGGCGAGATCTTCGAACCCTGCATTCTGCAAGATCGAAAAAGAATTTCGTGAAATAACTTCGAGCACCACTACGACAATGAGCGGTACCATGAGCAGGGCAAGAATCTGGCCCGCCCGGTAATTAGTGAGGTCAATAGCTGCGGTTATCGGGCGTTGCCAGGAAGTCATATCCTCTGGCGTTTCACCCGGTGCCTCGGCACGACGCTCCGCAATCAGTTCGTCCGCAATTTCGAGATCTTCCGGATTTACCTCTTCTTCAGCCATGCCCTTTCTCCGCTATTATGTTTATGCCCATTTTGGGCTCTTACTTATGTAGATAGGGCCACAAAAAAGCCCAGATAGCAACTATGAAGCGAGGCCCTGACGGGCCTCGCAACAAGGACTTTTTACTTCAGTGACTTTTCTACTTCAGTGTAGCTGCGTGTGCGCGACCCAAACTTGCGTTTGAGGTTTGAGCACCTGACCAGAATGGTACAACAGTATCTGCGAAATCCTTTTGGGACTGCCATACTTCTGCAAAGAACGCGTTTTCTGCAGCAGCGGCTTCGAGCGACTTCTTAGCGGCCGCCATGTACTCTGTGAAGTAATCTGCTGGAGTGTCTTCAAGGATTACGCCGTGATTATCTGTCAGATCTTTCAGCGCCTTACCGTTTTCATAGATTCGGTAGGACATAGATTTTGACAGAGAAGCGTTTGCCGCAACTTCCAGTGCTTTCTGCTCAAGCGCACTTAGAGATTTGTAGAAATCGCCATTCACATACATGTCTGCGTTCACGACTACCTGGTGCAGACCCTGGAGGTAGTAGTGCTTTAGCACTTTCTGGAAACCAAAGACCGAGTCTGGCTTCGGGCAGCACCATTCGGCTGCGTCGATAGTGCCTTTCTCAAGCGCTGGCAGAATGTCGCCGCCACCCATAGCAACCGCTGGAACACCGATTTCAGCGTATGCCGCACCAACCATGCCCGGAGGTGCACGGAAGCGTAGTTTACGGAAGTCATCCATTGATTTGATAGGATGTGGGAACCAGCCAAGTGCCTCAGGGCCTACTGGTTGCAGCATGAAACCTTTGACGTTCACGCCCATTTCATCCCACAGACGGTCATACAACTCCTTGCCACCACCGTACTGAAACCAGCTCAGGAACGCGATGTTATCGAGTCCAACACCGGCACCCGCAACAGGTGCGCCGAACAGGTTAGCCGCAACGTGCTTACCAGCCCAATAGTGTGTCCAGGCAAAGCCACCTTCAACGAGGCCCGCGTCAACAGCATCAATGATGTCTCGTGGTCCAACAACAGCGCCTGCCGGCAGTACTTCGACGGTGAGCGACCCACCAGTCAGTGCTGCAACGTCTTTACCGAACTCCTTCAACATAACGACTTCGTCAGCTGAGGTCGGTAGCACCGACTGGATACGTAAGACTTTTTCTGCGTAGGCGGCCGAACTCATTAGAGCCAGACCTATCGCGGCGGCTGCCGCGGTTTTCATGAAAGGATTCATGGAGTTTATTCTCCTTTTACGTGGTTACCTTCGAATATTGGGCCCAGTGGGTGAAGGCTAATCCACCAGGCGCATTTCCAGTAGGAAAGTTTAAGTTTTCTAAAATGGACTTGAAAAATTGCTCGAAATTGCGAAATTCACTACAAATCGCGCTTTGAAAGCGCTTACAAGTCAGATCTGGATTCAAACAGTGTTATCTATCAATGTCAAGAGTGTATGTCAATGTGACTGAGGAATTGCCACTCCACCGTCGCCAGTCCTATCGATGCAGTCAATGGATCTTGGGTTAATTGTTACTTTGTATCTAGTGTTTTGTGTTTAATTGATTGTAATCAAGCGCCATAGTTCAGTAAAGATCCCGTTACACCCAAGATGTATTGCACGGTCGCCGTATGATGTGTAGAGATTGAGCTTCCTGTAACTTCAAAAAGTCAACTTGTAGATACTATTTTCACCTCAGACTATGAGATCTGGGCACAGAGGTAGAATCCCGCACGATGATGTTAGCTATGAGCTTCGTTTTGTCATTGACGGGAAGTTTTGAAATTCTGGCATGGACGTATTCTGCTGCCATGTACCCCATTTCTTCTGATGGGATTTGTACAGTTGTTAAGGCAGGGGTTATATGAGCAGTAAGATCCATGCCATCAAACCCCGCTATAGAAATATCCTCTGGAACTCTGAACCCTCTTGACAGGCACTCAAATAGCACGCCCATCGCAAGAATATCGTTACCGCACATTATGGCGGTTGGTGGATTGGATAAAGAAAGTAGTTGTTTTGCTGCTGTACGACCTGCTGCGATTTCGTAGGGCTTTTCAATCAGATACCCTGGGGAGAAAGATAACTGATGTTCGTTTAATGCAGTGAGTACGCCACTTACTCGTTCGGCAGCCCTGTCATTACCCTCGTTGATACCAGCAACCATTGCAATGTCTCTATGACCAATATCAATTAAATATTTAGCGAGCTTTCTTGCTGCAGAAGCATTGTCGAAGCCCACGCAGGGCTGCAAACTGCTTTCATTGTATATCCAAATATTAACGTAGGGTGTTTGGTTGTTGTCCAGCAGTCGGTAGACTGATGGGTGATGCTCTTCGCCAACCAGAATGAGAGCGTCCACACCTTTTTCCAACAGCGTTTGGCACTCTTTGCGTTCACGTTCCTGATTGTAGTCTGAACTTGCTAGTAACAGAGTGTATCCAAGTTTGGACAACCGATCCTGTAACGTTTGTATGCTTTTCGCGAAGATCGCATTGTCTATTGTAGGAACAATAGCGCCAACAGTTTTTGATTTTCGACTGGCTAGTGCGCGTGCGGCGCCATGAGCGACATAACCTAGTTCGTCGACTGCATCGGTAACCCTCCTGCGCAATTCCGGCCGCACAGATTCTGGCCGATTCAGTGCCCGTGAAGCCGTCGCAGTAGACACACCAGCATGTTGTGCAACATCGTCTAATTTCGGTAGATTAGTCATTTATTACAAGCGCTTTCAGGATGAATTTTTAGTTGTCGAATATTTAAAAAAATATGAAGGGGGCCCACAATAAGTAATTAGAACCAATTAATCAATAAGGCAATAACTGCAAAATTTAGATCAATATATAGGTTGCAACCCAATTGTTGCAACCTATATATGGTTGACAAAAAGATGGTTGAATGCTTGAATGCCAATCACGCTTTGTAAGCGCTTTCATTAGCAATTATTAATAGTGTGGTTTTTACTGTTCGGGAAATGGGTGGATGATTGCCCTATGGTTACCGGAGTATATTTACGGAACCATCCAATAGACACGACAATTAATCGGTTTCATTCTGCCCAACTCAAACTCGGCCTGGGCAGAATGAAATACTAGTTTAGATGATCAATTTCTACTTGCGCAGCTAATTACTTTTAGCTGGATTAGATCGTAGAGCATTGCTCTATCTTTGTTAGTTTCATCCCTAATTATTATTTGCACGAGGTGGCCCGTGGAATTTTTGAAGAAAGCCAGTAAGTCACCGACTACTGGCGAAGACGATACTCGAGAATTGGTAAATAAAATGCTCGCTGAAATCGAGACCGGCGGTGAACAACGGGTAAGAGACTACACTCGTGATTTAGACGGCTTTGAAGGCAGCATTGTTGTTAGTCAGGCAGAAGTAGAGGCGGCCACGAAAAGCCTATCCCAAACAGCTCGTGATGATATTCAATTTTCCTATGACAGGGTACGTGGCTTTGCCGAAGCTCAGATGGCCAGCATGTCAGAGTTCGAAACCGAATTGTCACCCGGACTATTCGCTGGTCAACGGCTTATTCCGGTAAATACAGCTGGCTGTTATGTGCCTGGTGGTCGTTATGCTCACATTGCCTCTGCTGTGATGAGTGTAACTACGGCGAAAGTGGCTGGAGTTAAAAACGTAATTGTTTGTTCGCCACCGAATCGGAATCACAATGGTGCCCACCCGGCAATTATTTACACGGCACATCTTTGCGGTGCAGATACCATTCTTAACTTAGGTGGGGTGCAGGGTATCGCTGCCTTAGCCAATGGACTGTTTACCGGTCATTCCGCAGATATCCTGGTAGGGCCTGGCAACCGCTTTGTTGCCGAAGCAAAACGCATTTTATTTGGCAAAATCGGTATTGATTTATTTGCCGGGCCTACCGAAATACTGGTTATAGCAGATGCAGATGCAGATCCTGAAATTGTCGCGTCAGATCTGGTTGGTCAGGCAGAACATGGACCAGATTCACCAGCGTGGCTGGTGACCACATCTAGAACATTGGCTGAAAATGCCATGGCACGAGTGCCTTATTACATAGAGCGCTTACCAGAACCTAACCGAACCGCGGCGGAAAATGCATGGCGGGATTACGGTGAAGTGGTATTAGTTGACAGCCGAGAAGAGGCTGCAGCCATAAGCGATGAGTATGCACCTGAACACCTTGAAGTTCAGGCGGATGATCTCGATTGGTGGCTGGCCAATCTTACCAACTACGGATCTTTATTCCTTGGTGAAGAAACTACGGTTGCTTATGGCGATAAGTGCTCTGGCACAAATCATATTCTTCCCACCAAGGGTGCTGCTAAATATACCGGCGGTTTAAGTGTCGGTAAATTTATTAAAACGGTTACCTGGCAACGTATGACCCAACAATCAAACAAGAGTGTCGGTGTGGCGAGTAGTCGTATTTCCCGTATGGAAGGAATGGAAGGTCATGCACTGACCGGAGACGATCGACTACACAAGTACTTTCCTGACGAAGAATTTAAGCTGAAGCCATGACAACATCCAGTTTATTCCGGCTTGATGGCCGGGTTGCCCTGGTAACAGGTGCCAGCGATGGTATTGGTCGCGCATTAGCACAGGCCCTGGTATCGGTCGGTGCAGAGGTTATCGTCGTTGCTCGACGGCAAGAGTCGTTGGACGAATCGGTAAGACTGATTCGCGCCGATGGTGGAGTAGGGCACGCAATCGCATGGGATTTACTTGATCGTTCCAGGTTGGCGGACTTAGCTAGCATGGCGACAAGCCTGGCCGGCGATGTCGATATTCTGGTTAATTGTGCCGGAGTAAATCTGCGTGAGCCAGTTGATGAGATAAGTGAGGAAAGCTGGGACACCACATTAAATATTAATCTAGGCATCCCGTTTTTCCTCGCCAGACAACTAGTTCCTGCGATGCGCAACAAAGGTTGGGGACGCATTATTAATATCGCCTCCCTGCAATCTGTTCGGGCATTTCCTAATAGCCTTCCCTACGGTGCTTCCAAGGGCGGCGTTATGCAAATGACCAGGGCTATGGCTGAAACATGGTCGGCGGACGGCATTACCTGTAACGCTATCGCACCAGGTTTTTTTCCTACCCATTTAACTCAACCAGTATTCAGTGATCCTGCCCGGCGTGAATGGGCAGCCGGCCAGACGACCATAGGTCGTAATGGTGAAATGCAGGATCTTCATGGTGCGGCGATATTTCTTGCAGCACCGGCATCAAACTATATCACCGGGCAAACCCTGTTTGTCGACGGTGGTTTTACCGCGAAATAGAATAGAACAATGAAAGCATTAGTATATACCGCTCCCAATGAAATGCAGGTTCTGGAACAACCGGAACCGATTTTGGGCGATGACCTGTTGATTAATATCCATGCTGTCGGAATCTGCGGCTCAGATATGCATGCCTATCAAGGACATGATCCACGACGTTTACCACCAATGGTGTTGGGCCATGAAGTGTGTGGTTTGGTAGAGGGTGGTAGTCGCGACTCTCAACAGGTTATTTTAAATCCGTTGATCACTTGCGGCTATTGTGACTACTGTTTGACTGGACGCTCAAATTTGTGTGCCAATCGCACCATGATTGGTATGACTCGACCCGGTGGTTATGCTGAGCGAGTTAGCGTGCCGGAACAGTGCCTGGTGCGTGTGCCTGATGATATGTCACCGATTCATGCCGCTTTAACAGAACCTGCAGCCACCGGTTATCACGGGCTGGTGTTGGTTAATCGTGTTTCTGTACGCCCAGTGTCGGAACTCAAGGCGCTGGTGATAGGTGGTGGATCAGTCGGCTTGCTAACGGCTTTATTATTAAAGCACCAAGGTTGTGAAACCATCGCTTTGGCTGAAACCAATGCGCTACGTCAGAAGCCTGCGGTAGCAGAACAATTTGGCAAAGTATATAGCCCACTTGAGGAAGATACACCTGAGAACTGCTATGACCTGGTAGTCGACTGCGTCGGTAGTGAGAAAACCCGACAACTAGCCATGCATGCTCTTGCACCCTGTGGAATTCTTCTACATATTGGTTTGCAAGATAATTTGGGCGGGCTTGATGCGCGTAAAATGACACTGTCAGAAATCACAGTGCTTGGTGCCTACACCTATACCACTGCAGATTTAAAAGCCGCTGCCCACAAGCTTTACAGTGGTGCCTTTGGTAGCTTAAGTTGGGTAGAAGAACGTTCTCTAGATCAGGGTCCGGAAACATTTCGTGCTTTGCTGAATGGCGAAATTAGCGCACCTAAAGTAGTTCTGGTTCCCTGATAGTTATTTAAAATCCCGCGACCGGGTGAGGATTTCCCCCAACATGGGTGTGAAATCTTTAAGTTGTTTCACAATTATGTGAATAACATCACCTTCGCGTTGAACTTCTCCAAAGGCTGCCATTAGTCTTGATTGCGTGAGTATGCGGCGCTGGGCTTCAGCAATGCGTTGCCATACGACGAGATTCAGATAGCCAGACTCGTCCTCCAGTGTCACAAATGCCACATTGTTTGCACTGGATGGCCTTTGCCTGCTGGTCACAATACCTGCCACTCTTACCAGTGCACCATGGGGAGTGGCCAGAATCCGTTTTGATGTTTTGATTCGGTAGTGGTCCAACTGTTGGCGTAGTAGTGCCAATGGATGAGGACCCAAGGTCAGACCCGTACTGGCATAGTCTGCTTGCACGTTCTCGCCTACACTCGGGGCAATCAACATAGGCTTCGGTTCGTCCGGCCAGGCATCCTGTAACAAGGGGAGGTCGGGTTCCGCACCACTTAAATCCCATGTAGCCTGATGTCGATGATGGCTAATACTATCTAGTGTGGCCCCGGCTGCCAGAGCATTGAGATCCTTCTGGTCCATTTTGCTGCGACGGGCTAAATCGGCGCTACTGGCATAAGGCTTGCTGTTTCTAGCTTCTAAAAGTTGCTCCGCGCCTATATGGCTCAGGTGTTTGACGAGACGCAAGCCCAAGCGAATCGCTGGTGGGCTAATGTCAGTCTCCAGGCTACAGTCCCAGTTACTGCAGTTGATGTCGACCGGGCGTATTTCTACGTCATGACGTTGAGCATCCTGTACCAACTGCGCCGGCGCATAAAAACCCATTGGCTGACTATTTAGTAAGGCACAGGTAAATACTGCCGGGTGATGGCACTTCATCCAGGCCGAGATATAGACCAAAAGCGAAAAACTGGCCGCATGAGACTCGGGAAAACCGTATTCACCAAAGCCCAGTATTTGCTGATTAATCCGCTCGGCAAACTCCATACTGTAGCCTCGCTCGACCATGCCTTTAACGAGCTTTTTCTGGTATTCCTCGATACCGCCACGACGTTTCCAGGCAGCCATAGAGCGACGTAACCCATCGGCTTCTCCCGGTGTGAAACCAGCTGCCACCATAGCAAGCTTAATGACCTGCTCCTGAAAAATCGGGATTCCCAGAGTGCGTTCCAGAATGGTTTTAACGGCTTCGCTGGGGTAGACAACCGGCTCCAGACCCTGGCGTCGCTTTAGGTAAGGATGCACCATATCACCTTGAATGGGGCCAGGACGTACGATAGCCACCTCGATAACCAGATCATAAAAATTACGCGGCTTAAGTCGTGGCAGCATAGCCATCTGTGCCCGGGACTCAATCTGAAATACGCCAATGGTGTCCGCCTTGGAGATCATGTCATAGGTGTCAGTGTCCTCGGCCGGAACCGTGGCCATGCTGTAATGCTGCTCGGTAACCTGTTCGATCAAATCGAAACCACGGCGAATAGCGGATAGCATGCCCAGTGCCAGGCAATCCACTTTAAGTAATCCAAGAGCGTCGATATCGTTCTTGTCCCACTGAATGATGGTTCGATCCGGCATGCTGGCATTTTCAACCGGCACGATATGATTTAAAGGCAAATGGCTAATCACAAAACCGCCAGTATGTTGGGATAAATGGCGTGGAAAACCGATAATTTCCGCGGTGAGTTTAATCAACTGTTGAACGGCTGGTTGACTAATGTCCATATTAGCCTCGGCCAGTCGCTCCGGAATGACCTGATTGCCATCCCACCAGGACAAATTGCTGCTCAAATGACTGACCTGGTCCAGACTAAATCCTAAAGCCTTGCCAACGTCCCGAATCGCACTCTTAGGTCGGTAGGTTACAACCGTTGCTGTCAGGGCAGCATGCTCACGACCATACTTGTTGTAAATATACTGCATCACCTCTTCACGTCTGTCATGCTCGAAGTCGACATCGATATCTGGAGGCTCATTACGTTCTCGGGATATAAATCTCTCGAACAATAAATCCATCCGCGCCGGATCAACTTCGGTAATTCCCAGACAATAGCAAATAGCGGAATTGGCGGCAGAGCCACGCCCCTGACAAAGTATTGCCTGACTGCGAGCAAAGCAGACAATGTCATAGACGGTCAAAAAGTAAGCTTCATACTTCAATTCCCTGATCAACTTCAATTCATGGCGCACCAGTTCCTGAACCTTATCCGGCGTTCCTTCAGGCCAGCGTTTGTGCATGCCCTGTAATGTGAGCCTGCGCAAATACTGATAAGGGGTAGAGCGGGCAGGAATATGCTCCTGTGGGTACTCATAGGTCAATTCACTCAAGCTAAACTGACAGCGTTCTGCGATCTTCAGTGTTTCCAGTAATAGTTCTTCTGGTAGGCGCTGATAGAGAGTAGCAATTGGCTGCAGAAACCACTCTCCATTGGGATGCAGCTGGTAGCCTGATTGTCGAACAGTTGTGTTGTTACGAATGGCTGTAACAACATCCTGCAGACATTGTCTTGTGCGTTGATGGATGTGCGTATTCCCACAATAAACCAGCCGTAACTCCAGGGTCCGGGCAATGCGTCGCTTCTGCTCCAGTCGCAGAGAATCCAGGCCATCGGCGCGGTGGTCCAATCCAATCCAGGTGTTATCCGAAAAAATTGTGCGAAGCCAGCGACCATCTTTAAGCAATTCAAGCTCATTTTCAGGCCTTCCGTGAGTGGTTTCACGTGACAAAAGGATAGCGCAGCAGGATGATATTTCTGATGTAAAATCTTTTTTTCGTAATTGATATGAACCTTTTTTTGCTCCGCGCCGTCCTCGGGTGATAAGATCACATAATGCTGTATAGGCAGACAGGTTGGGGGAAATTAATAATAGTCGAATTCCTTCAGATAATCTAAACTCAGAACCCAGGAGAAATTTTATACCGATTTCTCGAGCCTTTACATGAGCCCGCACCACACCAGCCAGGCTACATTCGTCGGTCACTGCAATGGCGGAGTAGCCCAGTTTGGCGGCCTGAACAACCAGCTCCTCTGGATGTGATGCACCTCCGAGAAATGTAAAGTTGCTCAGAGCGTGGAGCTCTGCATATTTTTGTAGATTTTTGTATATTTCTTCATTCACTGTATAAAGATACAGCTAATAATTTATTCTCGCAATGGTTTTAGTGATTTATTTGAAATCTTTTACTCAGCAGTGCTGATTAGTATTCCTTGTCAGAGTTTAAGGTTTTTTCTCGCCGTTTCCAGAATCTGGCAAACGGCTTTCATGCCGTCGGCCAGTCGCACTGTATGACGCTCAATTAAATCCGGGTTAACATGAAATAGATTGGATTTTCCCACCGCCTTCAAAAAGGCAAAGCTATACCATTCATCAAGCCATTCCGGTGGCCGAGAACCTACACCACTGGCTATGATTACATCGGGGTCCTTTTCAATGACTGCTTCGGTGCTAATACGAGGAGCCAGCGAAGGCAGGGAGGCAAACACATTTCGCCCACCACAACCTTCGATAAGCCGGCTAACTAAATGCTCTCCATTCAGGGTGATCATCGGGTTGTCCCAAACCTGGTAAAAAACATCGAGCGGCTGCTTGTTGCCATATTGCGTGCTTAGTGATTCAATTTCGCCAAGAAAATCATTAGCTACACGACTGGCAATTTGGTTGTTTCCGGTTAGTTGACCGAGTTTTCTAATTTCCTCTGCGACGTCCTGAAAACTTCGTGGCTCGGATAAAAACACTGGAATATCAAAGCGTTCGATTAACTTTACCTGCCTATCTGGATTACCGCTTACCCAGCCAATGGTGATGTCGGGCTCTAATACGATAATTTTTTCCACATCAAACTGTTTGTAAGTACCAACCAATTCGATATCGTTTGCAGCTTCCGGATAGTTACTATATGAGGTGACACCAACAATGTTATCGCCCGCTCCAATAGCAAACAGATTTTCTGTAATGTGTGGGGCGAGGCTGATAATGCGCAGGGCAGGGGTGTTAAGTTCGATTAACTTGCCCCGATCATCAGTTACTTCGATACCTCCAGCTGCCGCCTGAGCGCCCACTAAATACATAATGAAGAAGGTGATGAATTTTATAAACATAGCTGTAAATCTGGAAGCTGCCTAAATACTTGTGTAAACAGGAGAAAATGCAAATTACCACATAGCATTGGCACAATAGCGGGCAAGCGAATGGCTATTTCAAACTGACTGAGCATATCAAATAAGTCTGGGAGCGATAAGCGGGGCGCTAAAATAGCACAGTTAAGGTCCCGTTATAAATTGACATTTATATGAACACTGAGTAGGCTTCGCGCACTGATTTCAGGTTTCCCAATCCAGTTAACGGATAGGGATGAAATGGGAAGCTGGTGCGTATATACAAAGCCAGCGCTGCCCCCGCAACGGTAATCGAGAAAGAATGACAACGGCCACTGTGCATATGCATGGGAAGGCGTCATTCCCCATCTTAATAGATGCTCGTCAGCCCGGAGACCTGCCCGAAATCACCACCTGACGTGGCGGTGGGCAACGTAGTTTCTCCTGACCACGCCTTTTCTAATTTTCTTTTTGTCGTGCGGGCGTGCGCGGCAGGGGACACAAAATGCATTATCGACAGATTATTCTGCCATTGGTTTTTGGCACCCTCCCTATAGTCAGCTTTGCTGCTACCACCACAGCTCCTATCATTGTTACTGCAACGCGCACTGCACAGACAGTCGATGAAACTCTGGCCTCTGTCTCAGTTCTTACCCAGGCAGATATTCAACAGCGTCAAGTTCGCTCCGTCACTGAGTTACTCAAGGGCGTGCCTGGCCTAACTGTCTCGAATAATGGCGGAAGAGGCAAAAACACCTCTGTATTTATTCGTGGTACGGAGTCCGACCATGTGCTGGTGCTCATTGATGGAATTAAAGTGGGTTCTGCCAGTTTGGGTACTACAGCATTTCAAGATTTGCCTATAGCGCAGATTGATCGCGTTGAAATAGTGCGCGGACCACGATCGAGTTTGTACGGATCTGAGGCCATTGGTGGTGTAATTCAGATATTCACCAAACGTGGTGGCGGTGAAATCAATACCTCTCTGTCTGTCGGTGGTGGGAGTTTTGGAAGTAAAAATGCTGCTTTCGGCATATCAGGTGGAGGTGATAACAGCTGGTTTAATCTGAGTGTCAGTAGTGAAGAAACGGATGGATTTAACTCCTGCACTGGACAGCCTTTGCTAGCGGGCTGTTTTACCATCGAAAATGATGATGATTCTCACGAAAACGACTCTGTGCATTTGCGTGCCGGCTTTAGGCCTTCAGACAAAAGTGAATTTGATGTTCAGTATTTGAACAGCCAATCTCAGTCAGAATTTGATGGTGACTTTCAAAACGAAACTGACACTGAGCAAAAACTACTAGGCACAAGTTTGCGTTTATCTCCGTCAGATTCAGTGGACGTAACGTTGCAATTGGGTAAAGCCGAAGACCTCTCGCAGAACTTTAAAGACGGAGTATTAGCAAGCCGTTTCGATACCAAACGAGATAGCGTTACTGTCCAGGGAGATTTTTATCTTGGTGATAATACGGTTGTAACAACAGGAATCGACTATTTAAATGACAAAGTCGGCAGTGATACGCCATTTGCACAAGATTCTCGAGACAATACGGGTGTGTTTGCTCAGTATCAGGGCCAATTAGGTCAGCATGATCTTCAGGTTGGACTACGCCAGGATGATAATGAGCAGTTCGGAACCAACACTACTGGAAACGTGGCCGTTGGGCATCAGTTTGCGGGTGGCAGTAAGTTCACCCTGGGCTATGGCACAGCATTTAAGGCGCCGACTTTTAATGAGCTCTATTTCCCTGGCTTCGGTAATCCGGATCTTGACCCGGAAGAAGCAAAGAGTTTGGAATTGGGCCTGGCTGACCATAGCGATTCAGGGCATTGGTCTTTGAATGTATTTCAATCTGAAATTGATAATTTGATTGGTTTTGATCCAGTCACTTTTGCTCCGATTAATATTGGCAAAGCCGACATAAACGGTTTTGAAGCTGTGTTAGGTAGAAGAGGTGATAATTGGTCTGCCGCGGTCGCATTAACCTTACTCGACCATGAGGATTCAGGCGGTGGCTTCAACGATGGCAATGTTCTACCAAGACGCGCAGAGGAAACGTTGCGAATCGATCTAGATCGAAACTTTGGGAAATACAGTATTGGTACAACAATATTCTCCGAAGGCGATCGTTATGACGATCTGGGCAATACACTTAAGTTAGATAGCTATACCACCGTAGATCTTCGAGGACAGGTCGAATTGGGCGAAAACTTAATGCTCAAATTACACATTGAGAACTTATTTGATGAAGAATACGAGACGGCTGCCTATTTCAATCAATCTGAACGCGCATTTTATCTAACCTTTCAATACCAAACTCCGTAGGCCAGCACCGATAACTGGTAAGGATGTCCGTTGCTGAACCAGTGAGATATCCGGCTTTAGAGAAGCCGGTGTCTCCGGCGGTTAATAATATTCTGCCAGACAATATTGCAAACGAGTGTCGAGATGGTTTTGAGGGATAGTCAGGAAATTTCCGTGTAGGGTAGATGTTCAATACAGGCGAATTGCTCAGGCTGACTGAGCTTTTTATATTTTGTTCGTCCACGATTCGGTCGAAAAGCCTGGCTCACGTCCATCTCTAACAAATTGGCAGAAAGAAATTTTCGCTTTATAAAAAATGCATTAACACCACTGACATCTGTGCCTACCAGGGCCATGCCTTTTTGTTCACCAAGACAGGCGAGTGCCTTCAAAGAAGCACCGTGGTAAAAACCAGAGGAGTGGGCTTTGTAACGATCAAATTCAGCGTTGTAGGGAACACTAATTGCTCGTTCAGCTCCAAAACTGCCGTTATATTCAACTACAACCACATTAGCATCGGTTTCAATTGACTCCCAAAACCAATAATCATTACCATCTACATCAATAGATAACACGTCAACGGTGTCACCTAAATTAGCTTTGCTAATCAGCGGATTAATGTTTGTTAGATCCAGAAATGCTTGTTGGATCATTGTGCCGGGGATATTAAACCTGGGTAAAACTCCCTCGGCAATTTCACAGTTACTGGCATTACTATCCATGAAGAGCCCCTGATATTTATAGTTAATTAGCAGGTTTATGCAATTACATTGGCTGGGTGAAAAACCGAATTCTATAAACTTGCCAGTACGATCAGGTACCTGCTGTAAGAGATGGTCAATAATGCCGTCTTCTCTATGTTGAGAAAAAACCCGGTAAGCGTAATTATTTATATCTCCGGGTTGTAAACCTGATTGCTTTCTCCGATTGCGGAATTTGGAACGAATCTTTAGTTTAAAATAAAGCCGGCTATATTGATTTAGCACTGGTAGACTCCGATAATTGGAGTTTGTTTAGAGCTAGTTTCAGCTCGAACAGGCTGAGTTTCCACACTTAATTTATATAGCATTACAGTCACGTGTTTGGTTTCGTACATATTCAAAAAACTGCAGGACAGACGATCAGGGAGATTTTAAGGAAAAATTTTGGTGCAAAGCACTGTGATATTTATCGTGGTTTTGACACGGTCACACTGACAAATAAAGAATGGAAATGGATTTCGCAATGTTACCCTAACTTACAAAGTATAGGGGGGCATAACATCGTGCCTCGCGGTAAGTATCTAGAACTTAAAGACATTCAATTTTTTACCTTTCTGCGCGACCCGGTTGCCAGATCGATTTCCCATTATCAATTTCTGGTTAAGCGTAAGACTGTTTCAGTACCTTTTTCAGAATGGATGCCGAACAATGCCAATCGGCAAGTTAAAGTATTATCGGGCGAGCTAAACTTGCAGGAAGCGATAGACTGCCTGGAAACGCAAATTGGCTTCACCGGCATGATGGAATCCTTTAACGAATCTCTGGTTCTTTGGAAACATTGGATTGATCTACCAAATTTCGATATTCGATACCAATCAGTCAACGTCGCAAAATCAAACTCCTTGCGTGAGAAAATACTCGCTGACTCGGCGAATCAAGAACTGCTTGATAATTACAATTCTCTGGACCAGCGACTATATAACTATGCAAAACTAAATATTTGGCCACGCCAGATAGAGTGGCTGGGTGACCAGCTGAATTCTCAGACTAAGTTCCTTGAAGAGTCACTGGATTCGGCGAGTAATTTTTCAGCTCGTAATTTTTACGGTCGCGTAAAGAGAAATATGGTTTTCCGGCCGAGATTTAAAAAAATGATTAAATTTCAAGATTCCTGAATAGCAATACAAATAACCATACGGTTACAATCTGTATTAATTAACCAAACGAGTTTAAATATTGATGGATATGCAAGGCGCCCTTCGGGCCGTAACCCAGAAACATGACCTTAGCCGGGATGAGATGCAGAAGGTTATGACCATAATTATGGAAGGCGAGGCGACTCCAGCACAGATTGGTGCATTACTGGCAGCACTAAATATGAAAGGCGAAACGGTAGATGAGATAGCTGGTGCCGCAACCGTTATGAGAAATTTCGCTTCCAGGGTTGAAACCGCGCCTGGCACCATTGTTGATTGTGTTGGTACCGGTGGAGACAGCGCTGCATTATTTAATGTTTCTACCACAAGTACGTTCATTGCAGCCGCTGCCGGGGCGAGAATGGCCAAACACGGTAACCGAGCAGCGACCAGCAAATCTGGCAGTGCTGACTTACTCGAAGCGGCTGGAGTCAATATAACTCTTACCCCTGAACAAGTCGCACGATGTATTGATACAATAGGAGTGGGGTTTATGTTTGCTCCAACCCATCATGCTGCTACACGGCATGCCATCGGACCCAGAAGGGAAATAGGTGTTCGAAGCATATTCAACTTACTTGGCCCGTTAACCAATCCAGCCGGAGCGAGCAAATTATTAGTCGGCGTATTTAGCCAGCAATGGGTGTTGCCACTGGCAGAAGTTTACCGCGAGCTGGGAGCTGATCATGTCCTTGTTGCCAGTTCGGATGACGGTCTCGATGAAATCAGTCTGGCGAAGCCGACAAAAATTGCTGAGCTGAAGGGTGGCATTATTACGGAGTACCAGATACAACCCGAGGATTTTGGTCTTGAATCAATTGAAAGCCTGGATCCTCTTGTTGTGGGGAATGCAGAGGCTAGTCTGGAACTGGTAGAACAGGTTTTAGGGGGCGCCCCTGGGCCAGCGGCGGATATGGTTGCCTTAAATGCCGGGGCAACGATTTACGCTGCAGATTTGGCAGATACCCTAGCCGAGGGTGTTAAGAGGGCTCAGGAAGTTATTCGCAGCGGTGAGGGTTTGAAGAAATTGAAAGCCCTGGCCGAATTTAGCCAACAATTTACTCAGTCATAAGGGATGCGGAAATGAAGACATTATTTGTGTATGTAAAATGTGCGCTCGGCAAGGCCTATAAAGTGGCTAGTAAAATTGTCGAGTTGGAAGGGGTTTCAGAGGTTTACTCAATTTCCGGGGAATATGACTTATTAATTAAGTGTTATATCCAAAAGGATAGCGACGCTGGACGGTTTGTGATCGATGGAATTCAAAATGTTGCAGGGGTTCAAGATACCTCTACAACTATCGCTTTTAATGCTTTTTCCTGAGAGTAGGGAACTAAATATTTGAGGAAGCTCTTATCAACTCGTCCTGAACAGTATATTCTTGCGCCGAGAAAATCCCAGAATTAATCAGCGTCCCTAGGCGCATACGATGAAAAATTCAGGACAAAAAAGGAGGCATTTGCCTCCTTTTTAAATCGTAGAAGCTAACTTACTTTGATTTTTCTACCATGTAGTCAACTGCCGCTTTGACAGCGTCATCACTAAGGGCTGCTTGACCGCCTTTGGCTGGCATCATACCGGTTGAGCCCTGAAAGCCGTTAATGGCGTGGTCATATAAAGCATCAGTTCCTGCGGCAATACGCGTTGTCCATGCAGCGGAATCGCCAACCTTAGGCGCACCGGCAATGCCAGTTCCATGACAGGCGAAACAGGCTTGTTGAAAAGTTTGCTCACCGGAAACTGCAGCAACAACAATCGGTTCGTCTTCGGTTACTGCAGGTTCACCTACCTGGATTTCACCAACGGGTTTAACCCGTTCGGCGACAATCATATCAACATCCAGTTGCTTTTCACTGCGAAGTTTGGCCATAACCTCACCAGAATATATATGGGCGAGAACTACTAAAAATATCGTTAACGACGTCATTAACGCTATCATCGTAAAAAAGGATTTGGCAAAGCTGCCATCAGACATCTGACTTTCTGACATGTGGACTATTCCTGATTAAAATTTAAACAAAATGTTACAAATATTTGCGGTTGATTCCAACAATGGGAATCGCAGAACAAGTCGTCAAACAAGCTCTGGCTGAGAAAGGGCGCGAGTATACCGCAAAATCGACGTCTCTCAAACGCATCCCGAAGCCATTTTTCAGTCAGTTGCATTTGGTCGGGCAGATAATTTGATTACCAATAAGGAAAATGGACCATTCTTCCAATTTCGTCTCTGGCCTGGAATCTATATTTAGAATGACCTGGACAAAAAAAACCCCGCATCTTGCGGGGCTTGAATAAATGTTCCGTCTGGTTGTCGGAGGTGACGGGATGGGGGTACAGACGGAACAACTGAAATTTATCCTACTTAGACAGTGAGGACAACCAATCTATGCAAATTATCAGAAATATTTTCAAAATTTAACATTACTAATTTAGTTTTTCTTCATTCACAAGATCAATTAAATAATCGATCACATTAAAAAAGCGTTCATGACTTCCTGCCATCGTAACCGTTGTCACATATTTTCCTCCAACGATCATTGAAGGAACACCGGTGAGTTCATATTTCTGGCTCATTAGCTGGGCGTTCCGGGTATTACTATCAACAGCGAAGGATGCAAAAGCGCCCGTGAACTCACTTGCTTTTGGACCACCGTTTTCTTCAACCCATTTAGCAATAGCTTCGACAGAATTAAGTCTTTTACGTTCCTGGTGTAGTGCATTGAAAAATTCTCGATGGAATTGTTCAGTAATTCCCAGCGCATCAAATGTGTAGTAAACCCTTGCATGTAATTCCCAACTATCGGCGAAGATTGCTGGCATGGTCACAAATTCAGCATTATCCGGAATGTTTTTCAACCAATCAATTAGCGGCGCCTCAAGATTGTAACAATGCGGGCAGCGATACCAGAAGGCTTCTACAACCTCAATCTTATCGCCGGTTCTAGTTGGTTGTAATTCACTCAGTTCACGGTAATGAATGCCTTCCTCAAAATTTTCAGCTTGAGCTGATGAGAAGATGAACAGAACTCCGAAAGTAAGTATGAAAAATCCATAAATTGCCTTTCTCATGATTTTAAGACTCCAAATAGTTAGTAATATTGTTGATTATATGAGTTCATAACCAGTAAAAAGTTTTATGTTGTTGCCATCTTTTAACCAGGAATCTGTAGTGCTCCTGCTTCCAGAGCATTTGCCACCTTAGCGGGAACGCCCATAAATGAGCCATTACTCATGAAAACTAGAACATCGCCCAATTTAAGTTCCGTCAACAATGCTGTGATAAATCTTTCACTACTCTCGAACAGATATACGTTGCTTGTCTGATCATCGTCAATACCCGTTTTGTTCCAGTCCTCCGGACAGAGTATAAAACACAGACTAACTTGCTGAATAATAGCTGCTAGAGACTCATTATGAACCCCCATTCGCATAGTATTTGAGCGAGGCTCCAGTGCAAGGATCAGTCGTTCTGGTTGATATCTGGCTTGAAGACTTTCAATGGTGAGTTTGATCGCGGTCGGATGGTGAGCGAAATCTTCATACACTACAATACCGTCAGGAGCTTTAAGTCGCTGGAGACGTCTTTTCGGCAGGCAAAAGGTGGCAAGTGCTGAAACAGCTTGTTTTAAACTTAGGCCAGTGCTGATGGCGGCGAGTATTGCCGCGCAGGCATTATCTATATTGTGTTTGCCAAATATAGGCCACTGGAGAATTTCCGTATCTTCACCAATCGTGATTGTGCAGCGACTATAGTCTTCTGGATGATCTTCAATTTGAATAGCCCCTTTCTGATCATTAAAATATTCTACTGGGGTCCAGCAGCCCATTTCTAACATTAACCGCAAATGTTCATCGCTACCATTACTAATTATTTTACCATTTCCTGGTAGCGTT
>JBLHGU010000084.1:0-21507 GCA_047615875.1 Parasphingorhabdus sp.
GCATTGGCATAAGGGCAAAATTTTCCGGCAAAACAACAGCTTTTGCGCCATCAGCTACCGCATCTTTTACCAAAACATCGACAGCGGCCAGATTTTCACCAACCAAGCCGGTTGAACACATCTGAATAGCTGCTATCTTGCTCATTCGCCAGGATAAGACATACTAAGGTGTAAAATATTAAGACCACCAGACCCAGGCAGTGTAATGACATAACCAGAAGGGATGCCCAAAGCTACTAACCAATGTTTTAATGCTTCTCCCCAGGCAAAACCTTCTTCACCACCGGGATGGCGTATGGTTAATTTGTACCCAGGCTTTTCCTGAAACAGACCAAGTAGCTCACGAATAGAATCCATTCGATGCAGCTCCTTACCCTGAGCATAGCTATCCCATTGTTCCTTACTAATGCTGTCCTGCCAAAAATCAGCAAATACCCCTGTTACAGCGCCAAGTAAAATGACTAGCAGTAAAAACTGCCTACATAAGAACAACATCAAAGACTTCCTGGGTGTAAGCAGGCTCTACCTGCAAATGAATCGGTCGTTTTATAAATTCCTGCAGATCTGCAAGACCAGTAGACTCTTCATCCAGCAACATATCGATGACTACCTGAGAGGCCAGCACCATGTGCTGATCACCATCAAACTGTCGAGCTTCTCGAAGTATTTCCCGAAAAATTTCATAACACACGGTTTGCGGTGTTTTTTGCACGCCTCTACCGGCGCAGGCTACGCAAGGCTGGGTTAGCATGCGTTCCAGACTCTCTCGCGTTCTTTTACGGGTTATTTCCACTAAACCCAATGAAGACATGTCCGCAACATGGGCTCGTGTGCCATCCCGGGATAAGGCTTTCTCCAACGCACGCATTACCTGCCGACGGTGCTCTGCAACTTCCATGTCGATGAAATCAACAATAATAATGCCGCCAATGTTACGCAAACGTAGTTGTCTGGCAAGAGATTGTGCTGCTTCCAAATTGGTCTTAAATAATGTCTCTTCCAGATTTCTCCGACCGACAAATGCCCCGGTATTAACATCAATTGTTGTCATTGCCTCGGTCTGATCCATGATCAGATGCCCGCCAGATTTAAGCGGCACCATTTTATCCAGAGCACGCTGAATCTCATCTTCGACACCATGTAGATCAAAAATGGGCCGTTCACCTGGGTAATATTCCATATTACCGATAACCTCGGGCATTAATTCACTGGCCAGACTTTGCGCTTTATCGAAAGTTTCTCTGGAATCAATACGAATTTTTTCTACACTATCTTTGACCAGATCTCGCATTGCGCGCATAGCTAAAGGAAGGTCATCATGAACCAAACCATCTTTAACGACCCCACGTTGTTTTTCTACTCTGTGCCAGACTCGCTTCAAAAACTGCATATCTTTGCGCAAATCTTCCACCAGCGCGGATTCCCCTGCGGTACGCACAATAAATCCACCGGTTATATCCAGACCCTGTTGCGCATCCTCGACCGCGGTCTTGAGTCGGGTTCGCTCAATGCTATCCAGTATGCGTTGCGAAACACCGGTATGCCTGGTACCTGGTAAATAGACAAGGTGTCGTGAGGGTATGGCGATCTGGGTAGTGAGTCTCGCGCCTTTAGAACTAATTGGATCCTTGATAACTTGAACTAGCAGGGTTTGTCCTTCGTGCACTACTGCAGAAATCGACGGTTTTTCTTCGACATCATTCTCACCTGTATTGTTGCAGACAGAGCCACCGTCGCTTCTCTGCACGATGTCACCAACGTGAAGAAATCCGGTGCGCTCGAGACCGATATCGAGAAATGCGGCCTGCATACCGGGTAAAACGCGAACCACCTTGCCCTTATAAATATTGCCAACAATTCCCCGACCCTGGGTTCGCTCCACATGCACTTCCTGCAAAACGCCATTTTCCACTACCGCTACGCGAGTTTCCTGTGGCGTAATGTTAATTAATAACTCTTCACTCATATTCTAAATCCAACCCGGTGTAGTAATTCGTGGGTTTCAAACAACGGCAACCCAACCACCGCGCTATAACTGCCCTCAATATGGGTAATAAACGCACCTGCGCGACCCTGAATACCATAGCCACCAGCCTTATCAAACGGCTCGTCAGTATCACAATATCGAACTATTTCTTCTGCATTCATGACTTTAAAAGTGACTCGAGTTTTAATTATCTCAGTATGAATTTCATTAAGTCCACATACCGCAATTGCGGTCATTACCTGATGAGTTTTACCAGACAGACTCTCTAACATAGCTATAGCCTGGTCCCTGTTGGCAGGTTTCCCTAAGGCCTCATCATTTCTGACCACCATAGTGTCAGCAGCCAAAATAGGATGATTCAATAACTCTGATTCTGCGAGCATACTACGCGCAGCGGCGGCCTTTTCTATTGCCAACATTGTAACCAGTTCTGCGCTACTACCTGCAGTGAATTTTTCCTCATCGATCTGTGGCAGGATCTGCCGAAAACACACACCGATCTGCTCAAGCAATTCGCGGCGGCGAGGTGAAGCTGAAGCTAACCAAAGGTAATTTTCAGTATTGCTCATCAGGCCCGGTGGTACGGCAGATTACGAATAATGCTGTAGGCTCGATAGACCTGCTCAGCAATAACTACTCGTGCCAGAGGGTGAGCTAGGGTAAAGTCGGACAGACGCATACGCATAGAAGATTGTTGTAAGACCTCATTGGATAAACCATCCGGCCCACCGATCAAAAAGCAAAGATCCTCGGCGTTATCAATGGAATTCTGCAACCAGGCTGCGAATGCTGCGGTATCTATAGCTTTACCGCTTTCGTCCAGGGCAACAATTTTAGCACCGTTGGGGACTACTGCCAGTAACTTATCGCCCTCTTCGGTTTTGATTCTTTCAATATCCGAATTTTTTCCGCGCTTACCTGCAGCTACTTCTCTGATGTCGAATTGCACTGGTGAAACCACGCGTTTCTGATATTCATTACAGGCGTGATAAACCCAGTCGGGCAAACGGGTTCCTACTGCGGCTACGCGCAATCTCATCTATGTTGATACAGGTTCAACTTTCGACATTTTCCTTGCTACGTAATTCTTCTGCCTGCCGAAAGCCACTTTGCCATAACGACTCAAGATCGTAGAATTCCCGAGTTGTGTGCTGCATCACGTGTACTAACGAATCACCGAAATCCAACAGAATCCACTCGCCCTCCTGCTCACCTTCAATGCCTTTAACGTGAACGCCAAGATCTCTTAAATCACTAGCAACATGGCTCGCCAATGCTTTGACATGGCGTGATGAAGTACCACTGACCACTACCATATAATCAGCGATTGAGGTTAGCCCGGTAACATCCAGGCATTCTATTGACTGTCCTTTGTTATCTTCCAGACTAGCAAGAATTTCATCGCGTGTTTGCTCAGGGGAGAGCTTTGGGGTGTTCAACTTAGACATATAAACCGTTTTCTTGAATGTAAGTAATAACGTCTGGATGCAACAGCCCTTCGACTGATTGCCTCGCCTTTAGACGCAGTCGTAGTTCTGTTGCAGAAACATCGTAGGGCGCCATATTAACAAGCTCTACAGCGGACTGACTGGAATGACCATTTTCAAGCCATTGCCACCAATCAGGCAACGGCTCGGGTAATGCAACGCCGGGTCGGTTAACAATAATAATTTTCGTCAGATCAGGGATATCACGCCAACGATACCAGGTTGGCAAGCCCAAAAATGCGTCTAGACCCAGAATGAGAAATAGTCTCTCCTGGGGAAACTCTCGGCATAAAGATTCCAGGGTTCGCATGGTAAAGGAGGGACCGAGAAAATTCATCTCACGATCATCACACAACAATCCCTCATAATCTTTTGTTGCGGCCTGCACCATGGCCAAACGATGCTCTGGCGCGACATCAGGCGCATTGCGATGAGGCGGGATATTGGCTGGGATTAATCGAACCTCATCCAGACCCATTGTTTCGCGAGTGGATTGTGCCACCCGGATATGGCCATCATGAATGGGGTCGAAGGTACCGCCAAAAATTCCGATACTCACCTAAACGCCGTTTCCGATATCAGGGACGTATCGCACCATCCCCATAAACCACATATTTTTGCGTAGTTAATCCTTCTAATCCAACAGGTCCTCGAACATGTAGCTTGTTAGTGCTAATGCCAATTTCAGCGCCTAGTCCATACTCAAATCCATCGGCAAACTGAGTCGACACATTCACCATCACCGAACTTGAATCAACTTGTGCAACAAATTTTCTGCTATTAGTCAGGTTTTCCGTAACGATAGAGTCAGTATGCCCAGAACCATATGTCTCAATATGATTAATAGCCTGATCAATACCATCCACAACGCCAATTGATAAAACAGGTGCTAAATACTCCGTCGACCAGTCTTCCTCACTCGCACTGTTGATGTCTGGCAAAATCTCTCTACACCTCTCGCAACCACGCAACTCAACACCTTTCTCGGCATAAAGAGCTGCTAGTTCCGGTAAAACTCTGGCAGCTTTAGATTGAGCTACCAGTAATGTTTCCATCGCACCACAGATTCCATAACGACGGGTCTTGGCATTAAATGCTACCGCTATAGCTTTTTCGACATCCGCGTGGTCGTCAATGTATACATGACAAATTCCATCCAGATGCTTGATTACCGGAACGCTGGATTCTCTACTAACACGTTCGATCAAACTCTTTCCCCCACGGGGAATAATGACGTCGACAAATTCTGGCATCGTTATTAATGCACCGACCGCTTCTCGGTCGGTAGTATCCAGTAGTTGAATTGTATCAACTGGCAAATTTGCAACCCGTAGACCATCATGTATGCAGGCTGAAATAGCAAGATTTGAGTTTATCGCCTCAGAACCGCCACGCAAAATAACCGCATTACCCGACTTCAGGCAAAGTGCGGCGGCATCGGCGGTGACATTCGGCCGAGACTCATAAACAATTCCAATCACACCTATGGGAACACGCATTTTGCCGACTTCTATTCCCGATGGGCGGTGTTTTAGATCAGTAATTTCTCCAACTGGGTCGGGCAACGTGGCAATCTGGCGCAGACCCTCAGACATAGCAATAATGCGTTTAGCATTTAACTCTAGACGATCCATTAGTGCCGAACTAAGCTGTTTTTTTAAACCAGCGGCAAGGTCTTTACCATTAGCCTGAATTATTGAGTCAAACTGTCGTTCCAGTTGTTCAGCAATGGTCAATATTGCGCGGTTTTTATCACCTGTGGACGCCGATGCCAGGCGTCGCGATACGGCTCGTGCACGGGCACCGCAATCTCTAACATAGTCACTGACAGACAGATGTTGTGGGTTTACCGAATTCATTTTTACAATTATTTTGAGGCCGATTTAATGACGTTTATACCACAGATTGCCAGGGCGATTCGTTCAATTTCAAACCAGATCTGACGCGGCCCGGAGGCATTCGGCTCCTGCCCCTTTATTAATCTGTCCAACCAGGCAATACGTTTTAATATGCTCAGAATTACCGCAGGTCGGTGTCTTTTCAGGACCGCGGATACCAACGGTGCACGACTAGACCAGATGCGGTGCTTACGAAATGCCTCTGAGGAATTAATGCCCTGAGCTATCTCTGCACTCAAGCTGCTTAAAGCACGCATTTCCCTTGCCAGAGACCAGGCCAGTAGAATTGGTTCCACCCCCTCCTCCTTAAGCCGGCCTAAAATTCTCAGACAGCGCCCGGAATTGCCCGCCAGGCAGGCATCCACAAAGGCAAAAACGTTAAACCTGGAGTTGTCTGTAGTGCGTTTTTCCAGTTCATCCATGCCAAGTTTTTCACCGGGCTGCATCATTAAAGTTAGCTTTCGAATTTCCTGATCTGCAGCGAGCAAATTACCTTCAACGTAGTAAGCCAGTCGTTGAGCAACATCCCGGTCACACTGGAAGCCTGATTGCTGAAAACGCTGTTGAATCCAGTTTGGTAATTGGCCAGTGGGCACGGGTCTTGCCTCGACCACAACACCATGCTGCTGAAATGATTTACACCAGGCGGAGGCCAGTTGGCGCTTATCCAACTTACCCATTAAAACCACCAATATGGTGTCGTCCGGGCAAGTCGGTATAAAATCCTTCAGAAATTCAACACCCTTGTCGCCTGGCTTGCCGGTGGGAATACGCAACTCCAGAAAACGGCGTTCAGCAAACAGGGATAGAGTTTGGGAAGATTGGTTGAAGGATGCCCAATCAAAGCCGGCTTCAACTGAATGTCGACTTTGATCCGTATGCCCCGCCTGTGCGAAAAACTGCTTTAGCGTATCGCGGGCTTCCTCAACCAGCAGCACTTCACCACCATGAACCAGAAAACATCGTGCATCCAGCCTATCCAGTCGTTGCGATAACTCGATCGCACTGACATCCATCAGGAAATAGCGCTGATCTGTCTCATAATCTGTTGCACCAACTCTTTGCGCATATCTTTCTTGAGGAAATCTTCTTCGCCCTCTTTTTCGAGTAACTGCTCAGCATTGAAATCAAAATTTCTGCGTTGACTGATGATAGGACTCTCGTAGAGGTCTTCGCCATTGCTATCAACAACTTTGAACCTTACTTCATAGCGTAGGACATAGCCTGTCGCCAATCCCCTTGAGTCGAGAGCACTCACCACTCGCTCATAACGAGAGTCGACCAGAATAATAGAACGCGCAGCAGACTGCCCGCTCAAAATATTGGCCCCGCTAAATCGCAGGGATTTTTTTAGGTCTGTTGAGATATCTAGGTCCGACGCGTCAATATATACGTCCGACAGCATAGGTGATAATTCCACCTTGCCCCTCAATTTAAAACCGCAGCCCTGTAGCATCGCAACAGCGAGAACCAAAGCCAGAATAACCAGTTTGCGCATTATTTCACCCGAAATATTCGAAGTAGTCAGATTATACGAATTAAACCACAATGTTTACCAACCTGCCCGGTACAACGATACTTTTTCTAATACTTTTTCCCTCTATATGGCGTGCAACAGAGGCATCACTACAAGCTTTGGCAATAATTGCATCGTTATCTGAGTCTTTAGACACATTAATTTCTGCTCGACGCTTGCCATTCACCTGAACTACGACGGTAACGCTGTCAGTAACTAATGCACTCTCATCCAGCACTGGCCAGTCTGCATCAAGGATATTATCGCCCAGACCTAGATCCCGCCAGGCCGCATGAGCCACATGAGGCACCACGGGAGCAAGAATTTTCAGCAAAATTAATAATGATTCTGCCAGAACCTGTCGTTTTTGGCTGTCAGGATCATTTTCAGAATCGAACGATTGCCTGGAATCAAACTTATCCAGTGCGTTGACCAGCTCCATACAGGCGGCCACTACCGTATTAAACTGATATTTGCCAAAATCTCGCAGCACACGAGCCAATATACGATGGGTCTCAGATCGCAACTCTTTGCACTGTGCTGACTCCAGAGAATTGGCCAGGTAATTTCCATCACCATTTAAAAGCGTACGCAATACGTCACTTTGACGGGAAACCAGCTCCCATACCCGACGCAAAAACCGATGTGAGCCTGCGACGGCGTCATTATTCCACTCCAGAGATTGCTCTGGTGGTGCGGCAAACATCATAAAAAGCCGCACGGTATCCGCTCCATACTGATCAATCATTTGCTGGGGATCGACCGTATTGCCCTTGGACTTAGACATTTTGGAGCCATCCTTAAGCACCATGCCCTGGGTTAACAGATTGGTAAAAGGTTCATCGCTATGGATTAATCCTTCATCACGCATTAATTTGTGAAAAAAGCGCGAATAGAGCAGGTGTAGTACCGCATGCTCTATTCCACCAATATACTGATCTACTGGTAACCAGTAGTCTGCTCTCTCATCCAGCATGGCGTCGTCACAGCCGGGGCAGCAAAATCTTGCGTAATACCAGGATGACTCAAAGAAGGTATCAAATGTATCTGTTTCGCGCTTGCCAAAGCCTTCGCCACCAGGGATTTTTGCATCAACAAACTCAGGCATATCTCCCAGCGGTGAGCCTGTTCCCTGGAATTCAACATCCTCAGGCAGAATAACTGGCAAATCCTCTGCTGGAACCGCAAATTCACCACCATCTTCAGAATGTACTACTGGAACTGGACAGCCCCAATAACGTTGTCTCGATACGCCCCAGTCCCGAAGTCGATAGTTGGTTTGTCGTTCGCCCGTGCCTTCGCTTTCCAGCTGACTAGCAATGGCATCACATGCAACATCAAAATCCATGCCATCAAACTGACCAGAATTCACCAGCACGCCGTGATCTGTATATGCCTGTATGTCTACGCCAGCCTCACTCCCATCATCTGGCGCCACAACCTGACGAATTTCAATAGCGTATTTTTTGGCGAATTCCCAGTCCCGCTGATCGTGACCAGGCACTGCCATAACTGCGCCAGTGCCATAGGCCATCAAGACAAAATTGGCAACCCAAACCTGAATTTTTTCACCCGTTACTGGATGACTAACATATACATTCAGCGGCATACCAAGCTTTTCCATGCGCTCCATCTCAGCTTCCGCTGAACTGGTTTGCCGGCAAGACTTCATAAAAGCTTGTAGTTCGGGATTGCCTTGTGCAGCTGTTTCGGCAATGGGGTGTTCCGCTGCAACAGCGAGATAGGTCACACCTAAAAGAGTGTCCGGACGAGTGGTATAGACTCGAATGCCATCGTCACCTAGACCCTGATGAAATGATGGCAAGGGAAATTTCACCTCGACGCCAAAACTCTGTCCTATCCAGTTGCGCTGCATAGTGCGTACCGAATCTGGCCAACCATCCAGATCGTCCACACATTTGAGCAACTCATCAGCATAAGCGGTAATTTTCAGAAACCACTGGGGAATCTGTCGTCTCTCAACCAATGCGCCTGATCGCCAGCCACGACCATCAATTACCTGCTCGTTAGCCAGAACAGTCTCATCCACAGGATCCCAGTTAACAGTTGCCATTTTCTTATAGGCCAGGCCACGCTCCAGCAAACGCGTAAAAAACCATTGCTCCCAGCGATAATAATCCGGTTTACAGGTAGCCAGCTCACGGCTCCAGTCATAGGCAAAACCTAGCGCCTTTAACTGGACTTTCATATAGGCAATATTCTCGTAGGTCCACTTGGCCGGTGCCGTCTTATTTTTGATGGCGGCATTTTCAGCGGGCAAACCAAAAGCGTCCCAGCCCATAGGCTGCAAAACGTTCTTCCCAAGCATCCTCTGATAGCGACTGACTACATCACCGATTGTATAGTTGCGCACATGGCCCATGTGCAACTGTCCCGAGGGATAGGGAAACATCGACAGGCAATAGTACTTTTCGCGGGACGGATCTTCGACAACTTCGAAGCTGCTATTTTCTTCCCAATATATTTGTGCCGCACTTTCTATAGCACGAGCATCGTAGGTGGATTGCAAGGGTTTACTCCACTAAAATCAATCTAAAGGTGGGCGTACAGTTAATCTGCGTCCGGAAATTCTGAAAAAGGAAATGGTTTGCGGTCTTTGTTAAACGTCAGAAACTGCAATATTTCGTAGCTATATCGATTTATCCTGCCACTGAAACTTTTAAGCGTCTCGTTTGGCTCGCTATTTACAATTACCAGAATAAACTGAGTCAATGCCGTAACGGCGATCACCAGTTTGAGCGCATAAAATATCAGATAAAAAAACAGTAGCATCCAAAGCAATCGTAACCAGTGACCGTAGTTTTGGTCTGATCCGGGGTCAGTCATAGGTTGTTTCCAAAAATTTCGACTTGGCCATTTTACACTAGCCGTACATGAGGCTGTCTATTGAGACGGCTGATTTGATCACGAAAATTGAACTATTCGATGATGAAATGCATTTGTAGCTAATGGTATAAAATGGGCAATTGATGGGTGAAAATCGTTTTGGATAAAGACCGATTAATCTTATCAGACGATGAACGTCCTCAGGTTGTTAGCCTGGCGGGCGCCTTGGATTTATCAGGCAGGCTGAGGGCGGGTAAATGCGATAGGAGCTTCTTCTGTGTTGTCAAACGACACCAACTCCCAGGCCTCGCTGTCTGCAACTATGGCCCGAAGAAGTCGATTATTCAGCTCATGCCCTGACTTATGCGCACTAAAGGCACCTATTAGTGGATGCCCGAGAAGATATAGATCTCCAATTGCATCGAGAACTTTGTGCTTTACGAATTCGTCTTCGTAACGTAAACCATCTTCATTAAGAATGTGAAACGCATCCATCACAATGGCATTATCTAGACTGCCACCACGAGCAAGACCTGCTTCACGTAGTGTTTCCAAATCCTGCAGAAAACCAAAAGTGCGAGCTCGACTCACTTCCTTCACAAATGAGGTAGTGGAGAAATCAACACTGGCAACCTGGGTAGATGCTTGAAAAATCGGGTGATTAAAATCGATGGTAAAAGATACTTTGAAACCATTGAAAGGCTCAAATCGAACCCACTTATCCCCATCTCTCAGTTCTACTGTCTTCTTAATGCGAATAAATTGCTTCAGCTTGGATTGCTCTTCAATACCTGCCGACTGCAACAAAAAAACAAAAGGGCCAGCACTTCCGTCCATAATTGGGACTTCAGGCGCAGTTAAATCTACATAGGCATTATCAATACCAATACCGGCGAATGCCGACATCAGGTGCTCAACTGTGGAAATTCGGACGCCATCTTTTTCGATGGTAGTAGACATGCGGGTGTCGCCAACATATTCTGGTTTGGCGGGAACTTCAACGACAGGATCCAGGTCGACCCGTCTAAAGATAACACCCGAATCAACAGGTGCCGGACGCAAGGTTAAATAAACCTTCTCTCCCGTATGCAACCCAACACCGGTTGCTCGAATTGCATTTTTTAGAGTTCTTTGCTTGATCATTGATTAAAAATTACCAAAAAACCATTCCCGATGTTATTTATAATTGTGCACCGTCTGGCTCAGGTTTCTTGTGTAAACCAGCTGGTAGAATTGGTCCTTCCCATTTCCGGGTGAGATGCTACACCAGATCACCATATTTGTGTACCTATTTGTACACCTTTCGCTTGCAAACACAGGTTATTTTTGTAGTTTTCAAGCACTCTACATAATTTCCTGGATTGAATCAGGCAATACCCCGCCGACATAGTGACGGGGTATTAGGTAGGCGTCCGATTCGAGGCAGCAAATCGAACAGCAACTTGACATCAAGCTATTAATCAACCTGACGACGTAAAAACGCCGGAATGTCCAGATAATCCATATCGGTTTGATCTTCTGTCATTACAGCACTTCCATGAGCAACACTTCGACGCGGGCGCAGAACCTGATGCGGATCTGCTCTATCAGAATCCTGCTCGACCGCACGAGAATGAACCACCTTGGGTCGGATGGGTTTTTGGGCCGCTACAGGATCGCCAATACCAGTGGCAACCATCGTGACACGCAACTCACCCTGCATTTCAGGATCAAGAACTGTACCAATTACTACTGTCGCATCTTCAGACGCGAACTCATTGACAATATCGCCGACCTCGGCAAATTCACCAATAGACATATCCATGCCGGCAGTAACATTGACCAAAATCCCCTTGGCACCATGTATGTCGATATCTTCAAGCAACGGACTGGAAATGGCAGCTCGAGCAGCGTCTTCGGCACGGTTTTCACCACTAGCGGTAGATGCTCCCATCATGGCGACACCCATTTCAGACATCACTGTACGTACATCAGCAAAGTCGACATTAATTAAACCGGGACGGGTAATTAGTTCAGAAATTCCCTGTACCGCATTAAGCAGAACCTCATTGGCCCGCGCAAATGCATCCAGCAACGTAGCTGACTTGCCCATCACATCGAGAACTTTCTCGTTTGGAATGGTGATTAGTGAGTCAACATATTGACGCAATTCTGCGATTCCCTGCTCCGCAGCTTCAATACGTTTTTTGCCTTCAAACGGAAACGGCTTTGTAACCACTGCAACGGTCAAAATACCGCGCTCCCTGGCCAACTCTGCCACTACTGGTGCCGCACCAGTACCAGTTCCTCCACCCATGCCACAGGTAATAAACACCATATCGGTGCCTTCCAGCGCATCGGCAATACGATCACGGTCTTCTACCGCAGCCTGTCTGCCAACTTCCGGATTTGCTCCGGCTCCCAATCCCTTTGTAAGGGTTTCACCAAGCTGTAACAAACTACCAACCGCTGAGCGCGACAAAGCCTGGGCGTCTGTGTTCGCATTAATAAACTCGACACCTTCCAAATTGGCAGATAGCATGTGGTCGACTGCGTTACCGCCTCCGCCTCCTATGCCGAAAACTTTGATAACCGCCTGCTGCCCGACGGTCTCAACTAATTCAAAAATACTCATGGGTTATATCTCCGCTGCCTCGTAAAAAATAAAAAAACATCTAAACCAAACCGTCCTGGCTGTATTATTTCCAAACTACCTATTTCAACTACCATACAATTCGTTCACCTAAAAATTACCTTGAAACCATGCCCTCATGCGATCCCAGACGCCCTTAAAACGGGAATCGGAGTCCTGCGTCAAGTTTTGCTGTTTCATTTGATTGGTATGACCAAACTGGACCAAACCAACACCGGTTGAATAAATCGGGTTGCGTACAATTTCAGAGAGACCACCGGTGTACTGCGGCACACCTAATCGAACAGGCATATGGAAAATTTCCTCGCCCAATTCAATCATTCCCTCCATCTTTGAACTGCCGCCGGTCAAAACAATGCCGGTGCCAATGAGTTCTTCATAACCACTACGTCTAAGCTCAGCCTGTGCTAGCAAATACAATTCTTCCACTCGTGGCTCGATCACTTCAGCGAGCGTAGATCTGGCCAGTTTTCTCGGCGCTCTATCGCCGACACTTGGCGTATCAATCATTTCGCCGTGAGGGGCAAGCTGGGTTAGTGCACAACCAAACTTCTTCTTAATGTCTTCTGCAGCCTGGGTCGGTGTACGTAGCGCCACAGCTATATCGTTGGTTATTTGATCTCCGGCGATAGGTAATACCGAGGTATGCCTTATGGCTCCTTCAGTAAAAATCGCGATATCTGTGGTGCCGCCTCCGATGTCGATCATGCACACTCCCAACTCCTTCTCATCATCGTCCAGGACGGAGTAGCTAGAGGCCAGTTGCTCAAGAATGATGTCATCTACCAGCAAGCCACAGCGTTTAATACACTTAACTATGTTTTGGGCCGCGCTTACTGCACCGGTAATAATATGAACTTTAGCCTCCATACGCACACCACTCATGCCAATAGGCTCGCGAATACCTTCCTGGCCATCGATCAGAAAATCCTGAGGCAAGATATGCAAAATTTTCTGATCATTGGGAATTGCCAGAGCACGGGCAGCTTCAATTACCCGTTCCATATCACCAGCACTCACTTCATTGTCACGGATCGCAACAACGCCATGAGAATTGAAACTATTAATATGCGAGCCTGCGATACCGGCGTAGACCGAGATAATCTGGCAGCCGGCCATTAACTCGGCTTCTTCAACTGCACGTTGAATAGATTGCACAGTGGACTCTATATTCGCCACAACACCCTTTTTCAAACCACGTGAGGGGTGATGTCCAACGCCGATTATCTCAACATTACCGCCACTTTTTACTTCAGCAACAATGGCCAAGATCTTCGAGGTACCGATATCCAGGCCAACAATCAAATTTTCATCATTTTTCTTCATATAACTCAGGATTTCCTCCGACTGACAATAGTCATGGCTTTACTGTCGTCCACAACCTGATTTGAATCCGACTTGATCGCGCGCCAACGCACCGCCATACCATTGCTATAACGAAGGTCTACGCGCTCCATACGTGCAAGAGTCTCCAGTGAACGGTCTGCAAACGCTTGACTAAAGCGACGAAATCTCTCCAACACCTTGTCCTTACCCAAGCTAATGTCGACTTTTGCATTAACCTCTTCGTGTTGCACCTGTAGGGTTAACTGCCAGGAAGTTCGGCGATTAAACTCCAGATTATTAATCTGCCAGTGGGGAACAACCAATAATTGTTGCAAAGCTCGATACATTTCC
Source organism: Parasphingorhabdus sp. (assembly GCA_047615875.1). Lineage (GTDB taxonomy): Bacteria > Pseudomonadota > Gammaproteobacteria > Arenicellales > CAJQKF01 > JBLHGU01. The sequence goes on from JBLHGU010000084.1 coordinate 14,045, forward strand.
ACCACCCGGATCTGTTCTCTATCTGGACCAGACAGGACGGGCAAACTCGATTCAACGTAATCTGCGGGCATCACCAACAACTCACCTCGTTGGTTTAACCAATGTTTTTTATTCCAGCGTGCCGCAGGTCGGGCCTCTTCGACTGTTACAACCAGGCGGGCAGGCCATTTTCGACGCACCTGAACACTGTAAACCCAGGGCACCTTGATCACTTCCTCTTCCACCGCGTCCAGATTAATACTGAACCAGGAGCGTTTGCCTTGCTGTGACACAGCTTGTTTAACTTTTTCCTGATCAACATTGGTGCCGTCAGTTACGATTTCAATCTCTTGAATCTGGAATCGATCTGGTAGAAACAAGCGATCCGCAGCTAATAATGCAACACTAATAAGTAAGGCGGCTGAAGCCATTAGCAATGACCAACGCGACCATCCTCGATAGTGGTAGCTGTGAGCATTATCGCGAGCGTTCATGCGGGCTCACCGGTAATGCGAACTTCGGTTTGTAGACAAACATCATAATTTTTCTGCACTTGTTGCTGTATAAGCAAGATCAGCTGTTCAACATCTGTGGCGGATGCGTCACCACGATTTACAATAAAATTAGCGTGCTTGGCAGAAACCTCCGCACCGCCGTAACGCAGTCCTTTCAAGTCAGCCATCTCAATAAGTTTGGCGGCATAATTACCCGGCGGATTGCGGAACACAGAACCGGCATTGGCCGATTGAATCGGCTGGCTTTCAGCTCTACGCTTTAATAACGACTGCACTGCATTTTTACTTTGATCTTTATCACCCGGCGTGAGGCAAAGCGTTGCTGAAATAAACCAGTGTTGTTCCGGCAGTTTTACCTGTCGGTAACTCGGCGAAAATTCATCAGCATGGCAAATCTTCAAATCACCCTGACGATCAATCAGTTCAACACTCTCAACAACATCAAATATCTCACCACCAAACGCTCCGGCATTCATAGCCAGAGCGCCACCAAATGATCCCGGTATACCCGCTAGAAATTCGGCTCCGGCAAGGTGATTTCGTCCGCAGAAGCGTGCTACTTGAGCACTGGCAACACCTGCCTGGGAAAGCACTCTGCAGTCATCGACTAATTTCAGCTGACCAAGCCCCTTAAGAGCGCCAATTACGACTCCGCGAATACCTCCATCGCGAACTAACAGATTGCTACCAAGACCTATCCAGTAGACTGGAATCTCCTCGGGCAATTGTTGTATGAACCGACATAGATCACTTTTATCCGCCGGAACAAAATACCAATCTGCCGGACCACCCAGTCGCCAACTGGTATGAGCCGACATGGGTTCATCGGCACGCAACCTTCCACGTACCCCTGCCATATTCGGTTGCCAGTCCAATTGTCGGGCGGCCATCATTCCTGTCCCTCCACCTGGTTGTCTGCAGCCAGACGCTGAGCCGCTCGACCGATATCTCCGGCGCCCAGTGTCAATACCAGGTCACCTTCTCTAACTACCGATTCAAGCACGTCTTGCAGTCCGGCAAGATTCTCTACAAAGATTGGATCGCACTTGCCGCGCTTTCTGATAGATCGGCAAAGGGCTCGACCATCTGCTGCGCTAATTGGCGCTTCGCCGGCCGGGTAAACTTCGGTGATAATCAACGGATCAACATCTGCCAGCAGCTCGACGAAATCATCAAACAGATTCTGTGTGCGGCTATATCGGTGTGGCTGAAAGATTGGCACCAGCCTGCGCTCTGGCCAGGCGCCGCGAGCACCTTGCAAGGTTGCATCCAGCTCACGGGGGTGATGGGCATAGTCATCGACCAACTCAAATACGGGTCCATCTCCCAACTTAAGATTGCCATAGCGCTGCATTCGCCTACCAATACCGGAAAACTCCTTAAGGGCTTTAGTGATAGCCTGATCAGAAACTTTGAGTTGATGGGCGACAGCGATTGCCGCAGTGGCGTTTAGGACATTATGAAAACCTGGCAGTGCGAGGGTTACATTTATCGGTGCACTGCTTCCTGGCCGATCAACACTAAACATCATGTTGGTACCTTCCTGCAGGATATCAAAAGCACGAAATGATGCGCTTTCAATACTGCCGTAACTGACTATCTGCCGATGCAATCTTTCACTTAGACGCTGAACAACAGGATCGTCCATACACAGGATTGCCAGGCCATAGAATGGCAGATTATGCAAAAAATCCTCGAAAGCCTGCTCCAGTACTGCGAAGTCGTGCTGGTAAGTTTCCATGTGGTCGGCGTCAATATTCGTAACAACTGCCAATAATGGTTGAAGATGCAGGAATGAAGCATCGCTTTCATCGGCTTCCGCAACCAGATAGCCGCCTTCACCATGGCGAGCATTACTGGCCACACTGTTTACCAAACCGCCCACAATAAATGTTGGATCCAGTCCGGCCTCTGCGAGAATTGCTGCAACCAGGCTTGTGGTGGTAGTCTTGCCGTGGGTTCCGGCAATGGCAATGCCATGACCGAATCGCATCAATTCACCGAGCATTTCTGCTCGAGGAATAACTGGTATTCCAGCGGCCCGTGCTGCCACAGACTCGACATTATTATCTGCAATTGCCGAAGAAACCACGACCACATCAGCCTTGCCAATATGACCGGCCAAATGCCCATGATGCAACGTGGCCCCCATGTCAGCGAGACGTTTTGTCACCGAATTTTCACCCAGATCTGAGCCACTCACGCTATAACCCTGTTTAATCAGAACTTCAGCGATACCACCCATGCCAGCACCACCGATACCTACCATGTGGATATGATGAACAAATTCACGCATTCATCACCTCTTGACAGATATTGCTGACAACAGCGGTAGCGTCAGGTCTGGCCAGTGTTTTAGCTGAGCGTGACATACTGGCCAACAAATCAACTTGTTCAAGTTCCTGCAAAGTATCTTTCAACTTTTGAGCAGTGAAATCCTGTTGTGGAATGAGTCGTGCAGCACCCTGATTTACTGCATAGCTTGCGTTAATCGTTTGATGGTCGCCGGCAGCATGAGGAAACGGTACATAAATTGCCGGCAACCCTGCCATACAAATCTCCGCAACCGTCATAGCCCCAGCTCTGCACAAAACCAGATTTGCCCAGACATAGGCATTGCCCATATCATCAATAAATTCATCTACTCGCGCGTTGATACCAGCACTCTTATAAGCTTCAACCACAGCTTCCTTATTCCCTATGCCACACTGGTGCCAAATTTCCCAACTCTGTTGGTTCATACAGTCTTTAAAAAACTCAGGCAGATTCTGGTTGAAAACTCGAGCGCCCAGACTACCACCGACAATCAAAAGTCTCTTAGCTCCGGTTTTGTCGATAGCATCAGTTTTTTCAATCTGATTTCTTAATGGATTACCTGTCCATTCAGTTCGTTCCGGCAGTCCTTTAGTTTTTGGAAAACCTGTTAAAATTCGACGCGCCAAAGGTGTTAGCAACCGGTTGGTTAACCCAGCACTGGCGTTTGCCTCATGAATTACCAATGGCTTGCGCATTAGCCAACCACTGACGGCGCCTGGCCCCGCTGCAAAACCGCCCATTCCCAGTAAGGCATCGGGTCGAATTTTGAACATCACTATCAAGCCCTGGATTAGTGCTCTTATCAGCAGAAATGGCATGCTGATCATTCTGCCAAGACCCTTACCACGTAATCCGGAAATGCTCATCCAACACATCTCGAATCCGGCCTCAGGCACAACACGTGATTCCAGACCGAGACGAGTACCGAGCCAAACTATGCGTACACCACGATCACGCAGATATTGCGCAACCGCTAGTGCTGGGAAAACATGGCCTCCGGTTCCACCGGCCATCACTAGCAAGGTCTTCATTTCGACCGCCGCGCTGGCTTGCGAATTTCTCGATCAACGGCCAACATCAATCCTACCAGCGCAAGACTGGTAAGCATGCTGCTGCCGCCATAACTCATCAGCGGCAAAGTTAGACCTTTGGTTGGCAATGTCCCCATGTTTACACCCAGGTTAATCAGCGCCTGAATGGACAATAAAATTGCCGCACCATGGGCTATTCTGGCTTGAAAGTCATGACCCAATCGTTCCGCCCGAGCCGCAATATCAAAGCCTCGCCATAACAACACGGCGTATAAAACCAATATCAACGCAATGCCTGCAAAACCAAGCTCTTCAGCAATTACCGCAGCCAAAAAATCATTACTTGCATGGGGCAAATAAGACAACTTCTGAATGCTCTGACCCAATCCCGCTCCAAACCATTCACCACGGCCAAATGCAATTAGCGCCTGGGATAACTGGAAACCTGAACCATAGGGATCTGCCCAGGGATCCTGAAAACTGAGCACACGCTGCATTCGATAAGGTGAAATTAACACCAACGAGACAAACGCCGCGGCGGCAGCGCTTACACACAACAGCATATGGGAAAATCTGACCCCAGAAACAAACATCATCATAAAAACGGTTAGGGCAATAACAACTGTAGTGCCAAGATCAGGCTCCAGAAGGAGCAATGTGCCCACCACACTCACTATAGCAACTACGTTGAACACACCTAATCTGAAGTTCTTAAGTTGCTGCCGTCGTCGGGTTAAGTAGTCGGCCATATATATGACCATTATCAACTTCATTATTTCTGATGGCTGCAACCGCATTCCGCCGATACCGAACCAGCGTCGACCGCCATTAATTTCCAGGCCAATGCCAGGAATCAATACGAGCAACAACAAAACTAAACCTGCAACTAATAAGTAAGTTGCCGAGTTTTGCCATAGGGTAGTTGGAATAATGCATATGACCAGTGCGACTCCTATCCCTACGGCAATATGCAGACCATGTTTAAGTACCTTTGCGCTACCCGATGCACCTGCATGATCTATCATAAACGTTGTAGAAAAGACCATCACCAGGCTTATGGCTAGAAGCAAGCCGACCACTACCGTTAACACGCCGTCAAACCTTGGCAAGCTGATGGATTTATCCAGTGGTTTACGCATTATTGCCTGCATGCAACCAACTCCTCGACACATTGACTAAACGCCAATCCGCGTGCTTCAAAATTCTCGAACATATCGAAGCTTGCGCAAGCTGGCGAAAAGAGCACGACGTCACCAGGTTTCGCGGCAGCATCTGCAGCACAGACCGCAGACTTCAAATCAGCCACCAATTGTGTTGGGCAGGCGCGCTGGATTTCAGATTCAATTAGCTTCGCATCTTCACCAAACAAAACGGCCAATTTCACAGTATCTTGTGCAGCTTCCACCAGTGGAGAAAAATCGGCACTTTTCCCCTGGCCACCAGCAATAAGAATCACCTGACTATCAAGGCCAGTTAAAGCCGCGCTGGTAGCACCCACATTGGTACCTTTGGAATCATTTATCCAATTCACACCACCGCTTTTTTCGACCACCTGCATTCTGTGCGGCAAACCGCCAAACTGACGAGCACATTGCAGCATGGCCTCCGTAATTTCAAACCCGGCTGATCGAATCAATGCAAGAGCAGCCTGCACGTTTAAAATATTGTGATTACCTTGTAAGACCAAATCAGTGCAACGTAAGACGGGTACCCGGCCCTGAACGATCCACTCGCCGTCATCTTGCTTTGAGATACCGAAATCTCGAAAACTTGCCGGCTCACCAAGACCAAAAGTTATCCACTGTGCGTCTCCATCATTGCTATTCGGCTGAGACAGATGACAATCTCTGTTCACCACACAATTACTTGCACCCCAGTAAACTGAAGTTTTTGCCCCGGCATAGGAAATCAGACTGGAATAACGATCCATATGATCCTCTGAAATATTTAAAACACAGGCCGCCACTGGTCGCAGAGAATGAGTCGTTTCAAGCTGAAAACTGGATAGTTCTAAAACATAAACAGCTGGGGCTGGCCGTTGCATAAGCTCCAGCACAGGGATACCTAAATTACCGCCAATCTGCACCTGGTGTCCCGCCGCTGCCAGCATATCGCCAGATAACTGGGTAACCGTGCTTTTACCATTTGATCCTGTAATCGCGATGACAGGTGTATTGGTCATTCTGGCGAATAATTCCACGTCGCCAAAAACATCTGCCCCAGCATTTAGCGCAGATTGAACAGCTGGATCTTCCAGTGGCACACCCGGGCTAATCAGAACATGGGCGAAGCTTGCGAATAGTTCTTCATCAAATTCTCCGCAGTGCACGTTAACCTGGGGAAATTCTTCAAGCACGCTGGACAAATAGGGTGGTGCCTGCCTGCTATCTGCTATCGTAACCTGATAATCAAGCCCAACATAATGACTCACCGCAGAATAGCCGGTTTTTCCCAGTCCCACTATAAGGATGGTGTTGGCATTGTTGCGTAGTTGATGACTCACCAGACTTCTCACTAACGAACCTTCAAGGTAGCAAGACCAACTAGAACCAGGATCACACTAATTATCCAGAAGCGAACACAAACCCTGGGTTCAGGCCAGCCTTTCAATTCGAAATGGTGATGTAAAGGCGCCATTCGAAAGATGCGCTTGCCAAATAATTTAAAGGAAGCTACCTGCAAAATAACCGACACTGTTTCCATGACAAAAACACCACCCATGATTAGCAGCACAATTTCCTGCCGTACAATAATGGCAACGATTCCAATTGCAGCACCCAGCGACAGTGCACCAATATCTCCCATAAAAACCATTGCTGGATAGGTGTTAAACCACAGGAATCCAAGACCCGCTCCTACCAGTGCAGCGCAAAAGATCAACATCTCGCCTACACCGGGTATATAAGGGATACCGAGATAGCTTGCGAATATCACATTGCCCGTAACATAGGCAAAAATCCCCAATGCGCCGGCCACCAGCACGGTTGGTAAAATAGCCAGCCCATCCAGGCCGTCGGTCAGATTTACGGCATTGCTAGTGCCTACAATGACCAGGTAGGAAAGCACAACAAAGCCAAACCCAAGATCGATTGAAATATCTTTAACCATGGGAATGAGCAATTCAAGTTCTGCCGGACTCTGCGCGGTAAAATATAAAAACAGCGCCGCCGCCAGACCACATACACTTTGACCGGCGAACTTAGCCGCTGCACCCATACCTTTCGGATCTTTATGCACCAGCTTTTTGTAATCGTCGATCCAGCCGATAATACCAAAACTCAAACAGGTAAATAGAGTTATCCAAACGAATCGATTGCTTAAATCTGACCACATTAGTGTGGATAAACTCACTGCCACCAGTATTAACGCGCCACCCATAGTTGGAGTACCGACTTTCTCAAAATGGGTGGGCGGCCCATCCTCGCGAACAGTCTGACCGATTTGGTGGTAACTCAGCTTGCGAATCATCTTAGGGCCAACCACGAAGCATATTGTCAGGGCCGTTAATACGCCACAAATTCCACGCAAAGTGAGGTAACGAAACACATTGAAAACGCTATAGTACTCAGATAAGTATTCAAAAAGGTATAGCAGCATCAGGAAGTTTCTCCAGTCGACTCTG
>JBLHGU010000085.1:0-21424 GCA_047615875.1 Parasphingorhabdus sp.
AAAGTGACGTAAGCCATTGATTTAAATGGTGGCCAGGGACAGAATCGAACTGCCGACACGGGGATTTTCAGTCCCCTGCTCTACCGACTGAGCTACCTGGCCAGAATCTCGGAGTTATTGGGCCTGGGGTGGCCGCCTCCGGACTTGTAGGGAAGAGCGGCGGATTAAATAGTATTCGGGGCTTTGCGTCAAGGGGGAGACATAGGTATCTCATAATGATGTGGGTGTGTGGATCAAATGCTATAGTTGTGGTCTGAATTTTCCGGCGTTGATAAATGAATTTTTGTAGCCAGTGCGGTGCAGCTGTAGAGGTAAGGATTCCTGATGGGGATAACATGCCACGGTATGTGTGTGTGGATTGCGGCATTATTCACTATCAGAACCCGAAGATCGTGACGGGTTGCATTCCGGTGTGGCAAGGGCAGATTTTGCTTTGTAGAAGGGCTATTGAGCCGCGGCGTGGGTTATGGACTATTCCGGCGGGGTTTATGGAGAATAAGGAAACCATCGAGCAGGGTGCTGCGCGGGAAACTATGGAAGAGGCCTGTGCCGAGGTGATTAATCAGAAGCTTTATGGGGTGCATAGTATTCCCCACATTAGTCAGGTGTACATTATTTTTCGAGGAGAGCTGGCGGAAGAACGTTATGCGGCTGGCGAAGAAAGTCTGGATGTACAGCTCTTCACCGAGGAGGAAATTCCCTGGGAGGAAATGGCCTTTCCCGTGGTTGTGCGTGCATTGAAGCAGTTCTTTGTTGATCGAAGGCGCGGTAGTTTTCCGGTGATTGTGGATACTATTGCGCCGCTAAAGCGTATTCCTTAAATTTGCCTGTAATAAATTCTGCTGTACCCTATCAGTTACTTACCAACCTTTAAGGCATCAGACTTTGCAGCGGCCGTAAATCCAGCGGATAGTCTTGCCCCTCAGTTAACTCTGGTAATTTAGCCATGGCGCTTCTCAGGGCACCCTGCAGTGCTTCTTCCATAGTGGGGTGATAGAACGGCATGGTGAGCATGTCCATCGCTGTCATGTTCTGCTCGATGGCCCAGGCAATGAGCTGGGCGACGTTTTCACCTTTGTGCATGGCCAGTACGGCGCCCATCATACGGCCATCTATCTTGCGTACGAATACCCGCATCATGCCTTTGTTTTTACCCATGATCAGGGCACGTCCCACTGGGCCCATTTTCATGTCGCCGGTTACGTATTCGCCTTCCAGTAGATCATTGGTGGTGTAGCCGACGCGGCAGACATTTGGATCGGTGAAGGCGATCATTAGGGGTACTTTACGGGCAAACATTTTTGGTAGATCCCGCACGGCGTTGTAGCCGGCTATGCGGCCTTCGTCGGATGCCTCGTGTAGAACTTGGCGGTTGGCGTTACTGTCACCGGCAATAAACACGCGGCTCTTGCCGCATTGCATAGTGTTGGGGTGAAATTGTGGCAGGCCGTTTTCCATTAAGGTGATATTGGCCTTTTCGAGATGCATATTTAACAGGCTGGATTTGCGGCCCATGGCTAGCAGAACTTTTTCCACTTCTATTTGGATTTCACCGGATGTTACCAGAATGCCGTTTGTGGCTTCTTCCAGTTGCACGGCCTGGCCGAGGTGTATAGGAAATTCTTTGCCGATGATATCCAGCACGCTTTTGTTAATATCGGGTTCGATAATTCCGGCAATGTGTTCTTGTAGGTCAAAGCCTGTAACTTCTACACCCATTCTCGCCAGCGCCTGACCAAGTTCCAGGCCAATTACACCCAGCCCAACCACAGCCATGGTTTTGGGCCATTCTTCCAGTTCAAACAGGCTGTCTGTAGTTAGAATTTTGTCGCCGAATGCCTGCCAGGCTTCTGGCACTACCGGTGTAGATCCTGCAGCCAGCACAATGCTTTCTGCTTCTATCCTTAAACCATCTACCTCCAGCACGCCAGGTTCGACAAATCGGGCGTAGCCTTCAATAAACTCGTCGCCCATTTCGTCGGTGGTGTGGCTTAATACGCGGTCGACCAATATGTCGCGAATATCGCGGACGTGTTCGAAGGCTTCGTCCATGTCGACACTCAATTGGTCACCACCCTCGATTCCTTCGCGTGGAAAAATGCTGCGGCGATGAAAATCGTCAGCCACCTGAATAGCAACCTTGGACGGCATGCAGCCTACTCTGGCACAGGTGGTGCCGAGTTCACCGCCGTTAATTAAAACAAAATCATCGGTTAGCATATGCACCTGGGCCATTGCATTTAAACCGGAGGTGCCAGCACCAACGATGGCAACTTTTACTTTTCTGGTCATGGGGCTTTCTCGAATACTCAATTTGTCTGCTGTCTGCGGCGGTAGATAGCCGCTTCGCAATATCACTTGGGGAAGATGCCGTCGATTACCTGGCAACTAAGCACCAAGGAAGTCCACTAGCTGGTGTAAATCTTCACATGCAAAATGCGGTTTAAAATTGTGTGGCCAATCCGCTTCTACCCGATTTAACCACACGGTCTTTAAACCGGCGTTTAATGCGCCGCTCACATCATCCAGTGGGTGATCACCGACGTGCAATACCTCTGTGTGACTGAGTTTCAGGTTGCTGCAGGCGGTGTGGAATATCCGCACGTCAGGCTTGCCATAGCCTTCCGATCGCGCGCTAATCTGGCCTTCAAACAAATGCTCCAGGCCCAAACGCGATACGTTGGCGTTGCCATTTGAAATGGCGTACAGCCGGTATTTTTTGGCTAATTTCTCCAGCGCAGGCAAAGCATCGGGATAAAACTCAACGTCGTGGCGTAAATCCAGGAACATTTCCATTAAGGGTTCTGAATGGTTACGATCATAGCCACATTCTTCCAGCATCATCTCGATGCTCATTTGACGCAAAGCTGTGAGGTCGTGGGCTAAATGGGCGTACCGCTCATTCACTCTGGCGCGCATTTCACGCACGCCATCGGCATCGAAACGATCGGTTACCGCAGGGAAGTGCTGGCGCATATGTTCGTGCATCACCTTCTCGGCACGAATAATTACTGGCGCTATCGCCCACAACGAATCGTCCAGATCGAAACTAATAGCCTTAATATTTTCCATATTTTGTTCGCCTAAAGAACCAGTCGGTGCTGGTAGAGCATTTCATAAGTTGGCATGCATTCGTCTGCTATGCGTTGATGTGCTGCCGACAAGGTAAATTCGCGCGATCTATAAGGCGCAAAGCCGGTGGATTGCTGTACGGCTTTGTACCAGTACTTCGCCCAAACCCCATCGGTATCGCGGCTGCCTTTTGGCCATTGCAGCATGCGATCGCTAAATTCGATTCCCACGCTATCACACAGGGCACCCAGCATGCCGCCAGGATCTTTGAGAATGTCGCGACTTTCCAGCACCAATGGCACTTTGCCGGTTACCTCAACTAGATGGTCAAACAGCCATTGTTGCTGGGGAAAGCCCAAATCTTCTGCGGTAATATCCTCAATCTGCTGGGTGAAGGATGCAACCACTTCGCCGGGATCTCTTATCAAAAAGCAGTTATGCAGGGAGTTCATCCAGGACAGATCCATATCCGGCAAGATGTGATGAGCCATTTGCTTGTGATAGTAAACCGGCTTATCACCCGGCACCGGGCCGGTTACCTGATGTTTAACGGCATCCCAATCGCTACCTTGCTCGGCGATTACATCTTCGGCACCCGGATGAGGTTTACCTGTGGCGTGCAGATAGGGGCCATAGAAGGGTTCGTCGATCACCGCGCAATCGGTACGGTTTTCGAAAGATCTCAGCATGGCGGTGGAAATATTGCGTGGCCCAGACCACATCTCTATACGTACAGCGTTATCCATAATTAATCCGCCACGTTTCGGTCAATCATTTTCAAGTACAAATTTTGCAGGCGTTCAACCATTGGACCACGTTCACCACTGCCAATGGTTCGACCGTCGACTTCACGAACTGGAGCAATGCCTGCGAAAGTGCCTGTTACAAAGCTTTCCTGCGCACCGTAGACATCGAACAGGCTGAAGTTCTTTTGTCGCACGGGTATGTCGTTCTCTTCGCACAGTTTAATAATATTGCCGCGGGTAATACCACCCAGGCAATAGTCACCGCTTGATGTCCATACTTCGCCGTCGGTTACGATGAAAAAGTGTGTGGAGTTGCAGGTCGCCACAAAGCCGTGAGGGTCCAACATCAAACCTTCATCAGCGCCAGCCTTGGTGGCCTGGATACAGGCCTGAATGCAGTTGTGTTTGCTGTGGCTGTTTATCTTCTGGTCCTGCACATCGGGGTAGCCGCGTCGAACATGCACGGTAAACAGCTTTACACCGGCCACCAATGTTTTCGGCTTGGGCAATTTGTATTCCGGAATAATCACGATGGTGGCATCGCTGATGGTTACGCGGGGGTCCTGATAGGGCGTTGACTTAATGCCACGGCTAACCATTAAACGAATATGCACATGCTCATCCATATTATTGGCTGCGAGAGTGGCGTAGATGCGATCTGAGAGTTGTTCAGGAGTTATGCCAACTTCCATGTCCAGAGCCTTGGCACCTTGATACAGGCGGCGTAGATGGTCTTGCATGAAGGCCACTTTACCTTTGTGTACCCTTAGGCCTTCCCAGATGCCATCACCCAGAATGAAGCCACTATCGAATACCGATACTACGGCCTCAGAGCGATGCTTTAACTCGCCATTTACGTTTATCAATATGTCTTTATTGCGCGGGTCGTCGTTAGAGTCGTGGGTACCGTGGGCCATGGGTAAAATCTTCTTAAGTTAGTTAGGTAAATGAAGTGAGTTTTGCATGCTACTCAAAGTGTTTGAAGAAATGCAACCTGATTCGCCTTTTGTTTGTCTGCCATTGGTCTAGATTTTGCCCACTCTGGAGTTGGCGTGTTACGATTCAATTCATACTTACTCGTGTAATCAATCCGCTATGACCCTGGCCGATCTAATCAGAAAATTTCACTCTAGCAATTCTTTCCGAATTGTCTTGATTCTGGCAATCTTCATGTGGAATCCTATAGAGTCCCTCGCAAAGGATTTCGACCTGGCGAAAACCAATGCCCGCATTATCGAGATTGACCGGCTAATAAAGCTAAACTCCGAGGCACCCGACTCTCTGACCCCATCGACATTATTTCGTATTCGTAACGAGAACGGCGGCTACCTTACAGCAAGCGGCTCAGGGCTTATCATCGCCGAGAAGGTTATATCTGATAATAATGATCACCAACTATGGCTTATTGGCGATAGCCATGGCGATCAGATCCTTTCCAATATGAGCACAGGACTGCTTCTGCACCGCGGCGCTACATTGTTCTCGCAGCCAAAAGCACGCGTATATCCATACTTCTTCAAAGAACAAAAATGGCACATTCAGGGCAATGGACTGGATCGGCTCGGCTTGCTTAATAGGTCAAAGCGATCGCGTTTTTATGAGAAAGACAAAAGACTTGAAACATGGAAGCAAACCGCAGGTGTAACAGTCCAGTTGATCAATACTGGGCTCACAGATGAACCAAATCTGTATCTGTCGAAATGTAATATGTTTGGTTCAGTTGCCTGTCAAGTAAGCCAGCCTCAAGGCAGTAAATCAAACTGGATACTGGAGCCCGCAACAACCAGGCAACTCGCCAGGCTTACCATTGACAGGATCAAGAGCCTGCAGGAGTCAAAGGGGACGGATGGTGCAACCGATGTACTTTTTGAAGCAATCGATTCCACTGTGATTACTGTTCTTACCTTTGGAGCTGGCGGCATAGCCGGTAGCGTGACCAAGAAGTTGGGTGTCCAGGCAGGTAAGCAAACGCTAAAATCCCTTGCCTGGAAATCCAGCAGGCTGGCCTGGAAAAAAGGCCTCCAGGCAGGTGCAAGGCATTTTAAAACGATTGTCACCCGGGATATGGTTAAACGACATATACGTAAGTCTGCGATAAAGAAGGCGGCCAAAGCGGGCGCCATGGCGGCTACACAAATTGCTGCTGGCGATAATGCCGATACACTGTCGGAGATGTATTTCAACAAGGTATTTCGGGGTAGCAGCGCAAACGCAGATGATCTTCAGATCAAGGTCAGTAACCAACTGGTGTGGCCCCAGGGCGGCGGCAGCTCTAAACACAAAGCTACCCGTGCAGGCGAGGCACATCAGGTAAAAGTGGAGGTCATCTTTGAAGCCGCAAACAACACATCTATCGAGCTTGTAGAGTACGACTCTGCCAGCGACAACGACGACCTGGGTTCCCTGGTTTTGCCAACAGCGAATATCAAGGAAAAGGTTATTATAGAAGGTGGTCTTATCGTAGATAAGGACGAAGGTAGTATCTATGAAGTTGATTTTTCAGTGGAACCTTACAACGACAACAACGCATTTTCCAGGGCAAAAAGAGAGAACGCCATAGAAGCCTGGAAAAAAGAACGCGCGTTACTCAAACAACAACGTGCAAACACTTTCGTTGGCGAATGGCGGCTCGGCTACTACAATACCAGCGGCGAGAGAGATCGCAGCTTTACCTGGCGAAATTCTCTGGTACAAGGAAACGGGGAGTGGCAGCCAGGTCATTCTGCCAATGCAACAGGCAAGGTCGTAAGAACCCATCCGTCTTATACTCGTTCAGGGAAACTACTACCCCCGCTACCAGCGGAGCTTCGTCCTATGCTTAATGAGCTAAAAGGGCCGGCAAATTTAGACAATCGAAAAGTTCTAAGCGATATAACAAATATAAAAGACTTAAACGACCTGAAAGACTATGTGCATTTTCATCATAAAAAGCCGACATCTTTTCTGCACGGCTTTGAGGCTCAATATGCAGAGGACAATGAGGGTAAGTGGGTACCGGGAAAATACGTCCGCAGAGGCTTTCGCATTGCACCGGAATCCACCGGCGAATGGAATTTTAGGGGCTTCGCCAAATGGATCCGGAAGAACGATCGTCTGAATCTTTTTGCTAACCCAGTAACCGGATTGCCTGGCAAGCACAGGTGGCAGTCCCATTTTTCCTGCGCCATTATCAATAATTTTAACGTTATTGAGGATCTCTCAGACCCGCGATGCCGACCAGCCGATACGGTGGCAGAAAAACCCTCGCCTCTGCTACTCGTCGAGCGAATACCCAACAACAGCATTTTCTTCGCCTCTCACGACAATTCAAGCCCGAGCCTGGGTCTGTCGCCAAGGAAAAGAGGTGAGATAAATGACCGCAATTATGGCTGGGAGGACGAAGCCAAATATTTCACAGATGACCCACCAGATGTCGAGGAATACTTCCACAACCGGGGCCTCGAAAATTCTGAAGAACTCAGGCGCTACCGAATTGACGATCCACCCGAGTCATTCCTCGAGGAACGACACTTGGTACGCACCAAATATGTAGTGGAACAGGAGTTTAGTGTTCAAACTATACCCGGTTTGACCCCTGGCCTGGATAGTCCGGACAAAAGCATCTGGATGGAGAAGATCGAAGGCTCAGCCTCCGTTTCGGCAGAATCAGCATCGGCTATCGAGAGCGCCAGAGATACTCTAGTTGGCTATTGGCCAATCGACCTCAGCTCTGTTTTTAATGAGGGTGAGTTAAAAAATGGCGTTAACTGGTATGGCGCCCATTTTCTTTTCACATCGGATGGGCTCGTCCTCAGTTGGGGTGGTAACAGGACTGCTCGGCATTTCGGTCGTTGGAGCTACCTGGGAGATCAGAGCTTCCATATCCATCTGGAGGGGCTCATCAAACCGGGTCAATTGAAAGTCGCTCCGAGCAAGGCAGTTGCCAAAGCCATGGCTAACCACCGCGACAGTCGATTTACAGCCAGCAGCATTGTGAATTTGCAACACTACGCACCAACCGTGGTGCCCGGCATAGACGAATCTGATCAATGGTGGCGGCAGGGGGCCAAAGCACTCGGCCAGGACTTCGTTATTCAGTTTGGGCCCAGGCAGGCAACGACCGCCGATTTCTATGTGATCGCCGGACAGGGACACAACTACCTGCGCAAGCGTTGGTCACCCGGGCATATTGGCGCAAAGAATGACCTCGACTATCGGTTTTTTATGGGCCCCACTGGACCTGGAAAACTTCTGCAAGATCTCCATGTGCTGCGCTCTCATTTAAAAATACCCGTACCGGAAGATGAAAAAAACCGAAATGCAGACTCCATCGCCGGGCTAATTGCCAAAGAAGATGCCGAGCGAATCGCTGGCAACCTGGAGAAATTAGCGGACGCCGAGTTGGCCTACCGGGCCTATATTCACTCCAGCAATCAGTCAGCCTTATATTCCTTAACCGATAGAACCTTTTGTCATCGCGATACTGCTGCAAAGATTATGACTAACCTGGTTGGTAAATGGCAGGTAGCAAAGTACGATGCCTGGGGCAAACCACTGCCACTACCGCAGGCTGAAACCCTATGGACTTTTGATAAGGGCGGCCAGCTAACCGGTCAGATAAGTAACCAGACCTGGAACGCACGCTGGACGGCGGTTTCTGGCTGCACAGCGAAGGTGGAGTTTGAACCGGTAACGGCTAATTACTTCAATGTAAAAACCGCGGTCGAGGTGCATGTTGCCTTCCAGCGCAATGGTGACAAGGTGCTACACATTGTCGGGCCCGAGGCATCGATTCCCGGCTTCGATGATTTTCTTCGTGTGGCAGGAAACCAGCAAGTTGATAAGTCTGTTTACCGGTATGACTACGATCAAATTGTACCCAGTTTAAGCCAGCTGGCTAACGAGTGCCCGATTCAGGACCTCCTCGAAGAGGCTCAAGTAATCAACCCCGCGGTAAGTTCCGACGCGGCTACGCGTATTCGAACTGTTCTCGAGGCCCTGGACAAGGTCGGTTCTGCCGAGACCGCATTGCGCGCCAGGGGAGAAAAGCTTAGCGTGCTGGTGGATCGGATTATTCCAAGAGATAAGCTCGGCCGACACATGGCAATGATGCCGGATGCACATTTTTATCGGGTGAACTTTACCGGAACGGACGCGAAGCGAGAAAGCGAACTGATGCAAGGTGTTCGCGGTGATCTGTTCGTTCTTCTGGATAAAAGAAAGCAGGACTGCATTGGCAGCGTCACGACCACACGTTCAGTACCTGAGCGTCGCAAGGTATTCGAGTTCCCACCACCACGCAATGTATATATTGAGAGTAAGCTTAGATGGAAACCTATGGTGCCAATTAAGAAAGGAGAGGAGCACCGCTACAGATCGGGTCAATGGGGCGGAATGTCGCTGGAAGACTATCAGGAGGCAGCTGCTACAGACATTAGAAAGCACCAGAAATTGGTAAAGGAAGCAGAGGCATATCTGGCCAGGCTTAAGGTACCACCACGAATGTTTTTCGACCGGACCGCCTCCATCGTGACCACTCTTGACCTTGAGCCGGAACTGACACCACTACAGATTGCTAACGGCTGTGCCGAGCACCTGTCAGTTAAGTCTATACCGAGCAACATCGTCGCGGCCACGGTGACGCGGAAGATATTCAACAGTAGTAGTTCGAATTATTATATTTATGATGTTGAAGAGGCCGGTGCCTATCTTGACCCGCAACCGGTGGCAATAATAGAGCCGGGACAAGCCGCCTGGCTTGATGGTGAAACGGGCTTTAAGAAAACCATCCTTGACGACGACCAGAAGTGCGTCGCCATCGTCGAGTTCAAGTGGGGAGATATTCCCATGTTTACCTTCGGCGATGGCAGCACGCCACTGGTTGATGCTGATCATCTGACCACCGTCCAGATGGAGAATGGCTGTCTGGGTATCACCGAGTTATCGTTCGAAACAGTTGACTACAATTCCTTACTCGTAAACGATCAAACAAAATCGATGTGCTCCCTCAACAACGGCACACGACAAATTGCCAACACCGGGGATGTAGACCTCAACATACATTGGGTGAATTATCGCGGAAAATACAACGAAGCAGAGCCCACTTTTATAGTTAAACCCGGCCAGTCAAGACCACTCATTGATTATGACCGGGCGATTTATGCGATCCTCGGCGAAGACAATAAGTGCGTTGCTGTAGTGGATATGGCATCTAGCTCAACGCTGACATTTGGTAACGGTAGCACGCCAATAGTGGATACGATAACCAACACCAGCAAGGTTCAGAAAACTGTACCCGCCGGGAATTTAACCACGGCTCAGACCGAGAAAGGCTGTGGAATGTATAACCAGATCGCATCAAAACCTAAAACCAAAGGTTGGTGGGATTGCCCTGCAGAAGATTGGTCACCAGATGAATACCGCGCTGCACAGGACCTGAAAATCCACTCTGGTATCGGTGGCAATGCCGGTACAAAACCGCTGTTAGTACATTGGCTGTCTTTCTATGCCAATAATACCGATGGCGAGAGCCACAGAAGGTCAGACGCGATACAAACCCTGCAACCGGGCGAGCCTCTGATTCTGAGAGATTTTGGGCCCGGTGATGTCTATTCGATAACGGAAGAAGACGGCACTTGTGTTGCCACTGTTCAGGGAGCAGATCTGCAAAAAGTTGGATCGCCCTATAGTCAATTTTATGGTGGTGAAGTTCGAGAAGGGAAATTGCTGCTACGAGATCGAGAATCCCAGGCTGAACTCGAGGTCGAAGCCATCGCACGAGTGCAGCGCGAGACTGCGATGAAGGAGAGAACAGCTACTCTGGAGCAACAGTCTGCACAAACGCAGTGCGGTCAGAACTCACAGAAAAAGAATTTTCAACTCAACGAGTTATTGATCGGGGACTGGCAAGTCGGTCCCTACGATATCTTGGGCAACAAACAGCAGTTCAGTTCCAGCCCGTTGCTATGGAGGATGAGCCAGTTTGAGTTAATCGGAGTGACTTCCTCCGGTCACGAATTTTCCACTAACCTTGATCAGCAAGGATGCAATCTCACGGTTGGCCAAATACCAGGCATGTGGGATGATGCCACAATTAAGCTCGTTTCTAATGGCAACGGCGGCATGGATTTTTTCATCACTCGCAATCAATGTTATGAAGAAGCCTGGAGAATGCTGGGCGACAAATTGATGTATAGCGGTGGGGTTTTGACTGAGGGAGAACATTTAACCACGGAGATCGGTTCGAGTCGAATCGTTGGTTGCGAATCTGTTGACTCCCTTCAACGAGGACCGGGAAAAGAAGCCAGTGTGCTCCGACTATGGGGCAGCAAGTTATCCAACGTCGCTCCGGTGGCGGAAAATTTGCAGGTCTTACTTAACGAGGATTCGTCGGAAAATATTAGTTTAACGGCGAGCGATACTGATAGTAACTCACTCACATTCAAAATTATCGAAGCTCCTGCAAATGGAACACTTTCAGATCACAACGGCAGTCCAACCTACACACCTGAAACGAACTTTCACGGCACCGACCGTTTTACCTATATTGCCAGTGACTTCGAGAAAGATTCGAATATCGCAACGGTATCGATCACGGTTACTCCAGTTAATGATGTACCTGTGGCAAACCCGCGCTTTCAGGGCAGCCGCGACAATGCTGATCGTTTGGTGGTAGTTGATGAAGACTCTTCCGTCGCCATCACCTTGACGGCATCAGATAGTGATGGTGACACGCTGACCTATCGTGTGACCTCGCGGCCAGAATACGGTAGCCTCTCCGGCACGCCACCTGAATTTACCTACACCCCGCAGGCAAACCTTTATACCAACCCTGATCTTTCCAGTGCCGACAGACTGTCATACATTGCTAACGACGGCACATCAGACTCCAATGAGACGACGCTTTTTATAACCATAAATTCGGTTAACGATGAGCCCGTTGCTGAAAGCCAGATCATTGAGACTGATGAGGATGAGTCACTACAAATCACTATTAACGCCACTGATTCGGACCGTATGGCCTCGCTCAGCTATGTGTTGGTGAATGGGCCAACACATGGCGTTTTGCAGGATGTATTTGAGAAGCAGCCATTCAGCTCAGGAGACGCCCTGGACGCTAACTATCTTCAATACAGGCCGAACGAGAATTACAACGGCAGTGACAGTTTCCTGTTTATCGCAAATGATGGCACGACGAACTCAGAACCTGCTACCGTCACCATCAACATCAATCCGGTTAATGATTTTCCAGTGCCTGAAGACCAGCAGGTGATGGTAGCCGAGGACTCAGTTACAACCATTGTTTTGTCAGGTAAAGATGCTGAAGGTGACACGCTGACCTATTCAGTGGTTGATAATCCTTCACAGGGAACTCTACAAGACACTGACTCCGGCCTGATCTATACGCCGAATAAGGACTTCATAGGCGCTGACAGTTTTACCTTCATTGCCAGTGATGGTGAACTGGAATCAGGCGTATCGGAAGCAGCAACTGTTGCAATTACTGTGGAGTCCATCAACGATGCTCCTGTCGCCCTGGATGGCCGGGAAATTTTACCAGAAGATTCCGAGGAGGGTCACTTCATTCATTTGTTGGCCACCGACCCTGAAGGCGACACGCTAACTTATCGTCTGGTCTCTGCTCCAGGTCATGGTAGTCTCGAAGTAGTTGCAGGAGAAGAGATCACCGACGCCTCTGTGAGCTACACGCCAGAAGTGGATTTTCACGGTGAGGACAGCTTGACCTTTGTTGCCAGTGACGGCCAGCTGGAGTCTAACCCTGCAACCGTGTCAATTACGGTTGAGCCAATTAACGATATACCGGTTGCTAACGATCAAACGGTGGTCATTGAGGAGGACACGCCAGGGTCAATTACCCTGACTGCGACTGATGTCGATACAGAAGAATTGAACTTTGATGTAAAGGACTTCTATCTTTCCGGTGGCACTCTAAGCGGTATAGCACCGGACCTGATCTACGCGCCCCATGAAAACTACATTGGTGAAGATAGTTTTACCTTCACCGTAAGCGATGGAATCGATTACTCAGAGCCTGCGACAGTAACAATAGCCGTCGAGTCAGTTGCCGATGCGCCGGTTGCGGAAAATATGTCGGCAGAAGTTGATGAGGGCTCATCGGTCCAGATTACACTCTTTGCCAGTGATGTTGATAATGATGAACTCACCTATAACATTGTGTCAGAACCAGCTAGTGGTACTCTAAGTGGCACCGCACCTAATCTGGAATACACGCCAGATGAAGGATTTAACGGCTCTGACAGTTTCACCTTCACTGCCGACGACGGTGAGCTAGTCTCCGATCAGGCGGTTGTCTCAATTTCTGTTTATTCGGTTAACGACGAACCTGTAGCCGATGAACAGATGCTCAGCATGCCAGCTGAGACCGATCTTGCCATTACCCTGACTGGCAGTGATGCCGACGGAGACTCATTAACTTATGAGATAGCAAGGCAACCTGCCAACGGAACACTCGCCGGGCAAGTCGTTGAAGATAACTCAACTTTTATCTATACGCCCTACTCCGGCTTTACTGGCGATGATAGTTTTGACTTCTATGCCCTGGACGGTAACGCTTACTCGCAACCAGTCACCGTATCAATTACTGTTACCGGCACAGGTAACGGCTGCTCACAACGCTATGGTGTTTCATCAACCGAGTCCGACGAATTGATACAAGCCAGATTCGCCAACAGTGGCCCATCCAATATAAGTATCTATTGGATATCAACTGATGGACAAGAGAGTGATTATCAAGGTAGTCCGTCGCCGTTGCAGATCGTTGAGCCCGGAGAAGTTGCCAACCTCAGCGCCTATCTAGGTTATATATTCCTGATTCTTGATGACGAATATCGTTGCCAGGGTATTGTCGAAGCCACTGAACCCAACAACTATTTCAGCTTCGGTGACGGCAGCATTGAAATCGTCGAAGTCAACGATCAGGAATCCTCTGAAGAGCAATGGACTGGCGAAGACGAGGCAACTAATACAGCTACACAGCTGACACCTACCCAGATCGCCAGCGGTTGCGGAGAGCATGGAAAAATCGCTTCCGAGGAGTTGGATGGGGATGCGAAAATTAGCATAACCAACAGTAGCCCTGAGAGTCTGTACATCTACTGGGTGGACTTCAACGGCGCCGATGGAGACTACACAGGCAACTCAGCCTCTATCTATGCCATTGAACCGGGTTGTATCATCGAATTTTCCGCTACTCGAGGGTCTGTGTACTCAGCTTTAGACGAGTACGGACAATGCGTCGGCATGCTCAAGGCGCGAGAATCCCGCAATAGCACTTCCTTTGGCGAGGGTGGTCCATCGGCTTGCGAGTCGACGGACCAGGCAACCTGGGATGCATTCAAACAGACCTGCCCGGAAGGGATGCCGGGCTGCTCTGCTGACAACCAATGCTCTGAATGTGATGCAAGCTGTGGAGACTATTGCCAAAATACTGATACACCGGCGTGTGGCCCTCAAGACTGCATGAGCTGCCTACCGGGTTATGAAATCTCAGTTCTTTTCGACGATGGTAGTGGTGAGTGCATTCCCGGTTCCTAGGGTTCGACAGGTGAGATATGCAAACTTGGTAAGATTTTTATGTATATCCACGATATGATCATTTTGAACAACCGCTTGCCATGGACAATGTTAGTTGCGATCGATCTTCAAAAAGGTCTCGACGTTTGAAGAATGTAGTGCCAAGCTTGTTACATCATAGCCTGTTGGCCTCAAAGCTGACGATGATGCGTTGTTCTGTGGGCAGGACTTCAATGTCACGCCAGCTCGGATTGATATGTCTTTGCGGTTAGCAAGGAATTGGCTTGATGTACCCATACCACTCAAAGTGTTTCAAGGAATGCAACCAAATCCGCCTGTTGTTCGGCACTTAGTTTTAACGGCCTAAGCAGTCCGTCGCCGGTTGAATGTAATCGTTCCATGTTTAGTTCAGAATAATGTTGCACCACATCTGCCAGGGTATTCAAACTGCCATCGTGCATATAGGGGCCGGTTTTCGCAATATCACGTAGCCCAGGAACGCGAAACTCGCCGAAACTGTCATGTCGACGACGTAGCAGACGGGTTGCTGTTGAGCTCGCGCCAGTGTCATCGTCGTTATAGTCCGATAGCAGATTATAAGGGCTGTTTTTCACTGCCTGGCTACCGCCGAGACGGCCTTTGTCGACCTGGCCATCTGCCGTCATATGTGGCAATCCGGTTGAGGCGAATTCGCTATTGGTAAATGCCGGTCCAAAATGACAAATGCTACAACGTCCTTCGCCGAGAAAAATCTTTGCGCCACGCTGGGCATTTTTTGGGTAGTTGGCAATCTTTTCGCTATCGCCGGTTTGCGCGGCATCGCGAAATTCATCAAAGCGGCTGCGCTTGCTAATCAAAGTCTCCTGCCAGGCAGCCAGGGCCTTGCCAGTTAATACCAGTAGTTGTTCGTCTTTGATATCTTCTGGTTGTGCGCCGAACAGCTCAAGGCAGGCAGTGCGAAAATCTTCATCGTTCTCATAAAGTGCTCTTACTGCGAATTTAGCCCCATCCATTTCAGCCGTCGAAAGAATGGGTCGAATACTTTGCGCCCATAGGCTATCTGCTGCACCATCCCAGCCAAACCAGCGCCAGGCCATCATATTCAGTACAGTAGGCGTATTGCGATGTACCGGTGCGATACCCTGAGAGAGAGTTTTACCATCGGCATAAGATTTATCTGGATCATGGCAGGTTGCACAAGATACAGTGCCGGTGCGGGATAGGCGTTGGTCTTCAAAAAGAAACTCTCCTAACTCAATGGCCTTCGGGTTCCCGGAAAAGCGATTGGTAACATCAATCTGTTTAAGCGGAGGCCATGGTCCGTGAGTTTTAAGCAGGCCAAGCTCGGCATCGGTAAACAGCGGGTCCGCTATACAAATAGACAACCAAAAAGCGCCGAACAATCCGGCGATTATTTTATTTAGATTCAGCACGGATCTGAATTATCTAATCGGTTTGCACTGTGAGTAGCAAGGATTTTGATGCAACTCCTGGAAGATCGAATCGCAATTGCCACTGGCCAGGCATATGAAACATTAAACCGTCGACTTGATAATGTCCGGCTTCCTGCATAGTGACTTCTGGTCGATAGTTCATGCCGTGGCCATGGCTTGGCATTTTGGCATCCAGTTTCAATTTACCCTGCCAGGGTTCGTTATCAACACATGCAGACACCTGTAGCGAAAATAGCTGTGCTACAGGATAACCTCGTGGCGAAACCACCTCAATTATTGTGTTTCCAACTGTAAGAATTGCTGATTCCTCAGTAATAGTTGGGCAGCTGGCAAAACTTTGCGGTGACAATAAAAGTCCCGCCAATAAGAGTAACTTCTTCATGAACTATTGTTTGTAGTTAATCCGGCTTAACAAATCTTCGGCGTTTTTCCAGGCAATTTTTTCTGCCATTTCAGCTGGCAGGTTCGCCAGCCAGCCTCTGCTCCACTGGGCATTATCCTCAACATAAAACCAGCGCTCCGGGGTATAGGTATCAGTGCCTAGTAAAATTCGTTCAGGGAAGCGATCAAATAGCTTTCGCCACTCTTCGGTCACTTCGTCGTCGTGGGCGTGCTCACTACGAAAGGCAAGGTCGGTCCATAGGTTGGGATAAGTTTCCAGCATTTTGGCGATATCTCCGGGATCGTCAAAACCCGAGTGCGCCCAAAGTACAACGGCATCTGGCGAGCGGGCAAAAATTCGTTCTACAGCATCCATGTCCGAGTGAGCATGCAGAAACAGGCTATGTTTCAAGGCAAGATCGATCACGCCCTGTAAAACTGGTAACTCGATGTCTTCTCCAAAAGCGTGGAACTCACCAATGCCAGCATAACGATTGTTTTCGATACGGTCCTTAAGCATGTCGAGCACGGTTTCATCACGCACCCAGGAATACAACTCGCCACGCTTTCGATAGGGACGCAATACGGGCACCACCAGATCAGGGGCCTCGTTGTACAATTTTTGCGTGCCCTCATCGCTGGAACTGGAAACAAAGGCATGTTTGAGGCCTGCCCTACGAAGTATTTCCACAGCTTTCGCTGGTGGCAGCACCTGCCAGGCATCATGGCTATAGTGAATGTGGGCATCGACTATTGGAATCGACTCCTGGGCTTGTACTGTCAGGCTCACGAAACCTATAACAGCCAGTATAGCGGGGTACATTTTTCGCATGGTTCTACTCTTTAAAAGAATATTGCAGGGCAACTAACTTTAACAAAATGAAGCTCTTGAGATAACCGAATAAATTTGTTTATTTGTAATGTGCAAAAATATTCTGGGACCCCTTATGTAAAAACAGAGGGGTAGCAGGTAGTAAAATATTGCTTTCGGGAATATGATGTCGAAACAACATACACGTAAAATAATAATTAAAACATTTAGGATAAATTAATCGCAGAGCAGATAGAGAGGAGATTTCTACCATGTCATCCCACACAGGCTACCTGTTAATTGCCGATATTTCAGGTTATACCGCATTCCTGATTTCTTCAGAGCAAAATCATGCCAATCAGATTTTAAAATCCCTCATGACCACGCTGGTCGAGAGTGTTAGTGATCCATTGCAATTTGGGGGCATGTCTGGTGATGCAGTGCTGGCGTATTCAAAGGATCAACCGTTCCCCACCGGGGAGACATTTCTTTCCATCTGCGAGAATCTCTACAATAACTTTACGATAAAACGTCGGAATATTATTGCGAACACAACCTGTGACTGCCGGGCATGTGTCAATGTGGCGAATCTCGATCTTAAAATTCTGGGTCATCATGGTCAATATG
Organism: Parasphingorhabdus sp.; assembly: GCA_047615875.1. Taxonomy (GTDB): domain Bacteria; phylum Pseudomonadota; class Gammaproteobacteria; order Arenicellales; family CAJQKF01; genus JBLHGU01. Next base: position 17,625 of record JBLHGU010000085.1, read on the forward strand.
AGGAAATGCATATTGGTCAGATGAAGGAAATTTCAGGCGCCGAGGTCATTTTAGTTCATCGCATGGCAAAAACTGATGTTAAGCAGGTTACCGGCATTCAAAGCTATGCGCTGTTTAGTGATGCCTCTATCAAAGCCATGGGTATCGATAGCAAATTAGTTCCCTATACACAAACGATTGAGCATTTTGGTGAAGTGGGCATGCAGGTTTATGACTTAGCCGAGGCCTGGGACCAGTTTCGTGCTAATCAGAAAAGACAGTTCCTGGAAGAATCGGATGGCGTATTTACCCATCACGCTCATTTCGATGCATCACAAGCAGTGGTGTGGGAAGCACTTGTAGAACCAAAGCTTAAACAGCAATGGATGCAAGACATAAAGACAGTAACAGTGGAAAGGGAGGTCGGTCGAATTGGTCCGGGCTCTGGTTATCATTGTGCCCACGAAATGGCCGACTTCAGGTACGCGGTAACCGACTGGCAACCGTGTGAATATTTCTCAACTGTGATGAGAGACCCGGGAAATGAAGCGTTGTCCATGCAGGAAACATATGCCTTCACTACCACTGAGAATGGCACTGATTTACGCTATACAATGGGTCCCATGCTAGACCAGGATGGCCAGCGCCACCTGGTCGAAGAAGGCAACGCTATTGAATTTCTGAAAGGGTTTTGGCAAGCGAGTTTTGCTAATTTGGCCGAAATGCTGAAGGTGCATTAAGTTCTCCAAATTAAGTCGTAAATGGGTGCGAATCAATTCCGACAAGCGAAATAATTCATCACCTGGATGGAGAAAGCCCTGGCTTAAAAATCCAAACCGTAGGACTACTGGAAAAAATGTAGTAGTTTAGATATCCATATAAAATTTTTATTCGTAAAAGATAGTGTTTTTCAATTAGGCTTAAAGCTTGCTTAACCCTAAGTTCAGTAGGACATACTCCATGCTACGAACAATATTCTATTTTGCTACCGCGTTATTACTGGTTTCTGTTTCTGTTAGTGCAAGAGAACTTCCAGACTATCCTGCAGAACAAATTACCGACCGAATTTATGTGATTCATGGTCCTGTTGGGCTGCCCTCTCCCGAGAATCAGGGTTTCATGAATAACCCGGTCATTGCCATTGGAGACGATAGTGTCGTGGTTATCGACCCTGGCTCTAGTCTTTATACGGGTAGAATGGTGATTCGTCAGATTCTAAAGCTCACTGATAAACCTGTTAGCCATGTGATTGGTACACACATTCATGGTGATCACTGGCTAGGCAATCAGGCCTTTATGGAAACTTATCCTAAAGCCAAGTTTCTGGCTCATCCGCTGATGATTCAGATGGCCCACGATGGTGAAGCGCAAAATTGGCTGGACACTTTAATGACAATGACCGATTCCGCTACGGAGGGAACAAAAGCTGTTATTCCCGATCAAGCATTGAGAGATGGCCAAACCATTAGCGTGCCCGGACTTACGATTGAGGTTTTGCTTAGTGAGACGGCACATACAAAGACCGATGCTATGCTGCATTTTGTAGAAGATTCAGTCGTAGTATTGGGCGATAACTCGCTTTACGAACGCATAGGTCGATTAGATGACGGACAGTTCAAGGGTAATATCACCGCACTAAATCGTGCTATCGAAATTGGCGCAGCCTGGTATGTTCCGGGTCATGGCAAGACAGCAGATGTTAAAGCAGCATCAATGTACAGGGATTATCTGGATACCATTTATCAGGCAGCCGTTTTGTATTCTGAAGATATGTTGGCGGCGTATGAAATTAAGGAAAAGATTGCTGATCAGTTTAAGGATTATGAAAACTGGTCTGGGTTTGAAACCGAATTTGGCAAGCATATTAGCTTAGCGGTGTTGGAAGCCGAGGAAGATTCTTTTTAGAACTTGGGGTAAGTTAATAGTCTTGCGTTTATTTGCGCCTCACCGCTTCTAACGAAGCTTGACAAAAGTTGGCTGGTTTTTACTGAATTCCCGCCTACGCGGGAACACGATGATTATTCACCTAAACCTGTCATCGCCTCGCGGGTCCAATCATGCAGGGCCTTAATGGAGTGTTCGCTGCGCACGCCCATATTTGGATCTAGCACCAGTGGTCCAGGGTTTGTATAACCACGGCTGTTAAGGCCACGCTGCACAGACTCCACCAGATGAATGTCTTCTTCAACGGTGGTTTGTCTATCTTGCTCGGCAAGTTTCGCTATAACGTCAGACCATTCGCCATCGACGGTATGCCAACCCCTTCCTGCAATCACTTTATCTACTGCGGTTGGTGTCCAGTGATAAGTGTTTAAAACATTACCGGGGTATACCTGGAAGGATAGGGTTGGCCATAAAAACCAGGAGCTATAGTCCGTTGCATGCTCATTAGCATCAGCATCTATGGGATAGCTCATGGCATCCAGATTAGCTGAAACCGTTGTGTGTCGTAGACTATAGCCATAGGGTTGAACATCATAGGTTGTAGGTTCGATTACGCCTTTAGCGAATGTTGGATGGTTTAGAACACAGTGGTAACACTCGTTGTAATTTTCTACCGAAACCTTCCAGTTACAATTTTCCTCTACGTCGACAAACTGCATCGGCTTTAAGCGATCGATATCCGGCACATAGGCCCGCAGTTGCTCCCGGACGTTGGGAAACCACCAGTCCATTGGTTTTGCCTGGGGATCTAGATTGACGAACAGAAAGCCGCAAAAATCTTCTATCTTCACCTCGCTCAAACTAATTTTTGAAACATCAATATCGGTGTTCTCCTGATTTGGATAACGCTTCAGTCGACCATTCAACTCATAGGTCCAGGCATGATAAGGGCAGACTAAAACCCGCTTGTTGCCGCTGCCTTTAACCACCTGATGGGCACGATGGGCACATACATTGTAGAAGGCACGAATAGTGCCATCACGATCCCTGATGGCAAAAAGATTCTGATCACAAATAGAGAAACTGAAAAAATCACCGAGTTTTTCCAATTGCGAAATATGCCCAGCGTGTACCCAGGACTTATAAAATATTCGTTCTTTCTCGAGCTTGAAGCTAGCTTCGTCGGTATAGTAAGACGGCTCCAATGCACGCGTCTGTTGAGTCGGCTGGGCTGACAATTCACTACTCATGACATGATCCGGGGCAAGCAAAAGTGATAGGTGGTTTAACTACATCACTACCTTAAAAAGTACAGCTGTAAAAGTAATCCTCGTACCAATGCTGTTGCTCACCAATAAGCGGCGGGATTATTCATGCCGCGACGCACCTGTTTGTAGGCCATCATCCGGATGTGTGCCTATTACTGCATTAATTGTCGCGAATGAACCCTAGCTGATTCTATACATTTGCTCTCGCCCTAAGGATAATTCGCTGCACAATATAATTATCAGGAAATTGGAGAGAAGCCCGATGCAAACCCAGGCTCAGGTTGTCATTATTGGTGGTGGTGTAATGGGTGCCAGCCTGCTCTATCATCTTTGCAAGCAAGGCTGGACTGACTGCGTACTATTAGAAAAGGCCGAACTGACCTCCGGTTCTACCTGGCATGCGGCGGGTCAGATTACCCATGGTCTCAGCCACTGGGGTCTGGCGCAGATCAATAAATACGGTGTGGATTTCTACAAGAATCTGGAAGCCGAAACGGGCCAATCCGTGAGCTGGCATGGTTGCGGCTCACTACGGGTGGCTTATGAGAATGATGAAATGGATTTTATCCGTCACATTCTAAGCGTTGGTCGTGGTTTGGATGTACCGATGGAAATTATTACACCAAATGAGATGCATCAGCGTCACCCCTTCTTCAATCTGGACGGTGT
>JBLHGU010000086.1:0-21394 GCA_047615875.1 Parasphingorhabdus sp.
TTGAGCATTGGGTGCTGGTACTTGAACTAGAGCCCTGGCAATTTTTGATCATGGTTCAACTGATAATTTTTGTGTTGGGTTGGCCACTGGAATGGTCTGAGATACTGATCATCTTTGTACCGATTTTCTTACCCATGCTTGAAACATTTAATGTGAATCCCTATTTCTTCGCGATGCTGGTAGCTCTGAATCTGCAGACATCATTCCTCACACCACCGATGGCGATGTCCGCCTATTATTTGAAAGGCGTATTGAAAGGGCAGATTGAATTGATGCAGATTTTCAAAGGCATCATGCCTTATCTGGGAATCGTTATTTTCAGTATGTTCCTGATGTATATGTTCCCGGGCATTGCCCTGTGGTTGCCAGATTACTTATTTGGCCCTTATATTCCTTAAGCCTTACGGTGTTGTTATGACTGAAGAAATCGTGCCTACCGTCCGGCAGTATGTGGAGTGGGTGAAAGAAGGGCGGGTAACCTCGGAACAGATGGTGCAGGGTTGTCTGTCTCGTATAGATGAGACAGATGCCGATATTGGGGCCTGGGAAACTATAGACCGTGAGCAGGCGCTGGACCAGGCTCGAAAGATGGATGACTGGCGCAGACGTGGAAGATCCATAGGTGCTCTGCATGGTATTCCAATCGGCATTAAAGATATCTTTGATACTGCTGATTTGCCCACACAACGTGGTAGTTCGATTTATGCAGGTCGACAGCCTGACGCAGACTGTGCCGTGGTGGAAAAGCTCCGTGAAGCAGGCGCAATAATCCTTGGTAAAACAGTAACCACGGAGTTTGCCTGGCTACATCCCGCCAATACTCGTAATCCGTTGGACCACTCCCGAACACCTGGCGGGTCATCTAGTGGCTCTGCCGCCGCAGTTGCCGCCGGACAGGTTCCCCTGGCAATTGGCAGCCAAACCGGTGGCTCAACCATTCGGCCTGCTTCATTTTGCGGGGTTTATGGATTTAAGCCCGGCCGAGGAATTATATCCCGGCGTGGAGTTCTGCAAACCAGCGCCACTTTAGACCAGGTGGGAGTTTTTTCTAACGATCTGGGTGACACTGCCTTATTAGCAGATGTTCTGGCTGGTTACGATGCCGCAGATTCCAGCAGCTATTTAAGTCCTCGACCAGCGATGTATGCTGGCTATTTATCTGAACCACCCGTTGAACCCAATTTTGCCTGGATAGATATGCCCTATGAGGATCACTATAGCCAGTCGATTCTTGATGGTGTTTCAGAACTGGGTCACCTTCTGGGTAAGCAAATTGATAGATTTCCGGCGCCCGCATCCTTTGTTGCTTTAATTGAAGCCCATAAAGCAATTTACGAGTATGAGATTTTCCGTTGCCTTGAAGGGGAGCGACAACAAGAGCAGCATACAAGTGACACTTTTAAATCACTGATGCAAAAAGCCGGTCAGCGCAGCGCAGCTGAATATCAGGAAGCGTTGGAAATTCTAGCAGCCTCAGAAAAATGGTTTGAAGAGTTCTTTAATGACTATGATGCTATTCTAACGCCGTCAGCACTAGGTGAAGCCCCGGCTATTGAGCTGGGAACCGGTGATCCTGCTTGCTGCGTGGTCTGGACCCTGTGTGGCTTGCCCTGTCTTTCCATGCCCTTGTTAGTTGGAGAATCTGGTTTGCCCATTGGGATACAATTAGTTGGTGGCGCAAACGAAGATGATCGGTTATTTAGAAGTGCTCGTTGGCTAGTAGAGTTTTTACGCAGTCCGGATACGGACGAACAAGCAGGAGATAGTTAGATGATTCCAAAATCTGTACGTATTTTCACAGGCCTAATTGGCGTGTTGATTATGTCAACATTCATTGTTGGATTGGCCCATAGTATTTCCATTGGCTTCGCAGGCTTCTGGGGAGGTTTACCGTTTTCTATCATAACAGCCATAGTTTTGTTCATGGTTGCTTATGATTTTTGGGATGAATGTATCCGCAATCGAAAAAAATAACCCAGGCTGTATCTATGAAAAAACCGCGACTTTGGATCTCGCGCCGACTTTCCCCTAACACCGAAGCCAGAGCGGCTCAGGACTACGACGTTGTTCTAAATCCTGACGATACGCTGAGCGATGCACAAGCCCTTATCGAAATGAGTGCTCAGGTCGACGCTATATTGCCCTGCCATTCCGAAATCTTCAGTGCCGATGTTGTCGATAAACTAGATGGCCGTCTAAAAATTGTAGCGAATCATTCTGTCGGTGTGGACCATTGTGATCTTGATGCGTTTAAGCAACGAGGAATCGTGGTGACTAATACGCCAGATGTATTGTCTGACGCAACCGCTGAAATAGCCATGTTGCTACTGCTTGGTGCGGCCCGCAGAGCTGCAGAAGGCGATCGCCTGGTGCGGGATCGTCGCTGGAAAACCTGGAGTCCATCCTTCATGGTTGGTCATCAAGTAACCGGAAAGCGCCTGGGAATTATCGGTATGGGCAAGGTTGGGCAGGTAATGGCAAAACGAGGCCGTGGCTTCGACATGCAAATTCACTATTTCAATCGTACCAGACTGACACCTGAGCTAGAGGGAGACGCTCAGTATCATGATTCGTTGGAATCACTGTTGGCAGTGGCTGATTTTTTATCCTTACATTGCCCAGCTACCCCGCAGACTCGTGGTGTAATGAACGCAGAAGCTTTTGCGCAGCTACCGGATGGTGCTATTTTGATCAATACGGCTCGCGGTGCCTTGATCGATGAATCAGCGCTATTGAGTGCCATAGAATCCGGCAAGTTAGCCGCAGCCGGACTGGATTGTTTCGTCACTGAACCTGGTGGGAATAGTCAGTTTAGCAAACATGAAAATATTTTTATGTTGCCGCATATTGGCAGCGCAACATTTGAGACCAGAGACGCCATGGGTTTTCGTGCATTGGATAATCTGGATGCTTTTTTTTCTGGGCGTGAGCCTGGTGACCGAGTCGTTTAATGAGCAATTCAACAAAAAATAAAGAACTTCTGAAGGGTGTGATCCATCCCTGGTACTGCGATGCCTTTGGTCACATGAATGTAAGATGGTATGCGCATTTCTTTGACGATGCAGCTTTTCATATTTGGCCTGCTTACTGGGGTAGTCATCAAAAAATGCAAAGTGAATTTGGAATTCATACTGTAACCGGTCGTGTTACAACGGAGTTTCAGAAAGAAATGCTAGGTGGTGATTTAATTCTTGTCGATTGCGAAATTTTGCGTATTGGCGGCAAAACGGCTACGTTTATGGAACGGATGTTACATATCGATACGCTGGAAGTGCATGCGACCTATGAAATTACCGAGGTCTTCTTCGATCCCCAAACACGCCAGTCGGCAAACATGCCGGAACCTATACGCGACGCGTTGCAACAACACAGCAGCCAGGCTGCATAGCTTACCTACGGATATTCTATGTTTCAAAATCTAGAGACTCCCGTTCTAGACTCCATATTGTCACTTATGGCGGAGTTCAGAGCGGATGCCAGACCCGACATAATTGATCTTAGCATTGGAGTTTACAAAGACGACAACGGCTTAACGCCAATTATGTCAGCGGTAACTGAAGCTGAGCGGCGATTGCTTGATCAGCAAACCAGTAAGTCTTATCTGGGTATGACTGGTGACGCCGCTTTTGGAAATTTGATGACTCAATTGGTTTTGGCAGACAGTATAGATCCACAACGAGTTGCCTGTAGTCAGACACCAGGAGGAAGTGGTGCTCTTCGTATCGCTGCCGAGATTATCAAAAAAGCATCGCCGAATGTAGGGCTATGGTTAAGCGAGCCTACCTGGGCCAACCATTTTCCATTGCTAGGTACTGTTGGGCTAAATTGTCAAAGCTACGCTTATTTCGATGCGCAAAATCAGTGTGTAGATTTTGATGCAATGATGTCATCAGTTAGCAAAATACCAGCCGGGGATGTGATTGTTTTGCATGGTTGTTGCCACAATCCTACCGGAGCGGATCTCACCCAGGAACAATGGGTGCAATTGGCAGAGTGTCTTGCGGATCGTTCGATTATTCCATTGATCGATCTTGCTTATCTCGGACTTGGCGATGGTCTGGAAGCTGATGCTTTTGGCACTAGAGAAATAGTCAGCCGGGTGCCAGAAGCTTTAATTGCCGCATCTTGTTCGAAAAACTTTGGCGCTTATCGTGATCGTGTTGGCTGTACCATAGCAATTTCGGATTCCCCAGCAACAATTAGTAAAGTTTTTGCCCAAATGGCGTCTATAGCTAGAACCTTATATTCAATGCCACCAGATCACGGTGCAGCGGTGGTGCGTATTATTTTATCCGATGAACAGCTGAAAAATCAGTGGTCGGCTGAGCTTGTTACAATGCAAAGGCGAATTCAGGGTTTGAGGCAGGGGCTTGCGAACACACTGATCGATAAATCCGGCTCTGATCACTGGCATTTCATTGCCAGGCAAAAAGGCATGTTTTCCTTACTTGGAACGTCTGATGAAGGAGTGGAGCGTTTAAAGACCGAATTCGGAATCTATGTAGTAAAGGGTGGCAGGGTTAATCTGGCCGGTCTTAATGATGCCATGCTGGATCGTGTCTCAAACGCGTTACTTGCGGTACACCAATAAGCAATAAATTGTCCGGCAATGTATTGAAGTGTCTGCCTTACACACTTCAACAACCTTGGCCAACAAGTTAGTGGTGATTGGATTTAGTACTTATACGAACAGTTGAAGTTACTGACAGAAATATTTACCAGTTGCCAGTGTTAGGCATAGATGACCAGGGTTCAGCAATTTCCAGTGCGTCGCCATCCTGCAGTAATTCAATTGATACATTGTCAGGGGACTTTACGAAAGCCATTCGACCATCCCGAGGTGGTCGATTAATAGTTACGCCTCCATCCATTAGCTTCTGGCAGGTTTCATAAATATTCTCGACACTAAAAGCTAGATGTCCAAAGTTGCGGCCGGAATCGTACTCCTCTGGATCCCAGTTGTGAGTAAGCTCGATTTCTGGTGCTCTTTCTGCTCGGGCTCTGGCCTCATCGTTATCTGCGGCGAGGAAGAACAAAGTAAAACGGCCATTTTTATTATCTTTACGATCAGTCTGGATTAAGCCTAATTTATTGCAATAAAAATCCATAGATTCGTCTACATCGGTGATACGTAACATGGTGTGTAAATACTTCATTAGAACTCTGCTGTATTAATGCGTGAAAATCGACTGGGATTATAGCGCCAATTAAGTAAAGGCTGCAGGCGGTTGATGTTCTGAATTACAGATTGAAGATATATTAAGTGATGAAACGTAGTCTATTCACCATGACGGAGTTACTCTGTTCATTGCGCCTCCTGCAAAATAAAAATCACAACCTCAATTACTCGGTATTTGAATAAATGCTATCGAAATCTGGTTAACATAGAGAAAATTTGGACACAACCCTGCTGGTTATTACTTTGGGCAGTTTTGTCGCTTCATTTGTAAATGGAGCTTTTGCGACTGGTGGCGTGTATATCTTACTCGCCAGCAGTTCCGCAGTATTGCCGCTGACAGCGGCAGTGCCCCTACAATCTGCATTTGGGTTTGTGTCCCTGGTGTCTCGTGTTGGGTTCTTCTGGAAATCCATTCAATGGCCAATTGTGATCGCTTTTGTCTGTGGAGCCGTCATAGGCGTAGGTCTGGGAACTTCACTTTTTGTTTCATTAAACGAGAGTAGTATCGCGTTGTTGCTCGGTAGCGTCTTATTGCTACTTACCTGGTTTCCGATCTTGAAGTCGAAATCCCCTTTCAAACACCCATTTTTTCTGGTTGGTACACTACATTCATTTATTAGTACATTGTTTGGTATTGGAGCGTTACTGCAACCTATCTTGATACGCTCGCAATTGCTGAAGGCGCAAATTACTGCCACTCTGGCTGCCTGTTTGGTGAGCATGGAGGTGATGAAGATAACCGGTTACGTTCACTACGGCTTTAACTATGTTGATTATCTGCCTCATATCGTTATGGCATCCGTGATGGGTTTTCTTGGTACATGGTTAGGTAAAAGAATCACCCATCATGTTTCAGAGCAGGCTTTCAGGTTGGTGTTTCGTTGGTTGATTTCTATTGTCGCACTAAGATTGCTATATCGTGGATGGGTTCTTAGTGCATAACATTGCCAGTGTTATAGATGCCAGTTGGCCATCCCTGGCCAGTAGCTAGCGTACTGATTGCTAATAATGAAGAATTTGAGTTCAGACTAAATTTTTAATCGATTTCTTCTTCTGGAATAATCAGGTTCAGAATAATCGCAATGAAGGCTGCCGGAAGCAGACCGGAGCTTAATAATACCTGGCCAGTTTTTGGCAGATGCTGTAAGGCGCCAGGCTCCATTTGCAAGCCCAGACCAATGCCCAGTGATATTGCGAAAATCACCATATTGCGTCTATTCCAGTCGACATCTGACAACATGCGCACTCCTGCAGCAGCCACCATGCCAAACATAACGATGACACCGCCGCCGAGAACCTCAATAGGAATGGTCGAGATTGCCGCACCTACCTTGGGTAATAAGCCACAGATAATCAGGAAAATCGCGCCAAATGTGACAACATGGCGACTCATGACCCCGGTCATCGCCACCAGTCCAACATTCTGTGAAAACGAGGTATTGGGTAGCGCGCCAAATAAGCCAGATAGGGCGGAACCGATGCCATCAGCGTATGTGGCACCCTGGATTTCATTATCCGTCGCTTCGCGACCAGCACCACCCTTGGTAATGCCGGATACATCTCCTACGGTTTCGATGGCCGAGATAATTGCCATCAAACAGAAACCGAGAATCGCGGCAAAACTAAATTCGAGGCCAAAATGCAGAGGGTTTGGAAATGCAAAAGAGGCTGCTTTGCCGATGTTGCCAAAGCTCACCATGCCCATAAATAACGCGACTATGTAACCTACTACGATGCCAAGCAAGACTGCCGCCACCGACAACATGCCACGACAGAAGAATTTCAATCCAAGCGTTGTGACAATTACCACCAACGCCACGAACCAGTTTTGCAAGCTGCCATATTCTGGCGTACCAATGGCGGGTACACCACCTGCAGCATATTGAATACCAACTTTGACTAATGCCAGTCCGATCATGGTTACCACCAAACCAGTAACTAAAGGCGGCAAAGCAAAACGAATCTTTCCTACAAATGGTGCCAGACAGGCATGAAATATCCCACCGACCAGTACACCCCCCATTACTATAGCCATCGCGTCGACACCCTTGCCGGCTACTAACGGAATCATAATCGGAATAAAAGCGAAACTGGTTCCCTGAACTACAGGAAGGCGTGCCCCTACGGGACCGAAGCCAATGGTCTGAAACAATGTGGCAATGCCGGCAAAAAGCATGGACATCTGAATCATATAAAGCAGATTGGGAAAATCCGGAGAATTGGAGCCAAAGCCAAACCCGGCAGCACCTGCAATGATTATGGCAGGTGTAACATTAGAAACGAACATTGCCAAAACATGCTGAATGCCCAGGGGAATGGCAGATGAAATGGGCGGCATATATTCCGGGTCGCGAAGCTGCTCTGGGCTGCCAAGTGAACTTTGCTTAGATGACATAGGTTCCTCCCGATTTGATCGGCTAATATAATTATGTGTAGAGACCCGATTAATAACGGAAAAGCGGGCACAATAGTGAATAGCAAATATTCACAGGAATTTCCAGTAATAACTTTTCCGATCCTGATCCAGAATCGCTTCTAGAAGGTCTCCTGGTGCTTTGCCCGCGATGTTCTTAGACTGTTCCGGGCACTGCCACCAACCCTGAAAACAATAGACGGGTAGTACGGAGCACCGCTGCCCGGTGCAAATGAAAGTTGTTTTCGAGAATTTCGTAGTCGAGTCGTACATCGATGCTACCCAGCAAATGTTCGAGGTTGACTGTAGTTGGAGTTCGAGTTTCCAATTGGACCAGACCGTGAGCGATGGTATCTGGTATCAGCAGGCAGGCGCTGATGCATAGTGAACTGGTAACCGCCAGGGCAGGGTGGCATTTCCATGGCGTGAAGTAGCGCACTGATGCACTGCCGCCGTGTTTGGGTTTGACCCGTAACCCGAACTTGGGAATGACAGATTGACTCCGGTCTCCAAGCCCCATTAGCTGCGCTGCCGCAAGTCGGATAGATTCAATTCTTTCTAACAAGTTCTGGTTGTTATTAAGCATGTATTGATCTTCGTTGCCATCAATGCCAAAATCAGATGCGCGAGTAATTACCATAGGTACTACGACATCTAGACAGCTTGCCCGAGTATTGAGTAGGGTATTTGTCTTGCTCCCGGTTGGAAATAATTTATTGGTTTGTGAACCAACGATTTTTTCAAAACCAAGTTGAACCGGCGCAGAAGTCCCTGGTATTCCGCAGATGGTAGTGTCACCATCGTAGCTAACTTGCCCACCCGGTGTTTCAACCAGTGCCTCAACCAACGCGCCGGTGTTAACGCTGTGTATGCGAACAGTTGTTTGCTCGGCGGAGAGTTTAACCAATCCCATCTCAATTGCAGCAGGACCTACAGCCGCTTACATGTTGCCACAACTCGGTGTAAAATCTACTTCTGCTTTATCTTCATGTACCTGAGCGAAGAAATAGTCTATATCAGCCCACCTATGTTGTGATCGGCTCAGCATAGCAACTTTGCTGGTAGTCGGCTGACCACCGCCGATGCCGTCAACCTGAAATGGTGAACCGGACCCCATCAACCGAATCAGTAGCTGCGCCAGCTCATGCTGGTTTTCGGGTAGGTCGGCTCTGTTGAAGAAAGGGCCGCGTGAGGTGCCGCCGCGCATCAAGATACAGGGGGTTTTTGTTAAAGACATCCGCGATATTTAGATTCTGGAAAATCAATGTTTTAGTCTAGCAAATATACTCTGACCTATTTCAATCTGGAGTATGATTTATTGTTATAGTCCAAATTTAGCTGTCGATCCGTTCTCTGTCCTGCAAATAAACTTTTCCCGTGTTGTATTTAACTGAGCTAACTTATTCTCTTATAACCATGTTGTTTGCCTGGTGTGCTGGCTATTTTTTGAATTTGCTCGGTGCGCCTGCGCCATATTTACTTGGTAGTTTGTTTGGTGTCTGGCTGATAGGCTCCTTTGTTGCGCCACTGGGTCGCATATTTCGTATCACCCGTTGGTTGCATCGATCAATTATTCTCGGCCTAAGCACGCTACTGGGCGCGATGTTTACACCGGCCATATTTGACAACCTGGGAACCTGGAGCTTCACTGTTTTAGTCATGACTCTGGTTACCTTGCTATCGGCCATAGTGAGCTTCCTGTTCTTTACTAGAATGCGTGGTTATGAACCACGATTGGCTATGCTGTGCAGTGCGCCTGGCGGACAAGCGGAGATTGTCATGCTCAGCAGAGATCTGGTAGACAAGGACTATGTAGTGGCGCTTTGTCATTTGGTACGAGTTGTCATGGTGTTTTGTATAGTGCCTTTTTTACTGGCTTTTACTCAAGGTCAGGTTGCTGTGGATGCATCTAACACGGCTTTGTTCGAACTGCCCGGCGTGGCTGATATTCCCTACCATGTCTTGTTGCAATTCGCAGGCCTGGCTCTAGGTGGATTTGTTTTAGCCCGGGGATTAAAACTGCCTATGCCGCACCTGGTCGGCCCGCTTATTCTCAGCGGGCTGTGTCATATCGTTGGCTGGGTGGATCTGCCAAGGATTAGTGAGTTCGTTTTGCTGGCCCAACTTGCGATTGGAAGTGCCATTGGTGCACGCCTTTGTCGAGTGGCCTGGCGAGAAATATTTGGCTATTTGAAAGATGCCATTATAAATGCCGTGTTTATTGTTATTCTTTTTATCAGTGCGGCCTGGTTAGTTGCTCAGTTTACCCAGCCAACATTTTTGAATTTAACCCTGGCTTATATGCCTGGGGGAATCTATGAAGTGACATTACTGGCTCTGTTATTCTCATTTGACGTGGCGTTTGTGGCTTTTCACCACACTATAAGAGTGTTGATTATTTTTCTCAGCCTGCCACTGTTTTGGAAGAAATTCGGTGCCAGGCAAACCGCCGATACTCAAGAATAATCCGAGGATTGCCGTTGCCAGTATTCAGGATCATCCCACGAAAGCTGTATTTCCGCTAAAATGGCACTCACATGTCTTACGATCTCCACTGAACTTAGCTGCTAACAGTTACATCGCGCAATGTCTAAAACGAAGAATATTCTGTTTATCATGTATGACCAGCTCAGATACGATTATCTGAGTTGCTACGGACACCCACATCTCCACACACCCAATATGGATCGAGTGGCGGCTATGGGTGTTCGATTCAATAATTGTTATGTACAGTCTCCGGTTTGTGGTTCCTCCCGGATGAGCTTTTATACTGGCAGGTATGTTGATAGCCATGGTGCGTCCTGGAATGGCGTACCGTTGAAGGTAGGTGAGGTTACCCTGGGTGATCATCTGCGCAAGTTGGGTATGGATTCCTGGCTGGTTGGCAAAACCCATATGTATGCCGATGTTGAGGGTATGGAACGGCTGGGGCTGGATCCGAATAGCATTATTGGTGCCCGCGTTGCTGAATGTGGTTTTGATATTTTCGATCGTGATGACGGCTTGTGGGGCGAAGGCCCGGACGGCTTCTATGATAAAAAGCCCTCTAGCTATAATGCATACCTAAAATCTCGTGGCTACTCAGGAGAAAATCCCTGGCATGATTATGCTAATGCAGGGATTGATGACAATGGCGACATCGCATCGGGCTGGATGATGAAGCATGCATCGAAGCCCGCTAATATTCGTGAAGAAGATTCGGAAACTCCGTATATGACGGGTCGAGCCATAGAATTTATCGACAGCATGAACAAATCTGATAGGGCTCCCTGGCTGTGCCATCTGTCTTATATCAAGCCTCATTGGCCCTACATTGTTCCAGAGCCCTACCATAGTAGGTATGGTGTGGAGCATATTTTACCGGTGGTGCGTACGGAAGAGGAAAAAGCCAATCCCCATCCGGTTTACGAACAGTTTATGAACAATGTCATTGGTCAGGCATTTCGAAGAGACGATGTACGAGAGACCGTTATCCCTGCCTATATGGGGTTGATCAAACAATGTGATGATCAATTGGGACGGCTGCTGGAGCATCTTGATCAAACGGGTAGAATGAAGGACACAATGATCGTGATCACCTCCGATCATGGAGATTACCTCGGTGATCACTGGCTGGGCGAAAAGGATCTTTTTCATGACCAATCTGTGAAGGTTCCTTTAATTGTTTATGATCCATCCGCTGAAGCTGATAGCAGTCGTGGCAGTGTTTGTGACGCATTGGTAGAGAGCCTGGATCTTGCGGCAACTTTCTACGATCTTGCCGGTGGTCAGTTGAAAGATGAAGCTGATCATGTGCTGGAGGGACGGTCTCTAGTGCCATGGCTTAGGGGTGAAACACCGCAATGGCGTGAATTTGCAGTAAGTGAATATGATTACTCCATGAGTGCAGCTGGAATTAAACTGGATGTAAATCCCCGCGATGCGCGTTTATTTATGTTGATTGATCAGCGCTGGAAGTTTGTTCACGATGAGGCAAGTAATCGCCCCATGCTATTTGATATGCTGCAAGATCCCAATGAACTTGTGGATCTGGGCGAGAGCAATGAATTGCTGCATTTACAGGCAATGGAACATATGTATTCTCGCTTAGCCAAGTGGAGTAGACGGCTTAGTCAACGAACCACTCTTTCGGAGAATCAGGTTCGCGGTAAACGCGGTACTTCGATGCGAAAAGGAATTGTTTTGGGTTTGTTTGATGGCACTGAAGTGAATGAAGAGCTGCTGGTTAAATTCAAAGGTAAAGCCAAACATCGATTTGTTTCCTAAACTCAGAATTTTAGTGCTGTTCAGTCTTGCATCGGAAACCAATTTAAATATTTACAATGGGCGATCGGTTAAAACTCCTCTTTAGTATCGATACTCGCGCTCTTGCCGTGGTGCGGATCGGTCTCGCTGTTTTGCTGTTGACTGAGTTGTTTTTGCGTTTGCCATGGTTTGTTGAGTTTCATACCTCGGCCGGTTTTCTGCCGCTTCACTCTATTAAAAATAGCCTGCTGCAGGCTGGCTTCTGGTCGGTCTATTTTTTCGACGACAGAGAAACAGTGCAGATGATCTGGTTTGGACTAACCGGTCTATTTGCGGTTCAATTGCTGGTTGGCTACCGCACGCAACTGGCCGCAATCTTGTGCTGGGTTCTGTTCTACTCACTTTGTTATCGAGCGCCGCTGGTACTAACCTCGGCGGACACCTGGCTACGTGTAGGATTATTATGGGGTATATTTTTGCCCCTGGGTGCCTGTTGGTCCATAGATGGCCGGCGCTGCATTGGAAAGCCAAAATCCGAGACCTATTTTTCTGCAGCAACGGTCATTATTTTACTGCAAATCACTCTGTTGTGGATGATCGCCGGATGGGCAAAGTTCGCCGAACCGCTATGGGTAAATGGCGAGGCAATCTATTACGCGACGCAGTTAGATTCACTGGCCACGCGTTGGACTCCATTATTACGGGCCAACTTTGAATGGACGCAGTGGTTAACCTGGGCAATAAGTTTTTCTGAAGTTTTAAGCCCACTACTGCTATTTGTTGTGCCACTGCTTATAGGAGTCTGGTTCAGGACTGTAGCAGTATTGTTGCTGGCGATCATTTATAGCTTGCTTGCTGTATTCCTCGACTTAAGGCTCGACTCTTACATACATGTGGTTTTTGTCTTGTTATTTGTACCGCGCCCGGTTTGGACGCTGTTGTGCGGAGCAGGTAGGCCCACTGCTGATAGATTGCGCCAGGAGTTGAATCTGGTCAGGCAGGGTAAGGGTAAATTCCGTCGCCTGGGCTCTGTAGACTGCGGTCGATCCAAAAGTGCTGCTTTGCTGGTTGGCTTGTTATTGTCGGTCTACCCCCAGCTAAACAAGGTCATTGATCAGACTGCTGTGCCTTACCGAGCAGAAATTCAGAAAATATCCAATGCCCTGGGCTTTGCCGTCGGATATGATTTTCTTGTACCTGGGCCTTCCCGCACTGAAAAATTCTGGTTCTTTCTGGGTACTCTTAAAAATGGCTCAACGGTAGACGCTTTTAGAGGCAGTCCCGCCGCTCTTACAGTGGGTCGAGACCCCGTGTCCATGCGCCCTGGAGTTCATTGGCTAAGAGTCTTTCCGGATTTTTATGCGCGCTTGTATTCACCTGACCTGCGTAAGCGATTTATTAGGGTGCTGTGTAACAGATGGAAGCAAAAATACCCGGTTGGTCCGATGGCTAACTTGAAAACAATCAGATTTCGAATTATTGAGGATGTATCAGCTTTGCCTGGTGGTGTGGCGATCAAGCCTATAGTGACTGGCAAAGGAATTCTGCATAAATGTAGGTAAAGCCAGGCTATAGATCATTCTAGTATGGTGAATATAAGATAAGATATTCTAATGTAAAACACTAAAATATTTTGATTGATTAAATATGACTTATCTTATGTAATGTTCATCTCCGTATCCACCGTTAAGTTGAGACATCAATTGCCAGAACAATCTACAGTAATCAAGGCGAGGGTATGGCGGGGTACTTCTTCAGGCGGCAAGTTTCAATCCTATGAGGTGCCGGCTCTGGAAAGTCAGACGGTACTTGATGTGGTGACGTGGATACAGAGAAAGCTTGATCCTGGACTTTCCTACCGATTTGCCTGCCGTGTAGGGATGTGCGGTTCCTGTGCGATGACGGTAAATGGCAAGCCACGATGGACCTGCAGAACCCATGTCAGCCAGGTAATGGATGACGATACGATCACTATTGAGCCATTGCGTAACTTGCCGGTTATTAAAGATCTAGCTTGCGATCTGTCCGGGTTCTTTAAAAAATGGACTAAAGCTAAAGGTCAGTTCGTACCCAGTCTGGATCGAGACCAGCCAATTCAAGTTATTAAGCCGAATACTCGGCAGCGTCGTGAGGCTAATCTTGGCATAGAGTGTATAAATTGCGCAGTGTGTTATTCGGCCTGCGATGTGGTAGCCCAGGATGCAGAATATCTGGGTCCCGCAGCTCTTAATCGCGCCTGGACTCTAGTTAATGATGAAAGGGATGCCGGCCAGTTAGAAAGGCTGAAGGCGGTTTCCGCAAGAGGTGGGTGCCAAAGTTGTCATTCGCAGCAGGGCTGTACGTCACATTGCCCGAACAGTCTCAACCCGACCCGGTCGATTGCCGGATTGAAACGTACCGTGGCTATGGCAACATTGAAAGGTGAGCTGTAGTGCTAGATTTCAGGCTTTATCTCGCCCAGCGTATTAGCGCAATTATTATGGCGCCTCTGGTGCTACTACATCTGGCGGTGATAATTATCGCCATACAGAACGGACTGGATGCTGCAGAGATTCTATCCAGAACTCAGGGGAGTCTATTGTGGGGCGGCTTATATGGTCTGTTCGTTTTATGTGTAGCTATTCATGGAGCAATTGGCCTTAGGGTAATTGTGTTTGAATTATTTACACCAGCAAAACTTATGTTAGATGTTTTTACTGTCCTGATTGCTTTGTTTCTGCTTATTTTAGGCGGTCGCGCGGTGCTGGCGGTGGTCTTATGATCAGACCCCATCGCAATCAACCGTTGTGGATAGCGTTTATGGTGCATCGAATATCTGGTGTGCTTCTGGCCCTTTTTCTACCGTTTCATTTTTATCTGCTTGGTCTGGCGTTAAATGACGTAGAGTCCTTCGACAACGCATTGCAATGGACTGATCAGCCAATAGTTAAGTTCGCCGAATTTGGCTTGGTGTTCTTATTGGCTCTACATTTATTTGGTGGCCTGCGTTTATTAACTCTGGAGTTTCTACCCTGGACTGATTCGCAGAAGACAGTAGCAGCGGCGGCGGCTGGCCTGGCGATGTTAGTAGCGGTTCTATTCCTGATGCAGGCGTTATGAAAGATTACACAACAAGTGAAACCGACATACTCATTCTGGGTTCGGGTGGGGCAGGTCTTTTGGCGGCAATGCACGCCTATAAAGCCAATCCAGATTTACATATAACCATTGCGGTCAAAGGTCTGATAGGCAAATGTGGCTGTACCCGAATGGTGCAGGGTGGTTACAACGTCGCGTTGGGTGATGATGACTCTGTAGAGCGTCATTTTATGGATACAGTTGTTGGTGGCAAATGGATTGTTGACCAGGATATGGCCTGGAAGCTTTGCCAAACGGCAGTAACACGCATTCAAGAGCTTGAAAATGAAGTGGGCTGTTTCTTTGATAGAGAACCAGACGGCACACTCCACCACAAGGCATTTGCCGGGCAAACTGCAGATCGTACTGTGCATAAAGGCGATCTCACCGGTATTGAAATTATCAGTCGGCTCATGGAGCAGGTTATGGCGTTGCCCATCAACTGCATGGAAGAGCATCGTGCGTTAGCTCTTGTTCCGAACCAAAGTGGCGATGGTATCGCTGGCGTACTATTAGCCGACATACGCGACGGTAGCATGAAGTTTGTCCGCGCCAAAGCCGTGCTGTTGGGTACCGGTGGTGGGCCGACAATGTACCGCTATTACACCCCCTCCGGCGAGAAAAGTATGGACGGTCTTGCCATGGCCTATCGTTTAGGTTTGCCCTTGCGTGACATGGAGATGGTGCAGTTTCATCCAACTGGATTACTGGCTGGTAAAGATACCCGCATGACTGGAACAGTGCTTGAAGAAGGCTTGCGTGGTGCTGGCGGTTATCTATTGAATGGAGAGGGTGAGCGCTTCATGTTCCAACATGATCCGCGTGGCGAACGGGCAACTCGTGACATTGTCAGCCGGGCCATCTATGCCGAAATGCGCGATGGTAAAACCACGCCCAACGGCGGAGTTTATATTTCCATGGGCCATCTTGGCGCCGAGAATGTACGCAAAAAGTTCGTCGGTATGGTTAAACGTTGCGATGACTGCGGTTTCGACCTGGCAGGCGATCGTGTTGAGGTGGTTCCCACGGCCCACTATCTGATGGGTGGCCTGATTTGTGATACTGATACGCGTACGGAGTTGAATGGTCTTTTTGTCGCTGGCGAAGATGCCGGTGGTGCACATGGTGCTAACCGGTTAGGTGGTAATGGCGTGGCCAATTCAACCGTGTATGGCGGTGTCGCTGGCGAAGTTATGGCGGAGTTTGTGACTGATATCGGATCATTCGAAGAACCTGATGAAGCCATAATTCAGGCAGAAATTGCCCGTGCCTTGCTACCATTCAAGAATCAGGGAGAGCCCGTAGACGTAAACGAACTACGTGAGCGTTTAATGGATATTATGTGGGACGATGTCGGTGTATTACGTAATGAGGTGGGTATTAAAAATGGTATTCGAGCGCTGGAAGAATTACGCATCGAATTATTGCAATCCGGAATTGGCGCCGAGAGCCGGGTTTTCAATCTCACCTGGCACGACTGGATGAATCTATACAATCTGATAGAAATGTCTCGTGTGATTGCCGAGGCATCGCTGGCCAGAGAAAACTCTCGGGGTGCCCATTATCGAGAAGATTATCCAGAGGTAGGATCCATGGAAGAATCTTACTTCACCGTAGTACGACAGATTAACAAACAACCGAATGTTGCCCGTGAGCCGGTAGTTTTCTCCATAATCAAACCAGGTGAATCTCTGGTCGATGGTTATTCTGAAACCGCCCCGGCTGTTAAAAACTGAGCTTATATTATGATTTCCTACAATACACTTGAACAATCTGCCTACACCATTATGACTAAGGCAGCCATTGATATTCCGCAAGATTATCGGGGTGGTATCGAAGCCATGGTCAATTCAGAAACCGGCGACCTGTCCTGTTTCGTGCTAAAAACCATGATGGAAAACTGGGATGCCGCAACAGAAGATCGTCGCCCCATGTGTGCGGATTCCGGGTTGCCCCGTTACTATGTGAAAATTGGTAACGAGGCCAAACTGGAAGGTGGACCCATAGCGCTGGAGCGAGCACTTCGAGAAGCAACCGCCAGAGCCACTCACGATATTCCACTGCGACCCAACCGAGTACACCCGCTTTGGCGAACGGACAACAACAATAATGTCGGCATCAACGCACCAGAAATTGACTGGAGCTATGAGCCGGATGCGGACTGGATAGATATAACTACCGTGCATAAAGGTGGTTTGTTTGGAACCGACTATCGTATGCTGTTTCCTGGTGATGGTATTGATGGCATCAAACGTTTTTTTCTTGATACCTTAATTTCATTTGGCAAGCGAGGATTAGCCTGTCAGCCTGCCATAGTTGGTATTGGGTTAGGTGGTTCCAAGGATGTCACTATGGTGCTGGGTAAGCAGGCGGCCTGCCTGCGCATTGTTGGTGATCGTAATCCCGATCCTAAAATTGCCGAGCTGGAACTGGAGCTGAAAGAAATGGGTAACAACATCGGTATGGGCGCCATGGGATTTGTCGGTGCATCCATGGTGGCAGACTGTCACATAGAAGTAGGTTATACCCATACCGGCGGTATGCCCATGAGCGTACATATGTTTTGTCTGTCTTCGCGCCGAGCCACAGCGCGTTTACATGCCGATGGTAATGTTACCTATGGTACCGACCCACAGTGGTTTACCCCATATATGAGAAGAGAGACTCCAACATGGCAGAACTAAAATCAGGTTTTAAAACCGCTCGTCTTAGTATTCCGGTAACCGAAGAAGACCTGAAGCCTCTTGAGATCGGCACCATTGTTTACCTGGATGGAATAATTTATACCGGTAGAGAAGGTGTCTATAAAAGAGTTCTGGAAGAGGGCCATAAAATTCCACTGGATATTCCAGCGCTAAGCAATGCAAATTTTCATTGCTCTCCTGCAGCGGCCATAGAAGCAGATGGTACCTACAATGTGGGAGGTGTTACGGCCACAGCCAGTTTTCGTTTCGCCAAATGGATGAAGGCCTGGTTTGAGTTATCTGGTGCGAAAATTATTATCGGCAAGGGCGGTATGACCAGCGCACAATACAAAGAATTATTCGTGCCGGCCGGAGCTGTTTATCTCACCACGGTAGGATATGGCACTGGTGCGTTGTTAGGTCGGGGTATTAAATCAGTGCGTCAGGTGGAATGGTTTAAAGAGTTGGGTAACGCTCAGGCCATGTGGGTGTTTGAGGTGGAGAACTTCGGCCCATTTATCGTTGATAGCGATCTTCAAGGTAATAGCCTGTTCGAGCAACAGGGCAAACTGATCAATGAAAAAATGACTAAGCTGTATGATGGCTTAAAACCACCGGCTCTTAGTCGTTATGGTGAAACCGATGATCGCAAGGATGAGTTGATTTAGTCATCGCTATGAGACATGAAGCTGAAGTAGTCATAATTGGTGCCGGCTCAGCTGGCTGTGTCGTTGCAGGGCGTCTAGCCGAGGCCGGCGTGGATGTTTTATTGCTTGAATCTGGTCCGGACTATGGAAACTTTGGCGATCCCCGCTGGCCGCAAGAATTAGTTGATGCTCGCATGTTGGCCAATAGCCATGACTGGGGTTATGCACAGAATCGCTGGGTATTTCAACGCGCTCGGGTAATTGGCGGTTGTTCTTCACATAATGGCGCCATTGCTGCGGTTGGACACCGTTCAGATTATGACAACTGGAATTTGCCGGGCTGGTCAGCTAAAGATGTGAGACCACTATTTGCAGAAGTGCTCAAGCGGATGCGAGTAAATACCTATGCACGGGACCAGGCCGGGCCGTTTCATGAAAAGTGCTTGCAGGCGGCTGAAGCGCTTGGTTGGAATATGGCTGAGGATCTATGCGATCTTGATGCCAATGAATCGTTCGGCTTGGAAAGTGCCAATATTGATCATTCGGTTCGTTGGAACACTTCCTTTGCTTATCTTGATCCGATTCGACATCTAGATAATTTTAAGATCATGGCCGATGTAACTGTTGATCGTGTATCGCAGGGTGATAATAGTGTGCATATTTTTGCACAACAAAACTCCGAGAACATAGAGTTGGTTGCCAGTCAGGTGGTTCTGGCAGGCGGGGTATATGGCACCCCAGCCTTGCTGCAGCGTTCAGGGATTGGTCATCCACAACTTTTGCGAGAATTACAGATCCCCGTTCAGGTAGAGAGTAAAGAAGTTGGTGCTAACCTGCATGACCAGCCCATGGCGCGGGCAGATCGAACTGTCGGGCCGGAATTACAATCATGGTTGGATGAAGCGGCTGCCACAGGATTCTTGCCCGAAGAACAGACTTTGGGCAAGGCGCTCTCATCACAGGCGTCAGATGGTATTTTCGATTTGCATCTTTTTCCAATTTGCGCTTCCGATCAAACCAGTCAATTGCATGGGCGTGTGCATATGGAAGTTGCCTGTATGACACCGAAAAGTCGTGGGCAATTATCCATTGTTAGTCAGAATGCACTAGTTGCACCATCTATTGATCATGCTTATTTAAGTGATGAAGAAGGTCATGATATTGCGGTAATGAAGGATGGCTTAAAAATGGCAGAAGAGTTTCTTAACCATCCAAAGCTTGCCAATTTATTAGGTGATTCAATTACACCAACCAGAACCAATGCAGACATAAGGAATCAGGTTGAACATTATTATCATCCGGTCGGTACTTGCAGAATGGGCAAGGATGCAAACGCCGTCTGTGATGCTGATGGCCGGGTAAATGGTGTGGAACGGTTGCTTATTGCCGATGCATCGTTATTTCCGACGATACCCAGAGCTAACACAAATATTCCAACGATTATGATAGGCGAACGAATCGCGCGATCTCTTATTCAATCTCATTACTCCTAAGGCCATAGAAAATTCTCACTCTATGAATACTCGCCCCGATATTTCGAATCGAGTTATTCTTGGGCTTCTGGCCATGTTTGTACTGGCATCTATACTCACCGTTTTATTTCTGGATTTACCTCGACCGATGACATCTCGCGGTCAGTTGCTTGGAGCAATAGGTGCCACTTCATTGTTGGCACCCTGGCTATTTTTGCTAATGAAACGTTCAGGTCATGCAAATAATCCAGTGCTCTGGTTTGGGTCACATGTGATATTGGCTTTAACAGGAGGTATTTTAATCATTAGTCACGTTGCAAGAGGTGATCTATTCAGTCCACCTGGATTGTTACTGTTACTACTTTTGGTGCTAATCGTTCATGGCAGTTTGATGCGAGCTTTGCTTTCGGTCAGATTCAGTAGATTGTTCGCTCGCAACACTACTGCCACCGGTTTCGGTCAGCCAGAATCGCTGAGTAAGGAGGCGTTGCAGACACTTATAGATAAAAAAATAACGCTATTAAAAACTCTTGACTCATCGGCACAAGAAGCACTCTTTTCACCTAGTCTCAAACATTGGCTGTACAAACCATTGGTGAGCTATAGATATCATCGGTTGGCAGCGAAAGAGTCTAGTATGATTGGCTCTCGATCTAATGTTGATCCATTGTTGCGCTGGTCACGCAGGTTGCATATGACCGCGGCATTGCTTTTCTATATGGGCTTAATTACACACGTTGTGATAGTCGTATTTTTTGCCGGCTACGCATCTGATGGCGGAGAAATAACCTGGTGGTACATAACCGCCTGGGGAGGCTAGTTATGGCTCATGTAACCGGCCAACTGGCCCTTATGATCGATTTGGAGCGTTGCACCGGCTGTAAAAGCTGTGAAGCTGCCTGCAAACAAACCAATGGACTCGGCCCAAATAATTATCGTAATCGAGTGATGTGGTTTGATGATCAAGTCGATGCGAGTTTTAGTACTAGTTCAAGTTCTGGTGCAAGCGCTGAGGAAATTGTACCCAGGCTGGATTTTCTAACCGTTACCTGCCAGCAATGTGAGCGTCCAGCCTGTCTGCGTGCCTGCCCGGTTAGTCCCAAGGCTATCAGTAAGGATCCTGAGACTGGGGTGGTATCAATAGATACCAATCGTTGTACTGGTTGTGGTGAGTGTGCCATGGCTTGTCCCTATGGAGCCATTGGATACAATTTTGAAAAGCATCATGCTGTTAAGTGTGATCTTTGCGCAGACCGTCGTGAACAGAATCAAGGGCCTGCCTGTGCCGCTGTATGTCCCACTCGGGCAATTAGTTTTGATCGACGTGAGGTGTTGGTTGAGCAAGCAGAATCTCAGGGTCGGAAGATGCTCGACACGGATCATTTTCTGCAAAACCCCGCAACTATCTACCTAAAGCGATTGCAGGATCATAATCATCTACAGGAGTCCAGGAGATCTACCGTCCCAGCTTTGATGGCTGATCATGATATACGTGAGACGATTAATTCTGTAGTTGAAGACAATGCTTATAAGTCGTTAGCAGATAGAAAAAAGGTCGACCGTGTAGTTCCTGGTGGATGCAATATTTGCTTTAACGGCTGCCCGGTCAAGTTTCACTTAAGTGGTAATGACGTCGT
>JBLHGU010000087.1:0-21145 GCA_047615875.1 Parasphingorhabdus sp.
GGTATTCATGACTACCTGATTCGCAACGATGACAGTTCCTCCTATGTCGTACGACAAACCACCGATCTCCACGATGTGCTCGGCGGTGACTATTACTATGTCGGGGATGCAATTGCTAAATATTTGAGGACGACCTGGTCCGACGACTACAACGATATGAATTTTGAATTCACTATCGAACAGGATGAAGAGTACTTAAATAAAGCTTCCCTGATTGTGACGGACCCGCAAGGCTTCGAGGTAGCTGTAGGAGGGTATCTGGTGTCGACGGATGAACGCTGGCTATACGAACTGGAAGCTGGGCCATTTGATGTCAGCATCGCAGTGGCCGGCAATGCTTCGCCACCGGCAAATGAAACACCAACTGTCGATTCTTCAGTGGAACAAGATACAACCGCCCATGATACGAATGGTTTCGATCATGCTTACGACGGCGAAACAAAAGCCGAACGGGGACAGCGCATAATCGCTAACCTGCGACTAGCGAACCCGGGTGTCTCAATTCACCTTTGGAAGCCAATTGAAGCCAGTCGACACGTACATTATGACGTTGGCAGTTTGAGTTGGGACGACGATGAGTATGATTTTCTGGTTAGTTCCCAGGATCAACTAGTTTACGTGGTTGCGAGCGAGGTGGAGATCAGCAACATCGTAGGCGAAGACAACGATAACCGCGAACAGCTTATCGCCGAACATATTATCAGTCTGTCTAACAACACGCTAAGCGATGATCACTACGTCAGTTTTAATATCTTTCCTGCATCCGGCGCACTGGAGACTGCAACATTCACAACCTATGACAGTGCCGATGACGAAATTGACAATCACAGTGGTGAGTTTCTCGTCGCTTCGGATAACTCCTGGATATATATGATTAATAATGGTCCATTCGATGTCAGTCGTCTCCAAACATCGGTTAGTAGTGATCTCCAGACGGCGGATGGGAGTGATAACCAGGTGGATTCACAAACCTACAACAAAGTGGTTGATTCAGACGACTTCTTGTCTCCGCCCACTTCAGGGCCTCCAAGCGACTCCAGGTCCGGCTCGTCCCTGCACTCTTCTGGTAAGAGCGCCAAGTTACCAGACTGGATGCCGTTTCGGGCACAGCAAAATTTTCTAAACGATCTCTCAAGTGGAAAAAAGAGCGTTCTCAAGGATGTGGCAACACACTACGCGAACGCCTATGCAAAAGAATGGGTGAAAAAACTTTTTAAGCACGAAGCACTTAAGGGGTATGCCGTTTATACCGACCCACTTCTCGGAATAATATTTCCATCCGGCGGCAAACCACCAATTGATTATGAAAAAATTGCCGAAATCGTTGCCGATGAGGTCAACAAGAGCAATAACAATCAAACTTCCACGGAGCTTATTGCCGATGTCGAAGGCAATATTGCGGGTCTGAAGGTCCTAATTGACCTTGACAGAAAATCTTTGGAGAAAGACCCTAATTTTGATTGCAAAATGTCTGAAACAGCCAAGTGTGATGCTATAGAGGGAAAGATTAATGTGATGAACACAAAACTAACCACTATGGAGAGGGCGCTGATTAATAAGAATAAACCTAATTTCGAGTCAGCCTACGCCGAATACCTGATAGCCGCTGATCGCACAATCAACGCCGAACGTTATCTTTGGAACCGTCAACGCACATTACAAGCTGATGACACTACTCATCGCCAAATTCGATTGATTGATTTGATAGACAGGGCGGTTAAACAAACCACCGCAATCGCCGAAAAAGTCGTGAAAATCAAGCTTGAGAGGGACTCCCAATGGGACACTGAAGGTAAAAGTACCTTGCCTCCGGCTTGGGCACTGGTTGACGAAAATAACGCATGTGTCATACATGGTCCTGAAAACTTCAGAAAACTGCTTCGCCTTCACACCTATAAAGACAATATGAACTTCAACACCGGTGGTGATACAACAGTGTATGGCCAGTGTACGGTAGGAGGAGATGGAAGGCGAATAAGGACTGAATTAGTTGACCCCATATTGCAGTGCCTCGTGGATGATGAATGCGACGCGTTTGATTCACTTAATGGCATCGTGGCCAATCGCTTCATGAGATTTCCGAATCCACCGTCGTACGCTGCACTTCATTATGTTACAGACACACGCTACGCCACCAGCTGGGATACCTATTACGGACGGTCTAGAGAGCAGGAATCAAGTAGCGGCCGACTGGTAAGGCACTACACGCGTGCCTATCGATACACGCGGCCGTTTCATACGAAGTGGCTTATACTCAAAAAATGCATCGAAGAGCCCGACTCGTGCACGAGCCAAAACCTGGAAATCTGGATAAAAGGCACGAAGCCCATCGACGAACGCTGTAAGCCTGATGGCGATCTCGGTTCAGAACATCCCCTCTGTCCCCCCGCCTATCAACTTCGGTTGTACGACACGGCTTATGTTGAAGAGTTGAAAGATCAGGGGTGGTGGCCGGTTCCAGAGGTGCAATCTTCCTGTGGCCCTGATCAGTTTAGTCAGTTGAGAGACTTTGCAATGTGCGTACAGGGGGAATGCTGCCTGTCCAAGTCATCTTCTGATGATACTCCCAACGGGTTGGATTCCTGTGACGAAGACAATAAATTCAAGCAGACCCCCTCCTGTCAATCCTGGAAGTCCCTCAATGTGCCGTGGGACGATGAGGTAGCCGTCTATGATGAATCCCGGCTTTCAAAGATTTGTGCAAATGAAAGTGGCGCACCGTGTGATTACGACTTCGTGCCGAGACCAAATGAGAGACTTTATGCGATCCAGACATTTAACGGGCAATATTTATACGCTGAAGAAGATAGCGGCAGCAAAGTCGTTGCTGTAGATGCACCGGGGTGGGGGCGGCCCCAATTATTTAGACTTGTCCAACTCGATGGTGAGATTGCTATGCGCAATGCTAATGGAGATTACTATTCCACGATTGACGGCGGGGGATCATCCATTGTTGTTGGTGATGAGCACAGGGGAGACTGGGAGACGTTCCGACTTACTATATTAGGAGTGGATACAATTGGATCAGGAGTGGAAACAGTTGCGATCAAGGTTAGTAGTGGCCACTATTTGTCGGCCGAAGGCGGGGGTGAGCACGTCCTTGTGAACGCTAATAGTCCGGATATCGGACCTTCGGAAACATTCAAACTAATCGAGGTAAGCTGGAAACGGCCTACCTATTACTAGGGTTAAAGAACGGCTTAAATATTCGTTCCATCAGCCGGGATCTGGGTCGTTCATCATCAAACATTAAAAGGTTGACGGAGGGATTAAAAATAAGGGGTAAGAGGGTGAATCTGCTGCCAAAACATTTTAATGAGGTTACTTTTGTGAAGGCTCTGAGAATCAGAACAGTTTTCCTACTGTCCTTATCCAGCTTAAGTTTGTTGTTGGCAACCCCTGGCAATGCTGGTGCCCAGGAATGTCCCTGTGCGGATCTGTGGAACCAGGCAACAGTGCTCTATGAAGAAAATTTTCAAGGGCTAAACGATACCTGGTTGAAATGTGAAGAAATTGAGCCGGGACTTTTCGTTGCCATGGATAAAGGGGTTAACGGAGGAACAATCGAACTTTTGAACACCTCAGGCAGTTATGACTCTGATCACCTGAGCCTGACCACCATGCGTATACTTATCACCAATCTTCAAACGGAAACTTCGCCAGATTATTATTCAGGTAACGTGGATCAGCAGAGACCTCTTCTCCTAACCAATCCGGTAACTCAAATTTTTCATCTCTTGAAGACAGTTCTATTTCAGCGACTAGCAGGCCTGAATTCTTACCTGTAAATTCATCCAGTTCCCAGGTGTGTTTATCCTGAATTATAAAATGTCGTTGTTTACTCACCTTGCCATACAAACAAAGTGTATCTAGCATTTCTCGAGCATCTGCAAAAGGAATGGGGTACTCATACTCCATTCGCTGAATATCAAGTCCTGCGCTTTTAATATTCAACCGAGCCCGTTCACCTTCGATACGGACTCTTACCGTACCTGCAGAGTTACTACTGATATATCCTTGCTCATAGGCAAGGATTTTATCTACCTGACTACGCCAGGATGAATCAGCAACCAGAAATTTTCTTTCAATTTCTATTCCCACTTTGCACCTGTTAATTTATAGAATATGGAAAATTCACAACTAATCATAGTCTGTTCAAAAGGGCTTCTGGTCTCAGTTAATTAATCACACCACCAGACAAACACCTGAACGACGGGGATCGCCAACACCGTAACAACCATCCTTTGTTTCAACCACGCTGTGAACACCACCAAAAAAGAAATTTTGATCCTCAAAGCGATTCTGCTGAGGATACTGTTTAGAAAGCAACTGCAGTATCGGTTCCTCAACGCCACCCTCAATATTCAACGTTTCTCCTTCCATGTGCAGACGCGGCACCTGCATTGCCTGCCTAACATCAAGTTGTAAATCGACCAGTTGTACAATTGTTTGCAGAATAGAGGAACGAATTCGATTCGACCCTCCTGAACCCATTGTAAATACCTGATTATCGAACTGCATTATGGTTGGCGACATCATGCTACTGAGACGTTCATCAAGCGGCCATTGGTTAATCCCACGAGGGTTCAGGTCTTCCTCTCCCAGCATGTTGTTCAACATCACACCAGTACCCTGTAACACTTCGCCACAGCCCTCACCATTGGTAACAGTCATTGCAATTGAGGTACCTTCGTCATCGACGACACTAAGATGGGTCGTACCTTTCCAAGCATGGGCTTTTTGCGCCAGCTCTGTTGCCATTTCAGCAACATATTGATCATCCAGCAATAGCTCCAGATCAGGAAACACGCTCCTGCTGGTTGTTTTTAGTCGCGCTTCATTGGTAAGAGCAAGGCAGTCGGCTATGCTGGTAAAATAATTCTTTCCCTGTAAAACAGTCTGACGATCAAGCAGTTGTAACGCGAACATAATCAGGCAGCCACCGCTGGAGGGCATGGGGTTTAACCAAATATCAGCCTGACGAAAACTGGTCTTTAGCGGCGTGCGCCAAATAGATTGATAATTTTCCAGATCCTGTCGATTAATAGAACCGCCACTTGACTCACTCAATTGTTGAATTCGGCCAGCTATTTCACCTCGATAAAAAATATCCTTACCCTCTCGACCCAATGCATCCAGAACGTCAGCTAACTCACTCCAGTCAATAACCTCGCCCTCTCCAATTAGACGGTTTTCCTGTGTTCGGCTGGCGAATAAATCAATGGCGCTCTGCCTGGAATTATAGATTGGTTCCACCAGTTTCAATATATCTGCCTGTTGCTTGCTAACGGCAACACGATTCTTTATCTGTTCGATAGCGGGTACAACCAATTCTCGGAATGGTATACGCCCCATCTGTCGGTGCATTTCGAATACTCCGCTGATTGCTCCAGGGGTGGCAATAGTGCCACAACCAATGTGGAAATCCTGAGTTGCTCTGCCAAAATCTACCTGAATAGTTTCGATATCCAGTTGATCTATTGGCTTACGTTGCCCCGGAGTCTGTGTGAAAAAATCCAGGAGCATCGGCGCCGCACCACGTGGCCGAATCATGGCGAAACCACCTCCTCCAGGAGAGGCCAATACTGGCTCATTGATGCAGGCAGAAAAAAAACCGGCTATGGCAGCATCAATGGCATTTCCTCCTTCCCGTAGGACCTCAATTGACGCGTGCCCGGTATTCTGATGGCCACAGGCAACCGTAGCACTTTTTTTACTCATGTATTTTACTGACCTAAGAAGAATATATCGAAGCTGTCAACAGTCATTCTGGTCACCACATAACTGTTGTCATCAGCGGTGTTAGAAAATTAATGGCCGCGATGAGTTGGTAAAGAATAGATCTGTGCGGAATTATTTTCAGCTCGACCACGGGCCGCAGAACGGCGCACAGGAGTAGGTTTGTCGGCCGAGTTCTCAAGGCACTTGTTAATACGTACAACTAACTGTTCCATATGATCCTGCTGTTCCTTGACGCTTTGCTGTGAGTAACGGATCTCCTCCATTCGCTCCTCAAGTGAATCCCCGGTACGACTGATACGCTTCATACTCTCCAGTCTTCTGCGTAATTGACCCTGATGCTCTCTTATTTCGGTTTCCAGTGGCGACATTACGGACCGAATCCAATCTTCAACATCCCTATTGGCCCGCTCATAGACCTCCCTTACCCGACTCATAACTGAGAGATAATAACGACGCACTAAAATATTTTGCTCTGTCATAACCAAAGAAATTCCACGAATAAAAAAGTCGTGCCGATCATTCAATGACTCTATTTCACGTCGAAATCGATTGGTTGAGAACTTTCTTGGGTGAATATTCGCCAACCCGTGCTCTGCTTGAAATCGACTATAGACTCCTTCCATTAGTTGGTAGATCTCTTGAATTTCCACTGCAGCATCTTCCATTGATGAAGTAATCGCCTGTAGAAATTGATTCATATTCTGCCGCAGCCCCATGGTAGTCAGACTCACTGACATATCCCGTTTGGTTCGCGCAATCAAACCTTCCAGCTTGACAGTATTCAGATGATCATAGAGTTGATTCGTGTGTTTCGAGAAAATCGCACGACTGGTCTGAAATCGCTTCATGTTTAGATCCAGTTGTTCCTTTTCACGTTTTAATTGTTGCAGCATATCGCGCACAACATTAACGTTTCGTGCGCTGAGGGCGTCTATCTCCTTAGCATGACTGCCCGCATCATTTACGCGTCGTTTCAGAATTGAACGATTTACCTCAACAATATCGTTCAGTGAGTCTTTAATACGATTTCTGACAATGTCCTGCTTGGCAGGGATTAACATATTGGCTAACGCATTCTCAAATGCTCCAATACCACTATTCTGCACCAGTAGTCCGTCGGCACGGGTTCGACCAAGCAATGCTTTTTGCGCAGACAATGCAAATAGATTTCCCGGCGGCACATCCAAAGTTCTGGCAGTGTTATCCAGTTGAGAACGAATTTGCTGATCAATTTCACTGCGGTGGCGCATATCATCCCACAGCATATCAACCTTGTTTAGCACAACAAGTTTATTGTCGCAGCTTGAATCTGCTTTACCACAAACATGATTTCGCCACACCACCATATCGGACTTGGTCACGCCAGTATCTGCAGCAAGCACGAACACTACTGCATGGGCTGAACTCAACATACCCAGCGTGAGTTCTGGTTCAGCACCAAGGGCGTTTAATCCCGGTGTATCCATTACCACCAGTCCCTGCTCGAGTAAAGGATGGACATAATTTATCAACGCATGACGCCACTTGGGTATCTCAACGAGGCCATCCTCGGCAATTTGCAGGCCATCATCATCCTCTACTTTACGTGCAATGAGAAAACCCAGTTCCTGAGCCCTGTCCGGGGACACGCGGCGAACATCTGTAACTCGGTGCAGACATTCCGCCACCTGGTCGGGGTAGCCCATATCCAGTGGATATTCGGTCCACTCATCAGGCAATGTTTTAAAGTGACCAATAGTGTGTTCAGATTCGCGGGTTTCCATTGGAAGAAGACGAATTACTGGTTTAACGCCATTGTCGTATCGAAGCTCTGTTGGGCACATAGTCGTTCTGCCTGCGGTCGATGGCAGAACCCGACGCCCCAAATCTGAAAAGAACGTAGCGTTTATTAGCTCTGACTTACCCCTTGAGAATTCCGCTACAAAAGCCACATAGAGGTGATCATCCTGAATCGAATCAAGAACCTGGGAAATACGCTGCAGCGACTGTGAATCCAACAGCCCATTTTGTTTAAGCCAGTCACGATATTCACTGATGGATTCGACCAGCGCTATCCGCCAGTCTCCATACAGATTAATACGTTTTTCAAATTTACTGGATTCTTGCTTCATCAATTTGCAATGCCCCTAGCATTGACATAAATATCTGAATTATAAGGCCTTCAGTTGTCAGGCATCAAACATTAGATGGGTTTTTTGGGATAGTAATGCGCACTTTCAACCCTTTTGGTTGCATATTACTAAGCTCAATTTCCCCATTATGAGCGGATACAATGCTCTGGCAGATAGATAACCCCAGCCCGTTTCCTGTGCTAGCTCGGGACTGATCCAGTCTGTAAAATGGCTCAAACACCCGAGATAACTGATCGTCTGGAATACCCGGACCATTATCTATAACAATAATTTCCACGAAATCTAGTCTTTCCTTGAGATAAAGAGAAACTTCATCGCCAAACTGAACCGCATTTTGCAAGACATTCGTAATTGCCCGCTTTAGTGCCAGCGGCCGGCCCTGAATAACGGCAGAAGCGAGTTCAGGAACAATTCGGGCCGTGGTTGCCTCCATTATGTCCTCCATCACGGCTTCCAGCATTGCAGTCAGGTTTATTGACCTGATTGGCTCCTGCGCTGTCTCATCGCGCAAAAACTCCAGTGTTTGCTGAACCATAACCTCCATATCGTCCAGATCACGAAGAAATTTTTGCCTTAGTTGATCATCTTCTACAAACTCACTACGCAAACGCAACCGGGTTATTGGTGTTTTCAGGTCATGAGAAACCGCTGCCAGAAAAGTAGCGCGCTGCTCGAATAATTCTCCCAGTCGGCGTTGCATCTGATTCATTGACTGGTCCACAACCACCACCTCGTCAGGTCCCATTTCTGGCATCGGTGGTGACTTCAGGTCAACACCTATATTTCGCGCGTGGTTGGCGATTGCATCCAGTGGATGAGAAATCTGCCGTATAACTAGTCAGACCACCAGAATGACCGCGAATAACAAAACGCCTACTGTAGTTAGCAAGTTAATCGGTAGTTCAGGCCGAACAGATGGCAACTGAAACCCAAAATCCACAGCGGAACCATCGCCGAACCCGACAATTAAGTGCACACGAGATTTATCACTACGCTTCAGCCGTGGATGTTTATCCCCAACCATGTGATCTGGTAATGGAAGCCTACTTTGGTGCATCATTGCCCGATGGGCGGCAACATCTAGAAATAGAATTTGATTACCGAGTCTTTGCTCCAGCAACTTAAGCAGGCCAACGACTGAGTCATTGGTTTCGGGCAACAGCCCGGTGGTTTTAGGCAATCGGTGCAACAACTTTATTCTAAATGGTCGTCTTTGCATTCTATGTAGAATCTCACGTCGACTAGTCAAACTGCTGTCTTCAAGTAGCCTAATCGTTGTTGTGATTCTTTCGGCGAGGTGGTCTAGATTGATCGTCCGAAAATTACGCCCACGATCTTGCCACAGGGTCGCGCCTATCACTAAAACTGCAACGACCACACCGACAACGATGGTTACAGACAACCTGGCTCTAAGAGAGGTAAAAACTAACGGCGCACTCTGGGTATGAATAGATAGCCCTGACCACGAACCGTTTTTATATATTCGGGAAATTCTGCTGATTCACCGAGTCTTTTTCTTAACCGACTCACCTGCATATCAACACTACGGTCAAAGGGCATTGAATCCCGGCCTTTGGTTAAATCCATTAACTGGTCCCGGCTCAATATACGACCTGCATGCTTTAGGAAAACCAGGAGCAAATCGTATTCTGCAGCGCTCAAGGGGTGCACCAAATTATTTTCGTCCACTAGCTCACGGCTTCTGCCATTCAGAGTCCATTCTCCAAAATAAAGAGCATCGGACTGACCCATGTCAATATGATCAGGCTCGATCGCCTGCACCCGCCTTAATACAGCCTTGATACGCGCTTCAAGTTCCCGTGGATTGAACGGCTTAGCCAGATAATCATCCGCACCCATTTCAAGGCCGATAATACGGTCGGTGTCTTCTCCTCGTGCAGTTAGCATAATAACCGGTTGATTGCTGCTAGTGCGTAGTTTTCGACACAGGCTCAAACCATCTTCTCCAGGCAACATTAAGTCCAGTATTATTAAATCAATAGCATGAGTGGCCAGGATGGAAAACATGCTCTTACCATCCGCAATAGCAACAAAGCCATACCCATTTTTGACTAAATAAGCTGAAAGCAAATTGCGAATTTCCACATCGTCATCAACGACCAATAAATTGATATTCTGATTCATAATGCTTTGTAACACAGCCGGGCAAGCGGATTGTAACCCTGTGTAACAAATTCCCTAATTGCCTGAAATTCGTTACACTTTGTTGCAAATTCCTGCTCTGCTGACACACTGTTGTTACGCGATTCTGGTCAAATAACCCACGCAATTTAGCAAACTGAATAACACCGGAGAACAAAATGAAATCGAAAATTTTGTATACAGCATTGGCGGCAAGCCTTACAACTTTGTTAATGTCCTCATCTGCTCAGATTCACGCAGCAACTAGTCCTGAAGGCGAGGGTCAGTGTCATCGAGAGGGACATGATGTTTCGCAGAACAAAAATCACGCCCGTGGTAAGAAAATGAGTCCTGAACATATTGAGGGCAGAGTTGCCTTTTTAAAGGCTGAGTTAAAAATAAATGACTCTCAACGAGCCGCCTGGACGAACTTTGAATCAGCTATGCGATCAGGTATGGAAAAAAGAGCTGAACAACACAAAATGAACGAGAACACTTCCAACATGAACGCGGTGGAACAACTGGATAAGCACATTGGTCATCTGGAAACGCGTCTGGCGCATATGAAATTAATGCAGGATGCTCTGGGCAATCTTTATGCTGCTTTGGACAACGACCAGCAGCAAATAGCCGATAAATTATTGCCACAACGACATCACAAAAAGAAGAAGATATAGATAGACCTGCCCGGCGCGCAATTAAGCTGTGTGCCGGGTTAGACTGTTTTTTTTCACGCTGCGATGAAAATATTCGATCGCGATCAAACACAAGTCAAAGTTGAGGTTCGACTTGATCGTACACTGGTCGTAGAATACTTATACCGGTCGGTAACCAATTCAGTCATTTGGTTATAACCCAATCGGTGCTATGCTGTTTTACTACGAAGATTTCAATGATTGTGAGGAAGAGGAAAATGAACAAGAACATTAGCATCACCCTCTTAATCACCATGCTTTGGGCATCTACCTCTATAGCTTTTGATAATGGACACCTCCAACAACTCAAAGAAACCGCAAGGTGTGAGAACTGCGATTTATCGGGGGCGAGCCTGTCGAATGTGAACCTGAGAAACGCAGATCTAATGAACGCGATCTTGACGAACGCGTACCTGACGGGAACGAATTTAACTGACGTGAATCTGATCAATGCAGACCTGTCATTCGCATACCTGACCGGAGCCAACCTGACCGGAGCTAACCTGACAGAAGCTAACCTGACCCGTGTGGATCTGACAGGAACGAACCTGACAGGAGCTAACTTAACCCGTGTGGATCTGACAGGAGCCGACCTGACTGAGTCAAACCTGACCGACGCAGATCTGACGGGAGCGGTGTATTGTCAAACAACGATGCCTGACGGTAGCGCCAACTATAGTGGTTGTTAGCCGGCGCTTGGAGTTGGCATGTTGGGGATCAAGACCCCAGGTAAAAGAGGTGGTTTTCTCACTAAGCTTTATTTGAGTAACCAATTTTTGCTGGCCAACGTGAGATATTATCGTACAACTAACTTTATAAATAGTGCAGTCTAATCAATGATGTTTCAGGGGCAAAAACACTCAGCGAGTAGCATTTCAATCCGTCAGAAATATACTTAAAAACAGACCTTCAGTCAGTATTTTTCATCGCACTTTTTTATTAATCCCATATCGGTCAAAGCGGCTGTAGCCAAACTTTCGTCGATAAGCACTAGGCGTCAAACTCACTTTACGCTTAAAGATCCTTCTGAATGATGCTGGATCGTCGTAACCAACTTCGTGACCTATTTCATCAACCGCATTGCTACTACCTTCAAGCATCTCCTTTGCTTTATCGATACGGAGCATGTGGACGTAGTCCATCGGGCGAATTCCCGTTGCTCGTTTGAACCTTCGAACAAAAGTTGTATATGCAAGCCCTGTACGCTCGGTCATCTCGGTGATCGGATTGGGTTTATTATGTCTTTCAGCAATCCAATTTTGGCATTCTTCAATAACACCATCGTTGTGTGGAGGCCTCATGGTCTCGACTGAATAAGGTGCCTGGCTTTCTCCCCGGTCTGGGATTACCCAAAACTTGGCAGACTGAGCCGCAGTAGCCACACCACAATATCTGTGAATTAAGTATAAAGCTAATTCCTGCCAACTTGTCGTTCCACCGACAGTCACAAACTGGTGGTCACTACCCGAGCAGCATATATTTAAATCAGTTCTCCATTTAATCTTTGGATAATGTTCCTTCAGCAAATTACCGTACGCCCAAAAGCTCGGTACGAGTCGATGTCACTGCTCACCGGGTCAGAGCCGGTGGTGGCGCTACAATTGGCGATGTTGATCGTGAATCCCAAGTCTTTGGTTTAGCCGTTCCAATTGGCATTGTGTCCGGAACTGGGATTGCCGGTTTAACCCTTTGTGGAGGTCACAGTTGGCTTACTCGCAAGCACGGCTTTGCCTGTGATAATCTTATTTCGGTAGATATTGTCACAGCTGATGGACGCTATCTGATCGCCAGCAAAACTGAAAATGCTGACCTTTTCTGGGCGGTTCGTGGTGGTGGTGGCAATTTCGGAATCGTGACTTCATTTGAGTTTGAAGCGCATCCTATCGGACCTGAAGTTATGTTCTGTGCGGTCTTCTATCCTATGGAGGACGCAGTGGAAATATTTCGTCGTTGGCGCGATTTCGTGACTGAAATGCCAGATGATTTCACTACCCAAATAGCATTCTGGAGCATTCCGCATCACGACGCATTTCCAGAAGAATTACATGGTAAAGAGGTTATCATTCCTTCCGGAGTACATTGCGGCTCAATTGCAGAGGGCGAGCGTTTCATACAGCCTTTGCGGGAACTTGGTGAGCCTCTCCTCGATCTCAGTGGTCCGGCCCCCTACGTTGGCGTACAACAGGGCTTTGATCCTTTTTTCAAAATAAAAAGTGACCGATTCAATTATTGGAAGTCGCTTTACCTCAATGACTTAAGCGATGACGCGATAGATCGTATCGTCGCCCGTGGACTCAACCGCCCGAATCCCTAGACCATAATGCCTATTCGACATATGGGCGGTGCAGCAGCACGTGTAGCAAGTGATGCCACAGCCTTAGGTGGCCGTGACGCGCCTTACATGTTAAGCATAGATACGTCCTGGACCGATCCCGCCGATAGCAACACAGCGATCAAATGGACGAAGGAATTCTGGGACGAAATGCGAGAGAATAATGCTGGCGCTATTTACCTGAATTTTGTTAGCGAAGGAGAAGATACTGAGGCGATGATGCGCACATCCTATGGTAATGAAAACTACGAACGGTTGATTGATATTAAAACCAAATATGATCCTGCAAATATGTTCCGCCTTAACCAGAATATCTCACCAAGAAGTTCGCACCCGAGACCTGCTTAAAAATCGAATTTGTAATTAGACTATTGGTTCTCTATATATTCTTTATGCGGATATCCAGCATAGCCCACAAGGTATGTGAACCAGGAGTCAGAAATTAAATGTTGGGTGGTAGCTCCTGGCCGATCCGGTCTTTCACTTCTAAAACCTAACTGTCCATTGCGTAGGCCTTCATAGAAAAGTGGATGATATAAATACTAAAGCTTCAGTTGATGAAATCGACGGTGCAAGGGCTTACGATAATTTGCATGTACCGGCCTTGCTTCAACAATGGGCTCCGTTGATGGTAGAAGCCGCTGATATTGGTTCTGGTGATAGCGTGCTGGATGTTGCATGTGGTACAGGGATACTAGCTCGCGAAGTAGCAAAACAGGTTGGCGATAGAGGCTCTGTTTCTGGACTTGATGCTTCAGCCGGTATGTTGGCAGTGGCGCGACAACTAGAACCGTTAATTGAATGGCGAGAAGGTATAGCTGAATCACTGCCATATGAAGATAATTCATTCGATGCTGTTGTCAGCCAGTTTGGTCTTATGTTTTTTCAAAACCGCCCTGTCGCTTTGAGCGAAATGTTGCGTGTTCTTCAACCTAAAGGGAGAATGGCAATAGCAGTATGGGAGTCACTAGATAAATCACTGGCCTACCCGCTTATAGTTGCAATGATTGAACGTCTTGCTGGCCCAGATGCTGCAAATGCGTTAAGAGCCCCCTTTGTATTGGGAGAGACCGAGAAATTGCTTACTTTATTTCAACAGGCGCGTGCTCATTCGGTTAGGATAAAAAGTCATGTAGGGAAAGCACAATTTCCGAGCATAAAATCTTTAGTAGAAGCAGATCTTAGAGGCTGGCTCCCTATAATGAATGTTTATCTAGACGAGAATCTAATCCAGTCTATCTTAGTCGAAGCAGAAATTGTTCTTGGTCAATATGTTACTCAAGATGGAACAGTAGAATTTGAAATGCCGGCACACATAATTACCGCCATAAAATCAGCACACTGTGGATAACGATGTTTGTTTTGCGATAAAAGATTGTTCATCGAAAAGCAACATAAAGCAGAGATTTCACACTAACCAAAAAAGTGAATAGAGCATTCTTCTCTTAAATCTGGGATCCGCAGTTGGGCACCATGTAGTGTGCAGTATAACTGCCACCTGGCAAGGCAAAATGACGCGTAATGACGAGCTATGACAAGGGATTTTAACGTCGTCAGACAGTGATTAGACTGTGCAATACGTGGCATTAAAAGCTCACCAGAAAGGCGAACTTAGATCCATCACAAAAACCAAGCAATTTCATGAACTAATTAATCACTCGAAGTGATCAACTGTGGAACCCAGATTAGATAAATGATAACAGGTTCGACTCCTGTCGAAGGAAACTATCAATAACGAAAACGATTTGCCGACCATAGAATTATCAGAATTACTCACCAAATTAAATTAATACATATCAATTTGCCCGCAAAACCTTGATTAGCGCGGTAGCATCGTGATCTCCCAGACCCGCATCAGCGGCACGATGATAGAAATCAACCCCGAATGTTGGTACTTCACTGTTGATGCCTAAGTCATCTGCGTAGGCTTTGATTGCAGCAAGACAGGAAATTGCAGTGTTTACCGATGTAATGACGTCGTCCGTAAAATTATCCTGGTGAATAGCCAGAGCCAGCGATCGTGCACGATCACCTTCAGGAAATAAATCGGCATAATAGGTTAAAGGAATGCCCTCCGATTCACAGATGTGTGCACCGTTCACAACCGCCGGAGTAATCGCGCATAAGCGTGAGAGAACCGCTAGATCAAGCGCTGCGGCAGCAGCTATTTTTTCACCCACGTAGCGGACATCACCACCAAGGCAGTTAATATAAGGTGTTCAATCATTGAAAATAATTTCATCACCAGAGACCAGTATTCGCGCCGACTCCCTGCCGATTGTTACGGGGTAAACCATGATGGACCCATCAATGTAATTCGCGCCCTGATCATTTACCCATTGAGCCATTTTTCTGACCTCAACTGGTGTACCAGTGCTCATTTGAATAATAGTTTTGTTTGCCGACAGTGATGTGATAGACGGTTGATCCAACAATGCTCTCGCCGTTTCATATTCGGTAATACAAATCATTACTTGTGGGCTGTCAGCAATTGCTGCTTCAAATGAGTTTACAGCTTTGGCACCTTGAATAGTTAGGGCATCGGTTTTTTCTGGCGACCGATTCCAGATAGTTAGTTCGAATTTATTTTCGAGCATAGCCCGACCCAATGCTGAACCCATTGCGCCCAACCCTATTAATGTGATTTTCTCATGTTGTTTTTCTGAGCACTTAGAAAAAATGTTGTTAACGGAAACAAATAGTAGAAAATTAAGCAATAATGGACTTGACGCAAATTTGATTTAAATTATGACAAAGCTTGTGGCTGCGCTAGTATCAGGCAATATAGGTTCCCCGAAATGCAGAGCACCCGACAAACAATTAATCTATAGACTTTTATAAAGCATGCAATTTCAATTCGACAACTTCACCCTTGATACCGAACGCTTTCAACTGATGTGTGATGGCGAGGCTGTTCGAACTGAGCCACAGGTGATGGAGCTATTGATATTTCTGATTGTGAATCGGGGTCGTATGGTCAGTCGTATAGAATTGAATGACAGCATCTGGAATGGACGCGTTGTCAGTGATTCAGCACTAAGCAGTCGCATAAAAATTGCTCGACAGGCGCTTGGCGATAACGGAAGAAAGCAGCAGTATATTCGCACCATTCATAAAAAAGGATTTACTTTTTCTTCAGATGTCACGGTAAAGGAAACTACTGACATCACCCCGGAAAAACACGACGCTCTTGCCACTATCCAGACTCCTGAGTCAATGCTCGCTGATCGTAAGCCCTCAATTGCTGTTATTACCTTTACCAATCTGGGCTCCGATCCAGAAAAACAATTCATCTCAGACGGCATCACCGAAGACATTATCACTGCCCTGTCGAAAATTTCAAAACTAATGACCATGGTTTATCCCACTTCCTCGAACGAAGAAGAAACCATAACCGACAAGCTGAGAATTGCCGGCAAACTCAATATCGATTATCTACTAGAAGGTAGCGTGCGTAGCGAGGGGGAAAAGCTGCGCATATCCTCACGCTTGATTGAAGTCTCCAGTGCCCAACATCGCTGGGCGCAACGTTACGACCGAAACAACAGTGATATTTTTGAGTTACAAGATAACATTACCAAAGAAGTCGTTTCAGCATTGCAGGTAGAACTCACCGAAGGTGATCAGGCCTTACTCGCATCCCGTGGCACCGAGAATATAAAAGCCTGGCAGCTAACCTATGAAGCAGTGGTACTGGTGTTAGCACATCGACAGGACGCCGTTCGGCGCGGGATTGAGTTACTCGAAGAAGCGCTCAGACTTGATGATAGTTACGCCCTGGCCTGGAACACGCTGTCAACTGGGCACTGGAAAGAGTATATGAATATAGGCTGGAGCAACTCCCGCCAGCAATCACTGGATAATGCGATTGAATGTAGCGACAAGGCGCTAACTCTCGGCCCACGAAATGCCAGGAGTTTGGCTACACGCAGCCTTATCGTCATTTCACCGAGAAAGTTTGATGAGGCCTTTGATCTGGCTGTAAAAGCCCTGGAGTTTGCCAATAGTGATGCGAATTCGATCGCAATCGCGGCAATTACTTTGCGGTACTGCTGCAAGCCTGAGATGTCAATCAAGTACACACAAAAGGCTATGCGCTTATGTCCTATTTATCCCGCCTGGTATCCCTATGGACTTGCGCTCTGCAACTGGATGCTCGGCAACTTCGACGATGCATTTAAAAACATCGAGGAAGCGATTGGCATTGACCCTGGACTGTCGCTGAATTACATAGTGCTAGCCATGTTATATACCGAGACTGACCAACCGCAAAAGGCTATGGAATGTGTCGAAAGAATTTACCAGGCTGACCCCAGTTTCTCGGCAACCACTTTTATCGATAGCGTACCTTTTAGTAACCCAGAAGTAGAAAAACGTCGCACCGGGTTATTTCGTAAAGTCGGCTTGCTGGATTAACAGAGTCGATAAACCTCAGCAGTCAGTAGTGGTTTACGCTCGGAAAATTCAGAACTCCTACCCCGATCATAATGGACACTACATTGGTAGTGGTCGGCAAGCGAATAGGAATGAAACTCGGTCAGTCATTGCCTGGCAATATCTAAATCAGATTGCCTTAGTTCCTTTACCCAGGTTTTTCTTAAGCGCTAAGTGTTGTTTAACGCTCTTGCCAAATTGGCGACCCTGGCTTCGCTGTTTCGCTAAAGAAGCGGTATTTCTCGCCTCTTCCAAAATAAGTTTTCGGTAATTAAGTAGACGACGTTGATCCATAGCGCCGCTATCTATAGCGCTGCGGACAGCGCAATTCGGCTCTTCATTATGGCCGCAATTGCTGTATTTACATTGCGCTGCAAAAGCCTCAACATCATCGAATACGGAGCCTATTGAGGAGTCTAACTCCGCTACCTTCAGCTCCCGCATTCCCGGCACATCCAACAATATACCGCCGTCAGGCAGGCAATGAAGGGATCGAAAACTAGTGGTATGTTTTCCTTTAGAGTCTTGCTCTCGTATTGATCCCGTTGCCGTAAGCGTAGTTCCCGAAAGAGAATTAACAATAGATGACTTCCCCACGCCAGACGATCCCACCAGGGCCACCGTTGAGCCGCTTGTTACCCATGACAACAAGCCGTTAAGTGACTCGACATCGGTTGCGTTTACAACTTTAACTGGTATTTCTTCAGCGAGAGCTTTTACTCGATCAAGGTAGTGATCAGGATCTAGCGATAAATCCGCTTTTGTCAAAACAATCACCGGATCCACACCTGCTTCGTCCGCTAACGATAGATATCGTTCTAATCTTGATTCACTGAAATCTTCATTGCACGAGGTCAAAATAAATAGCGTATCAACGTTCGCTGCTATAAGTTGAACGCCTACCTTATTGCCAGCGGCAATACGTTTAAAAATACTCTTGCGATCAAGCAGACGTAAAATTTTATCTCCTAAGTGATTGAGCAATACCCAGTCACCGACCGTAGGTCTATCCTCAGAGCGTTCTTTAAACCAGGCCCCCCCAAGTGTAATAGGCCACTGAGCAGCTCCGTCTGACGCGACTACATGTGATCGTTGAACTTCAATTATGCGCGCGAATTGAGTGTGCTCAATCTCGTCCGCCATTAACTGTTGTGTAAAAAAAGGTGATAAACCTAGATTGAGAAGTGATGGTTTCATGTTCTACTTGAACTAAGTTTATTGACAAATTTTAAGACTACATCGGCTGTCACTTCGTACATTCATTCATCCTGTGCGATGCCTGGATGGTGTATTCGAGCAATGATTTCAGCGGAGCAAGTCTCAAATTTGATTTAATCCTGTCGAGTCTGAGAATGTGCACTTTTGGGCGGATAATTAGACAGCCGTCTAACCGCCAATATGTGACATTTCAACTTTTCTGACGTTCGGGCTACCTGCTCGTAATTCCGAGTAGCGATCGTCACGTTTTGACCAGATCTGACTAATGAAAGTTCGTAACTCCTCGTCATCACATCCGGCACGTATT
Source organism: Parasphingorhabdus sp. (assembly GCA_047615875.1). Taxonomy (GTDB): domain Bacteria; phylum Pseudomonadota; class Gammaproteobacteria; order Arenicellales; family CAJQKF01; genus JBLHGU01. Next base: position 19,003 of record JBLHGU010000087.1, read on the forward strand.
TTCTCTCGAAGGTCGAATCCGGATGATGCAAACAGGCACAAATATAGTTCACCTACTGCTGAGATTCTTGCGCGAGAACAGCTGCCACAAAATGGCTGAGTAACAGAGGAAATCAAACCAATTTCCCCACCACCATCTTGATAACGCCAACGTTTTGCTACTTCACCCCTATAATTCGGACTAATCGGTTGTAAAGGTAGCTCGGCACCAATCAGATCCACTATCTCACGGGAAGAAACCACTTGATCCCGTCGCCATTCATTGGTCGTTCCAACGTCCATATATTCGATAAAACGCAATATGTGTCGGCTGCCATGAAAATGTCTTGCCATCGGCATAATACTGTTTTCATTAAGCCCTTTACGCACAACCATATTAATTTTGATTGGATCAAAGCCCGCCGCATCCAGCGCATCAATACCTTTTAGAACCCGGCTAACAGAGCAACCCACATCATTGATGCGCTCGAAGTCCTCATCATTGAGGGAGTCAAGACTGATATTAACCCGCATTAGCCCTGCATCACGCAAGGCGCGAGCCTTTTCCGGACTCACTAATGAAGCATTGGTTGTTAAGCTAAGATCCTTTAAACCATCGAGCTGTGAGAGGCTACCAAGTAGCTCGGTAATATCACTGCGTAATAATGGCTCTCCTCCTGTAACGCGAATTTTCTCTACACCTAAAGCAATGAATGCTTTGGAGACCTGAACAATTTCCTCATAACTTAAGAGTTCTTTGCGAGGTAAAAACTTGTAGTTCCTGCCAAACTTACTTTTTGGCATGCAATAAACACATCGGAAATTACATCGATCTGTTATGGAAATCCGTAAATCATGAATTGGCCTGCCAAGAGCGTCTTGCATATTTTATTAACCACCACCTTTCTGATACGAGCGTTGAAATTGTCGATAAAAACGCGTTCGATCGACTTCATTTATATCTGTAAAAACAAAAGACACCGTCATATAGGGCAAGGAGATAGAAGCTATATTTCGATACATTTGCTCACCAAGATGAATAATCAGCTGGCCTTGTTCGAGAGTAACGGTTATTTTGTTGTTATCACTAATTTGGTAGGGCGTGTCCTTCATTGCCGCAGGTAGGTTATTTAAAAACTCCCTGTGGGCATAGCCCATGTCTTTTTTAAATGACTCGGCAACAGTGCCAGTAAAGATCATAATTTAACCACCAGCTACTGGTGGCCAGATAGCTACCGTGTCACCTTCTTTTAACAACGAGGCATCCCGGTCAGCCTCGCAATAAAATATACCATTAACCAGCACAAGGTGCGCCAGTTCTCGCGGCACTTGATAGGTATCGATTAATTGATTGAGACTGATACTATTTTCTACCTCAATCTCAGCCGCATTTTTCTTCGCGTGCCCCGGAAGGTTATCACCCAGACTGGCAAAAAGCTTTAGCGTAATTTGCATAGCTAACTTAGTGAACTACTTTGGGCTGCTCGCAAATAGGCTTCGGCAATATTCAGCGGATTATCCATCAACGACTGCTTACTTTTCGCGCCTAAACTCAATCCCGTTTGAATCAGTCCACGCAACAAGCCTACATACTGGATCATACCCAGGGCATTGGCACCTACTAGTACGTCGCCGCGAAACTGTAGATTGATATATTTGTAGTTTTCTTGGTCATAAAGCTCGGTCGTATCAGTAGCTGTTGAACCGTCCCAGTCACCAAAAGACACGGAAACCAGTCCCATGGTATCCAATACATTCATATTCAAACTACCCTGATGAACAATTTCCTGGCCGCTCACCATATTCATAGCAGCGATTCGACCATGTTCTACAGCCGTAGGCTGAATAGCCTGTACGCTGTATTGTTTGGTAGAAAAGTCTTTACCGCGCGCCACATCGCCGGCGGCGAATATATCCGGTTGTGAAGTGCGAAGCCGATGATCAACGACAATTCCATTATCTATTTCAATACCACTATCGGATAGAAAACCGGTATTGGGTTTGACGCCAGTGGCACTGATAACCAGATCTGCCATAATAGAATTACCCATGCCCATGCAGACATTCAACCGACCGTCGGCATCCTGATTGATAGCGGTAACTTTCGTAGAGGTTAGAACCTTTACGCCCTTAGACTCACACCAACGCTTTATTAATCCACCAGA
>JBLHGU010000088.1:0-21080 GCA_047615875.1 Parasphingorhabdus sp.
ATTCACTTCGTTCACGGGGCAAGCTTTCCTGGTCAACGATGCGCCACAAGTAATGTAGTTTACCTTTGATCTTGATAAATACCTCATCGAGATACCAGGTATCACCAGCTTGCCGCTGTTTTGCTCTGATTTTCTTGGAATAGTCTTGTCCGAAATGGTAACACCATCGGCGGATGGTTTCGTAGCTGACATCTATTCCTCGATACGCCAGAATTTCTTCTACATCGCGAAAACTTAATGTGAAACGAAAATAGAGCCAAACGGTATGTGAGATAATTTCACCAGAATGCCGAAAACCGTGATAGATATTTTCTTTTTTCATAAGTTCAGACTACAGTATTGGCGTCTCATCTGCTAACTTGACAATGCCGTTCAAACCCAGCGACTTTTAGCTGTCAATCCTGTCGGTTAAGATGGCGGCACGCTCAGGGGGGTTGCATTGACAAAACAAAGTTAACTTATCAGTACCAGATTCCCCTTCCAAAAAGTCATGGAAGGCAATTCAGGCCTTAAGTTTCTACTCTACAGTAAGGCAAATAGGATTTACTTCATCAGCTGTCCGCCCGGCCCAATCGATCCCTGATACTCGAGCTAACGATCTATCCTGTCCTGTTTGAAGACGATCATGAACTTCATTTTGATCCATAGTTAATACGATGCCATTTTGTACCATCTGTTCGCCATTCACATAGACATCTTGAACAGCCGAAGCAACGCCAGAATAAATCAGAGAACGTAGTGGGTCACGAACCGGCCGCATAGACGGATGTTTCAGATCAATCATGACAATGTCCGCTTTGGCATTTTCCGACAGGCGGCCCAAATCGTCCCGACCTAAGGCCTTAGCAGCGCCTAGTGTTGCAATTTCAAATATATGTTCGGTTCGTAGTAAATCCACGTTACCGCTGGCGACTTTTGAAAGTAGTCCCGCAATGCGCATTTCCTCAATCATGTCGTGGGGATAGCAGTCCGTACCAAGTGCCATATTCACGCCTGCCTGACGGTAACCACCGAGACTACGCATCATATCTCCCCATTGTGCAAAGGCGCGTGGGCAGTGCACAACACTCGCTCCCGAAGTCGCCAGGCGTTCCAGGTCTTTGTGCTCGTAATGATTAATCCAGGGATGTTGATCTATGTTAATCGCATGTCCGATGAGTGTTTGTGGCCCAAGTATGCCAATGTCGTCCAGCCATTCGAGTGGTGTTTTACGATGACGTCTAATCATTTCGCGATGTTCCATTACAGACTGAGCAGCATGGGTTTGCAGTGGAATGCCACGATCCATGGCAGCTTGTTTACACTTGAGAAATAATTCTTCTGTGCAGGTATCGACCTGGGCAGCACCGATCATGCCATGCAATCGGCCTGATGAATGAGTTTCTGCGGTATCGATTAAATCGAGCGCTCCTTCAAGATCGGCTAATCCTTTTGCTTCGTCCCATTTATATTTATGGTTACGGCCGTCTGGCGTATACCAGTGCCCGGAATTGACCATGGGGCAGGCATAGGTACGGATGCCAGTATCAGCAAGTGCACTAAGCCATCCATCAAATGGAAGCTTTTGAGAACAATAAAGTTCTGCCATGGTTGTGCAGCCACTCTTTAAAAGATCGCAGGCTGAAGCCTGGATTGCTGCTACCGCCGACTCCTGATCTTCCTGGATCAACCAGGTATATTCAAACAATTGAGTCATCCACATATGCTTACTGGCTAGATCTTCGAAAAAACCTTTACCATGAATTTCCTGATAAGCGTGAAGATGTAAATTGAGCAGTCCGGGAATTATCAGGCGATTTTTGCCATCAATGATGGTATCCGCCTGACCATTATATTGTTTGCCAACATAAGTAATGGTATCTCCCTTGAATGCTAAATCTGCATTGCGTAGGTACTTGTGGGTTTGCATTTTTACATCGTAGGCAACTATCCAGTCTGCATTCTTAATGAGGGTTGTTGTAGTTGTATGTTCTTTCCGCATTGTTTGCCCCTAAAAATATAGTTGTTATATAGGTTCACCAAGGTATCGACGCCAATTGCTTTTTATCTCCAGCCCTAATACTTTTTTTGCCCGGGTATTGTCATAAATAGTTGCATAGGGTCTGTTGGCATACAGGTGTTTGTTCCTGATTTCAGGAATGAATCCATACTTGTCTTTTATAAACGGCAATGTTTCCTTTGGAGAAAAAGTATCCTCTGCGCTGACGAAAAAGCAATCATAATCAGGACCTTCATAATCAAGCCCTAAACGTATAGCTTCAACGACATCGCAAATTTCCACGTATAACCAGAAATAGGGGTCATCAATCTCTCTTGACTGGCGCATGTCTTCTTCCATACCGACCCCATAAACAGTGGTTGGGCGCAAAACAACAATTTTCATGTCACTCCATCGGGAGAATGTCTTACCGATTGCTTCCATTGTTTCCTTACTGCACCCATAAGCGTCATTGGGTTTTAAAGGATGCTGTTCATCCACCGGAAGGTAATCGGGTAGTGCGACTGACGGACGAGATAAAGCAACCAGTCCGGTCGCACACTCACTGGAAACCAGGATGACTTTTTTGATTCCCACCTGCTGGGCAACTTGCAGCACATTCCAGGTGCCAATTGTATTGAGTGAGAAAATCTTATCTTCAGGTGCATCTAATTGTAGTGCCGCTAGATGGACTACGGCGTCTGCATTTTTAAAAGCTGTTTCCAATGAATCCAGCGACAAAACATCAGCATGATGGTAATTATGATTATCGTTGCTATTGTTAATATCGATAGGGGTGACTTCGGCTAATTTTTCCAGACATTTAACTGTCTCACGCCCGAGTAAACCGCTTGCGCCCGTTATTGCTATATTTTTAAATTTCATCGGCTACCTGTTACTAATACCAATCTAATAAATCAATCAATTCATATCCTCGCCACGGATGCCTATGTAATATCTGTTCGTGGCCCGATTGGCGAGTAAGGTTTCACATGATTCTACCCGATGCCGATCGCTTGTAAAAACGACCCATCCCGGCACGCCCCAGCCATTCATCTCCATCAACGATCAACTGGCCGCGCAGAAAAACCTTACTGACCTTGCCTTTTACCCTGCGTCCTTCGAACAATGAATAATCGACATTCGAATGATGTGTATCAGCACTCAGGGTATGTCGATGTTCAGGATCGAACAGAACGATGTCGGCATCGCTTCCGACTGCAATAGTTCCTTTCTGCGGGAACAGACCGAACATCTTCGCCGGTGCAGTCGATGTCAGCTGCACGAAACGATTCAGATTAATACGGCCAGTGTTGACGCCACCATCGAACAACAGCGGCAGACGAAATTCCACGCCAGGCGCGCCATTTGGGATTTTGGAGAAATTCTCTTTACCAGGCTGTTTGGATTTGAGCATGCCGTGCGCTTTTTCGTTGAAGCAGAAAGGGCAGTGATCAGTGGCAACGATCTGCAAATCATCAAACTGCAGGCCACGCCAGAGCGCCTGCTGGCATTCATGGTTCCGTAGTGGGGGAGTCATTACATACTTCGCGCTTTCGAATTCCGGGCGCTCGTATTCAGTGGCGTCCAGGAACAGGTAGTGCGGACAAGTCTCCGCGAATGCATGTATGCCCCTGTCGCGTGCCTCGACAACGGCCTCCAGCGACTCCTTCGCAGACAGATGCACTATATAAACAGGCACCTCCGCGAGTTCTGCAATTCGAATGACTCTGTGGGTGGCTTCACCTTCCATCAACTGTGGCCGTGTCAGTTGGTGATATTTCGGAGATACGTTGCCGGCCGCAAGCGCTTCTTCGATCAATGCCTGAATGATTATGCCGTTTTCGGCATGCAGATTGACCATGCCACCATGGTCGCCAACCTTGCGCATAGTGCGATAGATATCAGCGTCATCGACCATTAGTTTGCCGGGGTAAGCCATGTAAAGCTTAAAGCTAGATATGCCTTCGATGTTCACGATGTCTGGCAGTTCTGATAATGCCGATTTGCTTACGTCAGTAAGGATTATGTGAAAACTGTAGTCCACACAACACTGCGGTTCCGCAGCAGCCAGTCGACGATCGAGTGCCTGCTTTGGCCCCTCGTTCTTGAATTGCTGGGCGAAATCAATAATCGTTGTGGTGCCGCCAAATGCAGCTGATACGGTTCCGGTCTCGAAGCTGTCGCAGGTTTCAATGCCGTCTCCCATCGGTGTTTCCATGTGAACATGCACATCAACTCCACCGGGCATTACGAGGAGGCCAGACGCGTCGTGTACTTCGGCGTCTTCAACGTCAAGCGTACGTGCTATCGCCTCAATTTTTCCCTGATCAAGCAGGATATCGGCGACGTAGTCATCGACAGCAGTTATCACTCGACCGTTCTTGAGTAGTACTTTTTGCATGACGCCTCCGTACCTCCTATTGAGCAGTATAGCCACCATCAATCACCAGATCTGAGCCGGTTACGAATGTAGATTCATCCGAAGCAAGATACAACACGCCGAAGGCGATATCTTCCGGTTTCCCGAGCCGACCAATCGGGTGCTCCTGTTCCCATTCATTAAACAGGGCATTACGGTCGTCAAGACCAGTTTTATTCAGAACATCGCTAGCTTCCTGTTCAACCAATGGGGTGACAATACAGCCTGGGTGAATGGCATTAACCCGAATATTGTAACCAGACTTCCCGCAATGCAATGCTGCTGATTTTGAAAAGGTGCGAACGGCACTCTTGCTGGCACAATAAGGTGCATTATGCTCTTCTCCGACCAGGCCATAAGACGATGCAGCATTGACAATCGAGCCACTCATCGGAGAATTCAGTTTCATAGCCTCAATGGCATATTTGGTGCCGAGAAAAACACCTTCCAAATTCACTCGCATATGCCAGCGCAAATCTTCCAAAGTAGCATCTTCGATCGATTTTGTTTTTTGCACACCTGCGTTGTTGAATAATATATTCAGATGGCCGTGTTGTGCCATAGTAAATTCCATGAGCTTTTTCCAATCAGCATCTAACCCTACATCGAGGCAGAAAAACTCAGCTTTTCCTCCTGCCTTTCGAATGACATCGGCCACTCTTTCACCCTGTACTTCATTGCGATCCGCCAATATTACTGTCGCCCCTTCCTGTGCTAATAATTCGGCTGTTGCACGACCGATACCTGAGGCGGCACCCGTTACAATCGCCACCTTGTTCGCCACTCGACCAGTGTTCATTAATTTCTCCTGCTATAGAAAATATTAAAAAATTGGTGTTTTCCCTGCAATCTGTTCAAGTTTGAACATTATTCCAAGCCTTGATACCTGAAAATCACAGGGTACTTTTTAACACTATTTAAATTAATTTAATGCATGGTTTTGATGAATGCGAAGCATAGATAAAAAGCAGGTTTTTGTATTTGATGCACTGGAGTAGATTTATCACAATATTGAAAATTGTAGTTTGAATACGATTATTGATAACCGGTTGGATGCAATGAATTATGACTTTGACGGTGAAAAGGTACTTGTTACAGGCGGAAGTCGTGGCATTGGCTATGGAATCGCCAAAGCATTCGCATTAGCCAATGCTGAGGTCTTTATTCTCTCATCCAGTGAAGACGTTGTCGCGGCTGCAGCTCGCCTGGGCGACGAATCAAACAGTGTGGTTAGGGGATATCAATGCGATGTCACCGATGTCGACCGCGTCCGGGCCACGATGCTCGAGATTGGTCCGCTGGAGATTCTAGTCGCTAATGCTGGCCTCGAACGCATAACTCCGATCACCGATAAATCATCTGAGGTTGAGGCAATATTCCGTCGAATAATCGACATTAATGTCATCGGTACCTATCTGGTTACGCGCGAAGTAGTGAATCAAATGTCGACAGGCGGACGCGTGATTATCACTTCATCGGTATGGGGTAAATCTGCGATTGGTGAGTTCAGTGCATACATTGCGTCCAAGCATGCAAATATCGGTTTTATGCGCAGCCTGGCGCGAGAACTTGGACCTGGTGGTATTCGCGTCAACTGTGTTTGTCCTGGCTGGGTTAAGACAGACGCGGCTATGTTGTCGCTGAAGCGAATGTCGCAACAGGAGGAACGACCCGAAGCTGAAATTCTGGCCAAAATAATGGCCACCCAGTGTTTGGATGGGTTGCAAGACCCGGACGATGTAGCCGGTGCTTATCTATTTTTGGCCTCGCCGCTAGCGAAGAATATAACCGGGCAGGCGCTTAACGTTGATAGAGGTGAATTCCTTGGATAATTTAGATCATGATCCTGGCGAACGTGGCAATGGTGTGCGCCTGGATGGCAAGCGGGCATTAATTATTGGCGCCAGTAGTGGCATTGGTTATGCCGTGGCTAAAGCTTATGCCGAGTATGGTGCGGAGGTTACGATTCTTGCAGACGATGCGGGAATCACGCGGGCAGCGGAATCTATTTCAGCGCTTACCGGCAACCCAGTGACTCCATTACAATGTGATATTACTGATCGTGGGCGTTTGCATCAGGTATTAGCATCACTCGAACGCATCGATATCCTGGTACAAAATGCCGGTTTCGAACGGTTGACCCCGCTCCAGGATGAAGACCCTGCTATAGAAGACACTTTTCGTAAAATAATCGATGTCAATTTATTGGGGGCCTACTATGTCACGCGCGAATTAATCGCCAGAATTCCCGATGGCGGACGCATAATTTATACCGCTTCAACTTATTCTAAATACGCGATAGCGCGTATGTCGGCCTATGCTAGTTCGAAACACGCACTGCTTGGCATGATGCGTAGTTTCGCCGATGAACTCGGTCCGCGCAGGATTACTGTGAATGCGGTATGCCCGGGTTGGGTGAACACCGAGTTTGCGAATCGTTCAGTGCGTAAAATTGCCAACGATAGCGGGCGCACAATTGAAGCGGTTAGTAACGATGTATTTTCGTTGCAGGCCATCGAAGGGCATCTTGAACCCGACGATATAATTGGCGGTTATCTGTTTTTTGCTTCCGGTCTCGCAAGAGATATTACCGGTCAAAGCCTGCATATCGATCGCGGCGAATATCAAAATTAGGAGTTAAATAATATGTCTATTATCCCTTTAAAAGTGTCACCCTTGGAAGGCGCAGCCTACAACCTGAATTTTCCAGTAGTCAGAATGTTTAATGCTGCCTATGCGGGTCGAGACATCGAAGATGTGCAACATCATATTGATGAAATGGCTGCGCTTGGCGTCCCTGCACCGACTGAATTTCCACAGGCAATTGCATTGAGTAATCATTTGTTATCGACCACCGACGAGTTACAGCTTTATGCTGAGACTACCGGCGGTGAGGTTGAGTACGTGCTGTTTTGGCATCAGGATGAAATTTTGCTCGGGGTGGGTTCCGATCACTGTGATACCTGGCTCGAACGCCATAGCATGCGGCACTCTAAAAATGTCGCACCGAATATCATTGCCTCCGAAGTTTGGCGCTTTGCAGACGTTGCTTCATATTTTGACCAACTCGAACTGAGTTGCGATATCTGGGCCAACGGCGAATGGTGTCCGTCGCAGCGCGACAGCTGTGCCAGTTTGTTACCGCCTGATTTCTGGTTCGAGAAAGTAGAGGCTAATTTTTCGAAGGCTGATGGCACCGTGTTATTCAGCGGAACAATAGGCAGCCTGAAAGGTGTGCAAAAGGGTGACGGTTATCGAATCAAGCTGTACGACCCGAATTCCGACCGCGCTTTGGCTCACAGTTATCATTGTCATCTGGTGGATGAGTTAAATCTGGAGCAAAAATGAATAACATCATCATTGATATGGATGATGCTTTGAATTGCCAAATGTAGAGTTTTTTATTGGCTACACATCGGTGAGAATTTAACGACTAAATCGATAGCCTGGTGAAAACGTAAAATGCAATTAATCGAAAATACAGTTCCCTGGCCAGATGGTGCTAAATGCGCTGTGGCAATTACCTTTGATCTCGATGTCGATAGCATTTTGCATGTTGGTAAGCCAGAAACTGCGGATACTTATCTCTCTACTCAGTCCCTGCTACGTTATGGTGCAGAAGTGGCCATTCCCCGTATTTGTCATGTTTATGAACAGCTCGGTATGAAGCAAAGCTTCTTTGTTCCCGCCTGGTGTGTCGAGCGTTATCCGGCTGCACTGGAAACCATAATGAAAGGCGGTCACGAAATTGGCCATCATGGTTATATCCACGAGTCTTACAACACGATGAGTGGCGATGATGAAAAGTACTGGTTCAATCGAGCCATTGAAGCTTATCAGCGAGAACTCGGTATTCGACCCAGAGGCTTTCGTGCGCCGTTGAATGAGTTTTCGAAACGTACTATTAATAATCTCATCGACGCCGGGTTCGAATACGATTCGTCATTAATGGGCGATGATGTGCCTTATCTACTCACAAGTCATAGTCAACCAGGCGAAGTGCTTGAAATTCCTCAGTTTATTGCGAATGACGATTACCCGCAATACATGCACAACTGGGATCTGGGTATTGAGCTGACTATCCGTTCACCAGAAGAAAGTAAAAAGGTTTACCTCGCTGAATTTGACGCACAGTACGAGAACGGTGGCTTATGGTTAACAGTCTGGCACCCCGCGCTCAGCGGTCGCACCTCTCGCGTCAAAATGATGGTTGAAATGCTTGAATATATACAAAACAAAGGTGATGTCTGGTTCGCCACGATGGGTGAAATTAACGATCACGTGCGCAAATGCATGGCAAATGGCAGTTGGTCGCCGAGAGTGGATGTCTTGCCTTACGATCAATCACCCGTAGTTGAGCTTTCTCGCGCGAATCTTACCAGGGCAGGTCTAGTTGCCGATCAGGTTCGCTAAAACTCCAATGAATGGCTTGAGTAATCATCATTGGCTAATTCGCAAATGACTCAGATATCACTAAAACTATACTGGAGGTTAGCATGAGCAAAATATTAGAAAGATTAAAAAGGGCCAAACTGATTCAGGAATTACCCGATGGTATGGTTCGTATACGTACTGTCGGTTCGGGTATGAGTCGTCGCCAGTTTAATGGGGCACTCGTTGCATCTGCAGCTGCTGGGATGGCTGGGTTCCCATCACTGGGTTCGGCGGCCAGTAATGTACGTTATATGGGTTGGCAGGGATATGAAGAGGCGTTTAATTCTGATGATTTTGCCAGGAAAAACGGCATTACAGTCGATGCGACATTCCAGAATGACAATGGCCATGCGATGACCGTTGCTACCAGTGGTGGGATTGGAAACATGGATATTATCACCCCTGATACGGCCTACACGCAGTTGATGGCTGAGATTGGTATGTTAGAACCCATTGACTTATCACGCATACCCAATTTCAAAAAGTTAGATCCCTTCTTCCAGGAAAACCAAGGTATTCGTGTCGGTGGTGACATCTATGCACTGCCGTATGTCTGGACGATTATTCCATTGATGTATCATCCAAAATTTATCCCGGAAGCCCCTGAATCATGGCATGACATGCTGAAGCCTGAATATAAAGGTAAGGTTGGATTAACCAATGACCTGATTTCCACCATGGTTTGTTTTGGACTCGCGGTGACGGGCAAGCAAGACGCGACTCGGATCACAAAAGGTGAGTTAAAAGAAGTCCAGGATTACATTATTAACTTGAAAAAGAACCATGCTCGTACTGTTGTATCAAGTTATGGTGAGTTAACTGACCTCTTTGCCAGCGGTGAAATCTGGATTTCACAGGGTTGGGTGCCGGTTCAACTTTGGGCCAAATCCAAAGGCGCTGATATTCGCTGGACGATTCCAAAAGAAGGTGCCCACGTACCGGTTGATTGTCTGTCAATTGTCAAGAATGCGCCTAATCTTGACGATACCTACAAGTTGCTGAATCACGCGATGAGTGCAGAAGCGCAAGCCTATTCTTCGAATATTAACGCAACCGGTGTTACCAATACCGACGCCATAGCACTGCTCAGCCAGGAAGTGCTGGATATTCAGCCACACGACGACATCAGAGGGTTTTTCAAGGGTACGACTGGTGGCGAACCCTTGCCATTGTGGCCAAGTGAGCCAGATGGTGATATCGCTACTTTTGACGATGTTTTGGACGCATATGATGCTTTTCTAGCAGCATAACATCGGAACTCTGCGGGTATCTCGTATGATTATATTGGCATTTTGTAATTTAAATTGCCAATATATCATTGTCTGTGCTTTAGAAAATTCCTGATGACTGCAATAGTGGAGCTCGAGAACCTGTCCAAATTCTATGGCCAGGTAGCTGCTGTCCATCCGCTTAATCTGGAAGTGAAAAGCGGGGAATTTCTGGCTATTCTCGGCCCATCCGGTTGTGGAAAAACGACATTGCTGCGCATGATAGGTGGTTTTGTAGAGCCAACTTCGGGAGTCATTAAATTGGCCGGCGAGGATGTTACCAGTCTCGGCCCGGATCGGCGACCAACCAATATGGTGTTCCAGGGTTATGGGCTTTTTCCACACATGACAGTTGGACAAAATGTCGCTTATGGACTTCGATTGGCTAAAGTTAAGGGCAAAGAACTGTCTGATCGGGTGCAGGGAGCACTTGATCTAGTTCATCTCAGTAATTTTGGGGAGCGCAAAACAGATCAATTGTCGGGTGGTCAACGTCAACGTATTGCCCTGGCCAGGGCGCTGGTAATGCGCCCCAAAGTGTTATTGTTAGATGAGCCTCTAGCGGCGCTGGATTTGAAATTGCGACAGGCTATGCAAGAGGAATTCAGGAGAATTCACGCTGCTACCGGTGGTACCTTTGTATTTGTGACTCATGATCAAGAGGAGGCGATGAGTCTGGCGAATCGAATTTGTGTTATGGAGGCCGGGCGTATTGTCCAGGATGGTGATCCGGAAGAAATTTATAGCCACCCATGCTCGCGATTTGTATCGACTTTTATCGGCGAGGCGAATCTTTTCAAAGGGTGCAGAAAGTCAAATGTTGTTGAACTCACCGCTGGTATATCAATTGTCGATGAGGGTCCTGATGAAGATATCGTTTGCGTTGTGCGTCCGGAAAAAATAAGGCTAGCATTGCCCGATGAAGTTGATTCTTTAAATGACAGCGATCACTCAATTTCGGCAACGGTGCTGGATGCTGTGTTTCTGGGGCCTTTTGTACAATATAGCCTTCGCACATCAAATGATGAATTCGTATCAGTTGATTCACGCGACATGGAACAACGTAAAAAGGTCAGTATCAATGGCGAAGTTCGAATCGGCTGGAATGAAGTCGATCAACGAATTCTTACAGACCAGTGAAACGGTTTAAACTTCCAGTTCGTGTATGGTTATTGGTGCCAAGTTCGCTGATTTTCACGCTGTTGTTTGTTTTTCCGATTTCATATTTTTTCGTAATTTCATTCTGGCGTGTGCGTACTTATCGTTTGCGCGTCGATGCTACGTTCGATCAATACCTGAAAGTATTCAGCGATTTTTCTGGGCCATTGTTAAACACGTTTGTTATTGCTTTCTGCGTTGCCGTGACTTCTACTTTTATGGCCTTCGCCTTTGCCTATTTCTGTCGATTCAAGGCGGGTCGCTATGGAATGGTTTTTTTGTTACTGGCACTGGTGACTTTATTCGGTGGTTATTTGACCAAGATTTATATGTGGAAAACTATCCTCGGTTCAGCCGGTGTTTTAAATTCGGCATTACTTGCATTGGGACTCATTCAGGAACCTATCACTGCTTTTTTGTTTAGTCCCGTGGCGGTATTGATTACCCTGGTACATTACACGCTACCATTGGCAATCCTGCCAATATTCGGTGCTTTACGTGGCGTCGAGGACGTTCCTCTCGAAGCTGCCAGGGATGTTGGCGCTTCGCCATTTCGTGTTTTCTATGACATTGTATTACCTCAATGCCGACTTGCTATTCTGTCGTCCTTTAGCCTGTCCTTTATCTTTTCATTGGGCGATTACGTAACGCCACTATTGGTCGGTGGACCGCATACCTCGATGATTGGGCTGTTTATACAAAATCAGTTTGGAAATCGCCTGAATCCACCATTGGGTTCGGCGATGTCATTTACGGTGATCGCTTTAGGCTTGATTGTGATCGCCGTCATGGCGGTTATTTTGGCACGTGTTACGAGGCCGAAATAATGAGCCAGCTAGGCTCAAAAACCTGGACCACCTTTGGTGTATTGATGACATTTTTTATGCTTTCTCCATTGGTAATTTTGATCGTATTCGCTTTTAGTGAAAGCCCCTTGCTGAGTTTTCCGATAACAGGCTGGACCTTGCACTGGATTACCAATGTATTTGAGCGACCCGGTTTTTACGCAGCTTTCCAGCACAGTGTTATGGTCACCGGTGCAGTTGGAATATGTTCGACCATCGTCGGTACTATGGCTGCTATGGGATTAACGCGATTCAAACCGAAATATTCGGCAATGACAATGGCGGTTTTAACTTTGCCAATTATGGCGCCACCATTGATGCTCGGAATCGCGTTGCTGACCTATTACACCTCCTGGTTGAAATTACCTCTGGGCATACCGACGGTTATTATTAGTCATCTGGTATTCACTCAGCCTTTTGTGATTCTGGTGGTGAGTTCACGTATGGCCAGTTTCGATCATGCTGCTGTCGATAGTGCACGGGACTTGGGCGCATCGAGATTACAGGCTTTTTTTCAGGTAACCATGCCAATTATTCGGTCCAGTATTTTGGGGGGGACGATGATTGCCATGGCATTGTCACTTGACGATTTTCTGGTTAGCTTTTTCACAATAGGTGGAAGTAATACCTTGCCGACTTTCATGTGGGGCATGCTACGAAAAGGTGTGGACCCGAGTATTAATGTAGTCGCTGTAATGATAATGTTGCTGTCGATTGGTGCGACGTTAATAGGCTTTCGGGTGACCAGGTACCGGGGTTAAAATGTTATAGTTTGTGTTCCCTGACTAAGGATTTTGCTCTGGTTCGGGTAGGAATTCGATAAATTTTCGGGCTGCAGCGCCACGAGCATCAGACTTTTTAGTGACCAGGAAAACATCGTTGTGAAGCTCGACTGGTGGTTTCATTAACGGCCAGAGCGTTCCTTGCGTCACGTCTTTTTGAACAAACTCGAGTGGCAATAGTGCAATGCCAAGTCCTGCGATCAACATTCGTTTTACTTCATTAAGGTCTAACGACTGACCCGCAACTTTATTTCCCCAACCATGAACTTCGCGAAACTCCTGAATGTGTTCGGTTTCGTCGTTGCCTGGGATTATAAAAGCTTCGTTAACAAGATCACTTGCCAGCTTTTGAGTAGTGCCAAACAAGTGGTGATGAGGTCCGCAAACAGGTACGTGGCGTTCTCGGGTTAAAAAGGCATATTCGAGGTCTGATTCGATATGTGGTTCCGGACAAACCCCAATATCGGCCTCACCTTGCTCGACCATTGCTTCTATTTCCGGGCATGCGGCGATTTTGATTAACAATTCGGCACGTGGATAGCGCCGACCAAAACGGGCGAGGGCGTTGTCGAGTCGTGAAGAAACGATATTACCTACGGTAACGATACGAAGTTGTACTGTTATTTCATTGTCGATTTCGTCAAACTCTGGCTGTAACGAGGCTACGAGCGTTTCGATTTGATTGCAGATACCGGCCAGACGGTACCCATGATCGGTTAGAGAAAAACCCGCTGGTCCCCTGTCACATAAAGATTTGTCGAGATATTCTTCAAGTCGTTTGAGCGCACTGCTTATCGATGGTTGTTGGCGCGACATAGCTTTTGCCGCACTGGTAAGTCCGTCGCTCCGGACAATCTCAGTGAAAACTTTCAACAGATTCCAGTCCATATTGCGTAAAAAGCGCCGATCACCTAAATCCTGGCGGTTTACCCATTCATTTTCTTTCGACATAGCCTACAAACCTCAGCTGTATTGCCATTGTATTCTGGAGTGATACTAACAGGATGAGTGCGTTCAGGCATTAGTCACCACGATTGTTTTGAATCATGTTCGAACCACCTGGAACACTCTGTATCCCTCATAGCTATGGTGTTTGACCACCATGTGAATTCAATATTGATCAGATCAATCTTTCGTATTGATAGTTAGGCAGTATCGCGGTTGTTGTCTCCTGAGTAAAATTATGATCATTAATTTATATCGGATTACGAAGATAGGTAACAGTGTTTTTGTATCCAGCATCGACCCCGGGGGTATCAATATGACGACCGATTTTATAGGAAAAACTGCATTAGTCACCGGAGCTGCCCGGGGTATAGGTTTAGCAACTGCCTGTGCATTTGCCGATAATGGTGCGAATATTATCGCCTGTGATGTCAGTGGCATGGGAGAATTGTCACAGGCGCTTGCTTCAAGGACAAATAATTATCTGGCGATGAAATGTGACGTAACACAACCAACGGACGTGGTCGAATTGGTCAAGCAGGGCCGTAAGTCCTTTGGTGGAATAGATATTGCGGTTAACAATGCTGGAATCGTACTTGAAAAAGCATTGATTGAAACCAGTGACGAGGAATTTGCACGCGTAATTGATGTTAACTTGAAAGGTGCTTTCCTTATCGGGAGGGAGGTGATTTCAGCTATGATCGAAGACAATCGGTCTGGACGCATAATTAATATAGCATCTGAGCTAGGCTTGCTGGGACGGGAAAAATTCTCAATTTATTGCGCGACTAAAGGTGCGATTATTAGTTTGACGCGGTCGTGGGCACGTGAATTTGCCCCCAGCATTCTTGTTAATGCGGTAGCACCCGGTCCGGTCGATACCGATATGGTTGGGCTCGAAAAACTAACACCAGAATGGGCAGAAAAAGAGCTCAATACACCACTCGGTAGGATTGGTAAGCCAGATGAAATCGCCGACGCGATACTCTTTCTGTCGGGAACTAAATCTACTTTTGTTACTGGTCAAACCTTTGGCATTAACGGTGGCGTGGCTATGTACTAAATCATTTTCTGTTACTGACAAGTGATCTAAGGTTCAAGTCCCTTAATCAGGTACATCATTTAATATCCGCTACTACTGTTCTGGCTCGTCGTTTCCGGTGAGAACAAATGGCTCGTTAGCTATTTGAGCGAAGTCGGTAATTGTCTTGCCGAACAAATGGTGCTCACTACCGCAGTAGGGCCGATGAATTTCGGGAAACAGGAAGTCGTACCTGAGTTCGGGA
This sequence comes from Parasphingorhabdus sp., assembly GCA_047615875.1. Taxonomy (GTDB): domain Bacteria; phylum Pseudomonadota; class Gammaproteobacteria; order Arenicellales; family CAJQKF01; genus JBLHGU01. Next base: position 15,119 of record JBLHGU010000088.1, read on the forward strand.
AGCATAGAGACCTCCTGAACTTGGTAATCAATAATAGAAATCATTGTGAGGTCTTACCTGAAAACAATCGTTGCTCTTATTCCTCTGGGCGAGCACCCACAACATCCCGTCGTTCCAATATTCTGGAGTTGAACTGTGCTTCTGACGACCACGCCTATATGGTTCAATCGGACATTTATGTTTATCGCGAAAATGCTGCTGATTATGTACGTTCTTGTATCCAGTCATGTGCTTTTATCCAGTATGATATCCCTGAGACTTTTGACTTGGCGTGTGAACTCAACAACTAGTAAAATTTTATCTTGATCCTAAAATATAGTTGCAGATAGGTATTGCGCGTGATTCTTAGAAAAGATTAAAAGCGGACAGATTTGTTTAAATGCAAACTGCCGATATCCGGGGGACCAAAAGCCATATAGTCAATGGTTCCCGATGGGGCCACGCCCTGATCGATTGACCCGAAAAGAGAGGTGTAGATGTCCGGACGAGACTCGAAGTCATTGACTTTAATGGCAAAAAAAAGCCGCCCCGAGATATCTCATGAGTGGCTTTCGTTTTATTTGGCTCCCCGACCCGGGGGCGAACCAGAGACCCATTGAACATTACTTGTGTGACTTGGAAAAACTTGACCCTAGCGTCCCTTGACTATTAGCTAGACCTGACCCTATGATTTCATTTCCAGTTTGTCACGCTCCCAGGCCTGTGCTGCTACCCCGGCATGTAGCAGCAGGTCATGGCGAAGAAGATGTTGCCGCGATTATAAAAGTGATGAGAGCCAGCAACCTTGCATAATTAACGCTTGCTGATACGGGGCGTTAGAATTAGCTTGCATAGCTGTATTTTAAATACACGGATAAGGATAAAAAGTATGCTCAAAAAAGCATTTCTAGCATTTGCAATAACCTTTAGCTTAGCTGGTTGTGGCATTGAAAGTAGTAGCAGCGAAGCAGCCTCAGTTGTAGATCTTGATACATCCCCATCTTCGGCAGCCGATGCAAGAAGTTCGTACGAAAACTCGAAGGCAAATATAATAATTCGATACTCTGCATTGCCTAGGCCAGCTGGTACGGGCGATCTTTCAGATGCAATAGCCTATCTAGATGCAGATGGCGATGGCGATACAGATGTATTTCTCGCAACAGGAGAATATCTTCTTGATGGAGAGGTGAATAGTGTTCTTGCTTTAAATGATGGCGTTGGAAATTTCACTTCGTCAACAGCAGAGTTTGGAGACAGTATGCCGCCTGCCACACATGCCAGAAAGTCAATTGTTAGTGATTTTAACAATGATAGCTTGCAGGACATTCTCGTTTTTGATCACGGCTTTGACTCTGACCCGTTTCCAGGAAGCCAACCAAAACTAATTATACAGAACTCAGTAGGCTCGTTTTCATGGTCGAAACTGACCGACCAAACTGGGTTTCATCATGGCGGTGCCGCAGCAGATATTGATAACGATGGTGATATTGATATTTTTGTTGGGGGGAATGATCCATTCTTTTATGTCAACGACGGTACTTCTAATTTCACAAAGGCGGACGATCGATTTAATGGCAGTATCGAGAGAGTATTTACCGCTGAATTAATCGACGTGGATCTAGATGGCTTTGTCGATTTATTAGTGGGTGCCCACGAACGAGATGGCGATCAAACCTCCATTTACTGGGGCAGTTCAACCGGTTCATACAGCAGTGATTTAAGAACAGTAATCCCCACTGTTGAATTTTTTGGCGTGATTCTCGATTTTGATGCAGAAGATATCGACTCGGACGGTGATCGTGATTTGATTATAAATCGTACGCGAGATGGCGATGACGGCGACGGAAAAGGTTTTTACCAAGGTAGAACCATCCAACTCCTAGTAAATAACGAGGAAAGAAGTTTTGCTGATGTGACGGCTACTAATATCGACCTTCCTGGTGGGGATGACGAATCGTGGTTCCCATGGGTAAGAGCCCAGGATATCGACAGCGATGATGATATTGATTTCGGGCCTGACAATGCTGATCGGGGCTTCTTCTACGAAAATGACGGCTCAGGTGTTTTTACTAGAATCGCATATCCCTGATTACAACCCTTTCCAAAGCAAACCTGTTGCCGCCAAGTTTCGGTGGGGCTGATTAACAACATTAGGAGTTGAAATTGTTAAATCCACTAGAGTCTCAGGTCTCCTACCTAAACCGAGTGAAAGCACAAACTGAAGTTCTCGTACCGGTTCTAAATGGCCTTAGGGACGCGCTTGCAGTAACGGGATCGAGTCTAGCTTTTAGACTAAATTACTACTAATCACTGCTTTGCTAAAAAACACGGTGCTTGTGTACAAATGTTACTTGTTCGCGTTCGGAACCGACACGGGGATTTTCAATTTCCAAACTGGATCTGGAACATAGGCCCCGTTATCAGAAGGGACCAAAAGCCATAAAGTCAATGGTTCCCGAAGGGCGTTTAAGTGTCCCGTTATATATTTTATACGGCTAGATGGGTTGGCCGAATATTTACCCCCGAACTGAGCACGAACCCGATCGAGTCCCGAACATTCGCCGAGCCGCTCGAATCCAAATGAAACCGTGGCTATTGCTCGGGGTCGACCCGGTGATGGCCAAGTATTTTTTGCGCGTTCCGAGCGAGTTCGCACCCCCACCCCAATTTCGGGAAATGAAATTTGCGCAGCTGCAGGGTGTTCGAGATTCGGCCGGAATGGAGCGGTTTCGAGTGCCATGGGGTTGGGGATGCCGAGGCCGAATTTTTGACGGAGGCTGGCAACCTGGCTGGCAGGTGGCAACGGGCTGGGTCCAGGCCACGAGTGCACCGATGGCTCCGGGTGGTGCGGGCGAGGTCGGGGCTCGGGGGCGCAGGGTAGGGGGTGCAGATTTCGGATGGACAGGAATTTTCAGAAAGCCGCCATCAGCTTAGTGCCTTTTGAAGACAAGTTTGGGATCACTTCTGATCGGCATTCGTCGGCACTCGAACGGCAGCTGTGTTGTTAAAGCTGCCGTTCACATGGGCAAGTTTGAATGGCGGGAGAGTGCCAGCGTTGCTACTGTTCAGGCATAAAAAACCACCTCGAATGAGATGGCTTTTAATCTATATAAATCGCGTTGGCAGCGATGGGCTGCCGCAGGGTTACAGGGTATTACGATTGACGTCTACGAGCAAACCCGATACCAAAGAGTCCTGCTGCAAATAGCGCTATTATCGGGGGTTTGGGATCAACTTTACTAGCTCTAGATCCCAGTTCCCGTCAGTTCCGCCTCCGCGACTAGTTGTTTCCCATGTTCCAACCAGCTTATTTAGCGATTTATAGAAAATCCAAACGCCCTTTCCATAATGGTTATCCCCTGTTGGAAGGAGAAAGTACCAATCGAAATTGATTTTATCCCCATTTCTTTCTCCCTTAATAGTGCCCACTCGGTCACCTGAAATAGAACCAGAGATACCACGACCATCTTCTATTAACGAAACATATATTTTAGGCCTTTTCCCGAAATGCCAACGTGGGCTTAGAAATTCATCTGAAGCAATTACGGTATAATTGATCTCAGATTTATAAGTGCCTGAAAAATCTGAACCGTCAATTTCCAACAGCTCAATCTCATTCTTGGCCAGCTGGACATATTTTCCTCTAGGATATTTAACCAAATATAACTTATAAGACTCTATGATCCCACTCTCTAAAACTTGCCCCCAAAAGCTCATTTCGGAAGTTTCAGTTAAATCAGCCGCGAGCATAGATTCTAAAGAACCCCCATCCGAGCTTAATTTGATTGTGGCAATTCGCCGATAAATTCCGTTTGGATACTGGTCAAGATAAGCTTGGTACATTTCTGCCGAATTGCTGTTATTTACACTTTCCCAAAATAGCATTTCAGTTGCTGATGAATCGAAATTTTCGTCTTCGATAGGTACGACAGAATCTTTATCAACGACTGGTAACTCAATTGCAACGCTAGCTGACGCATTGTCATTCTTAAGGGAGAATGTCATCTTATTTAACTCACGAATTACCTCGAAATTATTACAGCCTTCGCACGCGATGGTTTTTGAGGCGATTAACTTGTCATCAAAAATATTTTTGATTTCAATGGCAATTAGAAAACCACTACTCATAGAAGTTAAAACCATTCGGCTAATTAATTCTCCTTGAAATGATATTGCTACCTCCTGAAGACATTCATTTACATCACAAGTAATCGCACTGTTTTTTTCTAATCGTTTCTCTACTTCACCGCCACTATAAACTGTGAAATAACGTGATAAACTATTTTGTAAGGCTATCCGATAGTGCTCCAGATCCTGGGGGCTTATTTGTTGACCTTGAACTGGAAGGAGTATGAGCGCCGGCTTAGCTGCAAATACCGTAGAGGAGTAAAACAAAAAACAATAAAGTAGTCCTGCCTGGACAAACAATTTTTTCAAAACATAGCCCCCTTGTCTGATAGATATTAGAATTCTTATACAACCTATTCTTTCACAACCTACAGTATATGTCTGATTGATTAATTTGAAGAGTGTGTCAGAAGCGATTACAAGGCCGTTAGTCTCGGCCATAGCTTCTCACTGCCGCTGATAGGCACTTTTGCTCGTCATAAGCGTGTTTATGGCCTCCTAAACTTCTTTACGCCCTCTGGTGACACCTGAGCGACAGTCTTTTTCAAACCGCTAACATTGCGATCTTCTAGGGCGGTAATTTGGATTCGTGCTGGTTCCTGGATAACAGGAATTCCAGTTGCTGTCGGGAACGACCGCTAATTTGACCAAAGGAGTCGTTGGCGTTACTGGTTGAGCCAGCCCACTCTTAACCTCAATGGGCTGGTACCCGAACGGCTCCTGTGTTGTTTTTGCTGCCGTTAACGCCCAACTCAGCCACGCGGTTTTACCCACCGCTGATTTCGGCGGCACCTGCTGCGCGGATTTATTCAGCCAGGTTTTAAACTGATTCAGCAACGGCCTGGCCTGTTGTCGTCGGATGACGTGCCTGTCTGAAAGACTTTTATTTTTGATCTCGCTTTCTATCCGGTACAACTTGCTGATATGATTCACGGCCCAGTCGGCCTTACCGGTTTTGCCCTTGACCTGCAATCGCTGCGCTTCAATAAACTTTCGTCGCGCATGCGCAAAGCAGCCCACTAAGGTCGCTTCGGTTTGCTCATAGGCTTGATAACCGTCGACTTACAGGTAACCGCGATAACCTGGCAGGTACTCTGTCACCCCTGCATGACCCCGGCGGCATGACGGCATTACTCGCGGGCACGGTTGCGTTAGAGATTTTGACATTGTTCTGTCACGCTGGAAAATCAGATCCATAAACTAACCACTGCGAGCTTCTGTTAAACCACCACTGATTCACATAGCGACTTCATCCAGTGTTTATCCACGCGTGCAAATTCTACCTGTAAGAGGAATAATTTGGTTTAGCTCAAAAAAATAGCGCACGGAAGTGCGCTATTTTAATTTAAGTATCGTCAAGTTTTAAGGTTTCGAGACAGCGATGCTATTTCCAGGGTGATTATCATTAGCATCGTAGGTAAGGGTGCCATGCGTCACAGAATTTACAGTGAAGGTAGCTGATGTTGAATTCTTATTAATATTATTCTTTGTGATGTTACAGGTTCCGGCAACTGTCAGGCAGGAACCTGAGCCGGAAGCACCATTGCTCCAGGAACCATCTACCGTAGCACCATCGACCGATCCATGAGATGAATCTCCAACGGTTACCGTAATCGTTGCATTCCACTTTCCGCCACGCCCACTTGTGGTATTGCTGGACATTGGCTCAAGATGCATTGTGCTGGCTGTTAGTCCGTTGTCTGTCGTTATGGTATGACTGGCCGATGAAGTTTTCCCGCCTGAGTCTGTCGCGCGGACAGTGATGGTATGGTTGCCATCGTTCACAGTCATAGAGTTCCAGCTAGAAACATACTGACTTCCGCTATAGGTAGTAGTATTCCAGGCGCCACCATTT
>JBLHGU010000089.1:0-20446 GCA_047615875.1 Parasphingorhabdus sp.
GGGGGCGCCACTCTCGGGTAACTGGATCGCATTCTGGTATTCCCTCCTATTCTCCAGGAGGTCGCGGATTTGCTTGATCACTACCGGATCCTCGATGCTGGCAATGACTTTCATTGGGCCACCACACGTCTGGCAGGTCTCGATGTTGATGTTAAACACCCGCTTGAGCTGCTGAGCCCATGTCATCGACGCTCGCCTTTGTGATGGTGGTTCATCATTAGCTACCAAGGCCTTGTTGCTTCTGCTCCGTTTTGCTGGCGTGATCAACGCTCGTTGCTTGCAGTTAGGCGCAAACACACCGTGAAGTCTAGGCAGATTCACTCGCGGTTTTGGCACTAGCGCCGCCAATTTGGCGATCAAGTCCAGGGGTTCACAAAATCGCCTGGAGTGATTTTGAACAGCCAAAGGCTGGCTCGAAGGGTGGAGGGCAGGAAGCCCGGAATAAAGATAACGTGAGTGGTGCCGTTTCGATAAGGAGTCTTGAGTTGGTAACGAATATTGACTCATAAGGTGAATAGAATTTTAAGATCGGTTTTTCGAAGCGAATTTAAACTGTTAGCCTGCCCAGAATAAACCCGAAAATAATTAATACTAAAACCACAAGGCGTTTTAAGTACCAAGTGGTTTTTTCACGACTGGCCGCTAGCTTTTTCTGCTGATCGAGAAACTTAAAATAGTCAGAAACGATGTCACTTGTCCATCGCTGTTTATTTTTAAGCAACGTTGTCGTGATCTGGCTATTGGCATATTCGGTTTTATATTTGATATAAAATTGTCCATCTTCACTCCATATCCCGCGACTCCAACTGGTTTTACCTTCAGGTCCCCTGACTGTGAACATTGTTGTGGGGGGGCACCCTTTCCGATAGGCTTAGTTCGTCCATCCGAAATTTAATAAATTTCTCGATATTCCAATCTACAGCATTATTTTTCATCTTTTCGTAAAAAATGTCAGGCTGGTCAAAAATCACATCAACAATGGATAAATACTCCAGGAAATCCTGACTAGAGCATACATATGGCGGTTTGTATAACTCCCATATCGTTCACCGTCCGGAATCCAGATATTATCGTCTGTCAAGAGACCGGGAGGTATGTGAGGGGCCTCGTGTAAATAATCTGACCTTGTCAAAATAAACCTGTGGTATCGTTCAAATATGTTTTCTTCGAGCAATACCTTCCTCAGAAATGCTCTGAAAAATACCAGGATGCCACAAGAGCCTGGCTGCTCTCCTAGACCCTTTACCCCGCCGAATAAAACCCCTCTAAGGTATAGAAGAATTCTCCAGTCGGTATTGTTGCCTCGTAGGCGTGCAATATCATCTAGTGCTTTCCCCAAATCATCTTTTTATAGCTAGCACATTTATAGATGGGATTGTTCTTGTCTTCATGGGGACTATCGGCGATACACAGAGCCAGGTCAGCATCGAATTGACCCAATAAGTTATTTTAAATTTATCGAAGGTAATCCCCGAAGCGCGGGTCTCAGCCAGTATTATTACCAGGTTTTTCCCATATTTAGTCATTATCAGCTAGTAGTGGTTGTTATACGAGAAAGCTCTTTTGAATAATTTTAAGGAGCTTTTTCGGGGTGGTGATTAAGGTTGTGTGACTGTCAATTTTCCCTATGGTATACGAGCTTTAAACATTCCAGTTTCTGAAGATCTGCAAGCCAACAATCTAGTAGCCCCATCTCAGCTTCTGGAAAAATATTTCCGCGGATTAATGAGGCACAACAACTTCTTAGATTGTGTATCACAATATTCTGTCTGGATTTTATGTCGTGCCGAGTTAGTATATCGACAAAAGATTAATTCAGCAGGTACCCTGTCAGTTCATCACTAAAATCTTACATTAAATCGTGTTGATTCCGATACTGGATAACTTCGGGCGAGTGAAAAAGTGACATAGTGACCCATTTTCCAAATACATCTCTGAGCTATTAAGCTTTGCCATATGCCGGTCATTCTCATTGGGTGGTGAGTCGAAAGGTACATTAAGGGACAAGCTTCCGGTAGTTTTCCCACGAGCGAGAACGCGCTTCCTAGTTGATTCTCATGAGACCAGAATTGGGTCCCTTGCAATGGAAATTTTTCTGACTCCTTTTTATCCCCAATGATAAAAACGTTACTATTGCTTTTGGAAAGACTCTTAACTAGTAACTTAACGGGTTTAGTCGGAGGGTTTATCGTTGTAATAACTACTGAAAGCAAGTCCATTACATTTCACCCAACAAGTACGTCTGCGAGTAGTTGCAGGATAAGCATAGCGAATTCACCTGATGAGTTTCCAAATATTTTCGCCATCTATTACTGAAAATAGCCCCGATATCTGGCGATTGTTTGGTCTTGTTGTCATCATTTCCGCTTCGAAGGAGCCGATTCTCATCAAGAACAAGAACTGCCTTGGACCAGAATATGTGCAGTAGTTGATGACGGAATTTAAAACATTAGTATTACCCGATAGCCAACACTATCTAACCCTGACTCTTGTTGTTAAGAAAACAGAGAAGTCTCTATGTAGCATTCACCGAGAATGGCTTAGCCTATAGCCTTAATCAGAGCCTCAACGCTAATCTTGGCATCGCCAAATAACATCCGAGTATTATCTTTAAAGAACAGTGGGTTTTCTACGCCAGCATAGCCGACGGCCATGCTGCGTTTAGAAACGATAACGGTCTCCGCTTTCCATACTTCCAATACGGGCATACCGGCAATTGGGCTGTCAGGATCATCTAGAGCGGCGGGATTAACAGTGTCGTTTGCGCCAATTACTATAACAACATCCGTTTGTGGAAAGTCTTCATTAATCTCATCCATTTCGAGAACTATATCGTAGGGCACTTTAGCTTCGGCGAGCAGTACATTCATGTGTCCGGGCATACGTCCAGCAACTGGGTGAATAGCGAAGCGCACATTAATTTTTCGGTCGCGTAGTTTACGAGTTAATTCTGAAACAGGGTGCTGAGCGTGGGCAACCGCCATGCCATATCCTGGAACGATAACGACACTTTTAGCCTGTTTTAGCAAATCTGCTGTTTCTTCGGCATCAGTGGCAATATGATCGCCTGTAACACCAGCTGAACTTTTGCCACTGGGCGTGCCAAATCCACCCATAATTACAGAAAGAAACTTTCGATTCATCGCTCGGCACATGATATAGCTAAGTATTGCTCCGCTAGAACCAACCAACGCACCAATAACTATAAGCAAATCATTGGAAAGCATGAATCCGGTGGCAGCTGCGGCCCAGCCTGAATAGCTGTTCAACATGGAGATCACTACTGGCATATCCGCACCACCTATGGCCATAACCATATGTATGCCGAATACCAGTGCTAAGCCGGTCATAATTAACAGCGGCAACATTCCATCTTCGATGCTGTGAGCCTCGAGGAACATCGACCCAAGCCAGATACAGGCCAGCCCAATTAAACCATTCAGAATGTGTCGGCCGGGCAGCATTAAGGGTTTGCTGCCAATAATGCCCTGTAACTTACCGAAGGCCACAATAGAGCCAGTGAAAGTTACCGCACCGATTAATACGCCAAGAAATATCTCAACTTCGTGTATGGTTTTTTCTGCGCCTTCAAGCTGAACTGTGGTGTCCAAAAAACTCGCAAACCCAACTAAAGTAGCAGCTGCTCCAACGAAACTGTGCAGCATGGCAACCAATTGTGGCATGGATGTCATTTCCACTCTTGCAGCCACAATCGCGCCTATTGCACCGCCCACTAGCATCATTAAAATGACATTGGAATAACTGTTGACCTGGTCCGATGCCAAAGTGGCTAGAATGGCAATTAACATGCCAAGTATTCCGTACAGATTTCCACGTCGAGACGTTGCCTGATTGCTTAATCCACTCAGGCTAAGAATAAACAGGATACTGGCTGCAATATAGGCTGCAGTAACTATTCCGGAGCTCATGAAACTTTCCTATCTCTGAAACATTTTCAACATGCGTTGGGTAACCAGAAACCCACCGACAATATTTATAGTAGCAATCAGTACTGCGATTGATGCCAATATCCAGACAATGGTCTGGGAAGAGTTGATCTGCAATAGTGCGCCAATAACAATGATGCCACTTATCGCGTTTGTCACACTCATTAAAGGTGTGTGCAGGGCAGGGGTTACGGCCCAGACAACCTGATAGCCAATAAAACAGGCCAACACAAATACAATGAAGTGCGGCATGAAAGAGGCCGGCGCTACTGATCCAACCCAGAGGATGGATAATAAGCCAATCGCCATACCAATAAACGTACCTGATGCACTACTACCCTTGATTTTATCCTGGGTTGCCACTGGTGCAACACTAGTTTTTGCAGGCGCGGGAGTTGCACTAAGTTTCGGTGCGGGTGGTGGCCAGGTTACCTCTCCCTGTTTAACTGACGTAGCCCCTCGGATAACCTCATCGTCCATATTAATATTGATCTGACCATTTTTGTCTGGTGTCAGATCGGACAACAAATGACGAACATTGGTTGCGTATAGTTGGCTGGCTTGATTCGATAGTCGGCTGGTGAGGTCGGAGTAACCGATAATAGTTACATCGCCGTGCTTAACTACTGCATCTTTTACTGTAACTTCGCAGTTGCCACCCTGTTCTGCAGCGAGATCAACCACCACACTGCCAGCCGCCATGGCTTCGACCATTTCACGGGTAATGAGTTTTGGAGCGGGCTTTCCGGGAATGAGAGCCGTAGTGATAATAATGTCGACTTCTTTTGCCTGTTCGAGAAACAGAGCCATCTCCGCATCAATAAAGGCTTTGCTCATAACCTTGGCATAACCACCATCGCCACTGCCGTCTTCCTCGAATTCTAGTTCAAGAAATTCAGCGCCTATGCTCTCGACTTGTTCTTTAACTTCAGGCCTGGTGTCAAATGCACGCACAATCGCACCCAAACTACCGGCAGCACCAATTGCTGCAAGCCCGGCAACACCCGCACCTATCACCATCACTTTCGCCGGTGGAACTTTTCCAGCTGCGGTGATTTGACCGGTGAAAAATCTGCCAAAATGATTGGCAGCTTCAATTACTGCCCGGTAGCCGGCAATATTGGCCATTGAGCTTAACGCATCAAGCTTCTGAGCCCGTGAAATTCTAGGCACCGAGTCCATGGAAATTATTGATATTCCTTTGGCGGCCAGTTCGGACATACGTTCCTGATTCTGTGCCGGCCAGAAAAAACTAATCAAGGTTTGATCAGGACGAAATAATTCAGCTTCATCGACGCCACTTTCTGGATCTAACTGAGGAGCTCGTACCTTCAGTAGAATATCTGCTTCAGACCATAACGAGTCAGGATCAGCAGCGATAGTAGCGCCTGCCGCCTGGTAGGCAGAGTCAGAGAAATTTGCCGCGACTCCAGCCCCTGTTTCCACGATGACATCGAATCCCAGTTTAACTAACTGGGGGACAACATTTGGAGTTGTTGCAACTCGCTTCTCACCAGAGAAAATTTCTTTTGGTATGCCAAGTTTCATTGTTCAACTAAAGTTATAACTAATAAGCCGTCAATTGCTGGAAAAGGGATTTGGTCGCATTAGGAACAGCAGGGGCCAGTACGGGGTATATTATGATCTACTACTATTAAGCAGGCTATAACATCTCTTAATCCTAGCCTATATCATAATAGTTGATACCTATTCGATAATGGCAGGTTCTATACAAGAATCACATCCTTTGTGTCGAATATAAGGTTGGTATTCGCATTATTTCATAGGCACCCGAATCGAATTCAGGTATTCTCGCTGCCCGCGAAAATTTCTATTCCCACTGTCCCCAATAGCATATAGACATCATGGAACAACTTAACGTTCTAATTAATAATCTCGAATCCTTCGAACAGCGGGTTGGCTCGCTTAGGGGGTATCTTTGACTATGACGGTAAAAAAGATCGTCTTGAGGAAGTACTTCTACAGTTAGAACAGCCGTCGATTTGGGAAAATCCGGATCTGGCTCAATCTCTTGGACAGGAACGCGCTGCGTTAGAAGAAATTGTTGGCGGTCTGGAAAGTTTGGATAGCAACATTGTGGAATCCAGGGAATTACTTGAGATGGCCGCGGAGGAAAGCGACGAGGATACCCTTAGCGCTGTAGAACAAGATGTGGCTAAAATTCAGGAACATCTCGAGCGCCTGGAGTTTCGTCGAATGTTTTCTGGCACTATGGATCCCGCCAATTGCTTTCTCGATATTCAGTCGGGCTCCGGTGGTACTGAAGCTCAGGACTGGGCTGCGATGCTGTTACGCATGTTTTTACGGTTTACTGAGGATCAAGGTTTCAAATCGGAATTGATTGAAAAATCCGACGGAGATGTGGCCGGTATAAAAAGCGCTACGATCAAAGTTTCCGGAGATTATGCTTATGGGTATCTGCGTACCGAAACTGGCGTACACAGACTGGTGAGAAAATCTCCATTTGATTCAGGTAGTCGTCGGCATACATCTTTTGCCTCGGTATTCGTTTCACCAGAAGTTGATGACAGTATTGAAGTCGACATTAATCCAGCGGATTTGCGCATAGATACCTATCGGGCAAGTGGTGCCGGTGGTCAGCACGTAAACAGAACGGATTCTGCAGTCCGTATCACGCATAACCCTACTGGTATTGTTGTACAGTGCCAGAATGACCGCTCACAGCACCGTAACAAAGCTGAGGCTATGTCTATGTTGAAAGCACGGATATATGAAATGGAACTGCAGGAGCAACGTGCGGAACATCAAAAGTTGGAAGACTCAAAGGCCGATATTGGCTGGGGTAGCCAAATTCGCTCCTATGTGCTGGATCAATCGCGAATTAAAGATCTACGTACCGGGGTAGAAACCGGCAACACGCAGGCTGTGCTAGACGGTGCCCTGATGAATTTTATACAGGCCAGCCTAAAAGCTGGTGTTTGAAACGCAATAGAAAGAATATAAGTATGGACGATACCAACGACCAAATAGAAGCCCGCCGACAAAAACTACATCAATGGCGCGATACTGGCCAGGCTTTTCCCAATGATTTTCGTCGAGATCAGTTCGCTGCGGACATTCTTCGAGATCATTCCGAAGATGATAGCGACGCATTGAATGAAAAAGCCATTCAGGTAACGATATGTGGTCGACTAATGTCGCGTCGAATTATGGGCAAGGCCAGTTTTGCCCATATTCAGGACGTAACGGGTCGAGTGCAGTTGTTCGTGCAGAGAGACTCTCTGCCAGAGGGGCAATATAACGAGGAATTTAAGAAGTACGATATTGGCGATATTCTGGGCGCCAGCGGTGTTCTGTTTCGTACTAAAACAGGTGAGCTAAGCGTGAAAGTCAGTTCGATTCGCTTGTTAACCAAAACACTGCGGCCATTGCCAGAAAAATATCACGGCTTATCCGATCAGGAAACGAAATATCGTCAGCGCTATGTAGACCTGATTATGAGCGAAGAAACTCGTGAGCGTTTTCGTATTCGAAGTCTGATTATTAGCGAGATAAGAGATTTCTTGATCGAGCGTAAGTTTTTGGAAGTAGAAACCCCGATGATGCAGGCAATTCCAGGTGGTGCTGTCGCCCGGCCATTCGTCACTCATCATAATGCATTGGATATGGAGCTTTACCTACGAATTGCGCCAGAATTGTATCTGAAACGATTGGTAGTCGGTGGTTTTGAGCGAGTTTTCGAGATTAATCGCAATTTCCGTAATGAGGGGCTAAGTACCAGACATAATCCTGAATTCACGATGCTCGAGTTTTACTGGGCTTACGCTGATTATAAAGATTTAATCGATCTAACTGAGGCCATGCTACAACAATTGGCGCGCAAGGTAACTGAAAATGGCGTGGTGATTTACGAAGATATTGAGTACGACATGAATAAGCCATTCACGCGCCTGGCAATGCGTGACGCTGTGTTGCAATTTAACCCTTCAATTTCCGAATCAGACATCGCTGATAAGGAATCGCTGTGCGCCACTGCATCTAGTTTAGGTATTAAATTTGATCCAGGCTGGGGAAAGGGCAAAATTCTCACAGAAGTATTCGAAGCGACAGTTGAGGAACGATTAATACAACCAACGTTTATCACTGAGTACCCTGTTGAAGTATCACCTTTATCTCGCAGAAACGACACCAATCCCGATATTACCGATCGTTTCGAGCTGTTTATTGGCGGCAGAGAAATTGCCAATGGCTTCAGCGAATTAAACGATCCGGAGGATCAGGCTGACCGATTTAAGCAGCAAGTAGAGGCCAAAGATGCTGGGGACCAGGAGGCTATGCATTACGACGAAGACTACATTCGCGCCCTTGAGTATGGGCTGCCACCTACTGCAGGTGAGGGTATAGGTATTGATAGACTGGTAATGTTTCTTACGAATAGCTCGACAATAAGAGATGTCATTCTTTTCCCTCACATGAGAAAAGAGTAGAGATATCAAATGATTGTAAATAATGCTTAAAGTTAAAGTAATTTAGTTAAAGTATCTTATTAATATGATTAAACCGCTAGAAATTGGGATCGGTCTGCGTTACACCCGGGCAAAGCGGCGTAATCATTTCATATCCTTTATTTCCTCCATGTCAATGATCGGCATCGCACTGGGAGTCTGGGCCTTGATTGTGGTGCTTTCCATAATGAATGGATTCGAACGTGAACTACGTGATCGGATATTAGCTACGGCCTCGCATATCACTGTACAGGGCGCTAGCGGTTGGTTATCTGAGTGGCAAAAGGTTGCTGAACGAGTGATTCAGGATGAGCAAATTCTGGATCGCGCGCCTTTTATCGATGTACAGGGTATGTTGACTCACCGAGGTGTGGTATCCGGTGCAATGATTCGAGGCGTTCTACCTGGAGAGGAAGGCAAGGTATCCGGTATACCTGATCATCTTTCTATTGGTGATATCACTGATCTAGAATCAGGTGGATATCGAATTGTTCTGGGTTACCAGTTGGCTCGGCAGCTTGGCGTAAAAGTTGGTGACAAAGTAACGGTTGTGGCGCCCAAGGGACGCGTCTCTCCAGCTGGGCTAATTCCACGATTAAAACGCTTTACTGTTAGCGGACTATTTCAGCTAAATATGTACGAATACGACTCCAGTATCGCCCTGATTCATCTTGATGACGCCGCCAAATTGCTGAGCAGTGGCAGCAATGTGTCCGGCCTGCGTTTGAAGGTAGATAATGTCTATGATGTAGCCAGAATTCGATATCGTTTGGACTCGTTGTTGGGCAGAGATTACTACATGACCGATTGGACGGTAGAGCATAGAAATTTTTTCAGTGCATTGTCTGTCGAAAAACGCGTAATGTTTGTCATTTTAATGCTCATTATTGCCGTAGCCGCCTTCAATATTGTGTCGACACTAGTCATGCTGGTTACAGACAAACAACCGGATATCGCTATATTAAGAACGCTTGGATTATCTCCAGGTAGTGTAATGACTGTGTTTATGGTGCAGGGTATTGTGATTGGCCTAATCGGAACCATTTTTGGCGGAGTAACTGGCGTAATTACAGCGCTGAATGTGGAAACCCTGGTGCCTCAGATTGAAGCACTGCTAGGCATTGAATTTTTCCCGGCCAATATTTATGTGATTAGTGACTTTCCTGCTGAAATGCATTGGAACGATGTTGGAAAGATACTTATAGCGTCTTTTGTTATAAGTTTTATCGCCACCATTTACCCGGCATGGAGAGCTTCTCGAACCCAGCCGGCGGAGGCTTTGCGTTATGAATAGCGTCGCCGTACTGGAGTGCAGCAATATCAGCAAAGTATTTTCCGAAGGCGATTTACATGTGGAAGTGCTAAAAAATATCGACTTCACGATAAAGCCTGGTGAAAAAGTCGCCATTGTTGGGTCATCTGGAGCGGGTAAGAGCACTCTGTTACACATTCTTGGTGGTTTATCGAAGCCCAGTAGCGGCAGTGTCACGTTAAAGGGACAAGAATTATTTAAATTGGGTGAGAAAAAGCGAGGTGAATTGCGTAACCGTAGCCTGGGTTTTATTTACCAGTTTCATCACTTATTGCCAGAGTTTACAGCCCTGGAAAATGTCGCGATGCCTCTGCTTATTAGACGAGTTGGTACACCAGAAGCTTTTGCTATTGCTGAAAAAATACTGGTAAGGGTTGGTCTGGATCACAGGCTCCAGCATAAGCCCGGAGAATTATCCGGTGGAGAACGCCAACGTACTGCAGTTGCGAGAGCGCTTGTAACAGGCCCGGATTGCGTATTGGCTGATGAACCCACTGGTAATCTGGATCACACCAGCGCAGAGAACATATTTCAGCTGTTGCTGGAAATTAGTGCTGATAACAACACTAGTGTGGTTACGGTTACTCACGATCTCAAATTAGCCCAACGAATGGATCGGCAGATCGAAATGCTTGATGGTTTACTGACCTGATCGGGTAATATCCTTAATAGATTGCCGAGATTGTCGGCGTGCGGCCCAGGAACTTCGCACGTACCAATTCCAATAAGCTCGGGTTAAGAACCAGCTGATTGCTGCAAATAGCAAGCCGAGAATGGAACAACCAATCCATAGCGCGGCAAGGTTCTGCCCTATGGCATTAGCCGTAATTTCCGCTAGCGGGGGAACCGAAACTCCCAATAGTTTCGCCCCTAGTATATAAGCCGCACCGAAGATTGGAATAAACGTAAGCGGGTTACTAATCCAGACTAGTGCCAGGCTTAATGGCAGGTTCGCATGCAGCAGTATCGCAGCGCATGCAGCGCCAACAGTTTGTGCCGGTAGCGGTAAGAATGCAAAAAATACCCCGATTGCAACACCCAACGAAATGGAGCGTCTGTTGATATGCCATAGATTCGGATTGCCTATCCAGTGAGCTATCCAGGATATACCCCATAAGCGGCGCACGTGATCTGATGATGGCAAAACCTTTTTCAGTTGTCTTCTTGGCACGGTTTCTGTGATTTTTTCCGAGATTTTCAGGTCAGGTTATCACACTATAGCTAATTGCTTGCTAGCAAAAATTTATTAAATTAATCGACAGGGAGTCTACATGCTGGTCAGGTTCGTCCTCGGGTTCTTTCCCGCCAACTTACTGGTGCTTTTTTCTGATTTAAATCTGCCAATTCTTGCGGTTGCCGGATTTCTTGTCACGCTGCTGATGACTCAGTTTAATCACGCCCGAATCGGTCCTTTGTCCATTATTCTAGCGGGCTTTGGTGTGGGACTAGTCTGGGCAAGCTGCGCAACGTTATTCTGGCTAGATCAACGCCTCCCTGCTCACCTGGATGGTGAAAAATTTGTGGTAGAAGGAACTATCGCTACAATGCCTCGGGAAAGCGTGGGTTCTACCAGAATCAGGCTAAAGATTGGATCCCTGAAAACACGAGATAAGTCACTCTCTCTGTCTGACTATCTTCCTCTTTCTGGTTTTCTGGACCTCACCTGTTACCGATGCCCCATTGAATTCATCAGCGGTGAACACTGGCGATTATCGGTCAAATTAAAGCAAGCTCGTGGGTTCTCCAACGTAGGGCTTTTTGACTACGAACGCTGGCTGTTTCAGCAAAGAATAATTGCCCGTGGCAGCATTAAAAAGGAAGCAGATAATGTTCGAATTAGTAGCTTCTCAGGCTGGCTGAATATTGACCAACTGCGTCAAAACTTTGTTCACTATGTAGCTGAAAATGCATCTAATGAGTTGACAGGAGTTTTATCGGCGATAACCGTTGGCGTGAAAGATCACATAACAGCAGAGCAGTGGGAGGTCTTCAGAAAGACAGGTACGGGACACCTGGTGGCGATATCCGGGCTGCATATTAGCCTGGTATTCCTCTTGTTCTATACAGTATTTAATGGCCTTTGGAGAATCTCAACACGAGCCATCCTGATTCTACCCGCTCAGAAGGCGGCCGCATTACTGGCTCTGCCACCAACAATTGGTTTTGTGATTTTAGCGGGCTTTTCATTGCCTACCCAGCGAGCTGGTGTAATGTTACTGGTCTTCTACCTTGCCTTTGTTGCTTCTAGAAAGCTGCCTGTTTGGCACAGCTATTGTGCTGCCATATTTCTGGTCATAATTTTGGATCCGTTCGCGCCTCTTTCGAATGGTTTTTGGTTGTCGTTTATTGCTGTCGCAGCCATTTTACTATGGATAAGAAAGTCTCAGGCTGCTAATAATAAAGGTATTGTTTTAAATAACCCACCATCTGAAAATATTTCTTCCAAGGTATTTGCCTTGCTAAAAAACTGGATTTTTATCCAGTTATATATCAGCGTTTTACTTGCACCAATAACTATTATTTTGTTTGGCGGTCTGTCGATTATTGCACCGCTGGCAAATTTTCTCATCATTCCATGGTTCAGCTTCCTGGTCATGCCTTTGATGTTGGCAACTCTTCTAAGCTGGTTGGCGGGCTACGACGCGTTCAGCACCGCGCTACTATGGGCTGGCGAAGCCACATTAAAACCCATGATTTATCTTATTCAGTTTTTTGGCCAAACAGATACCTATTTTGATGTTGATATGATTGGTCTTACAAGATTTCTCTTGGTTATTGGTATATTGGTTTTTCTGTCTAAAAAACAGCATAAAGCTATTGTCGTGACAATGATTTGTCTCTTGCTCAGCATCTCTAACCAGCACAAACTTCACTCAGGGGATTTTGTGGTAACGGTGCTAGATGTTGGGCAGGGTCTTTCGATAATCATTGAGACACGAAGTTCTTTTTTGGTCTACGATACCGGTGCCCGTTATGGTGATAATTTTGATATAGGAAAAATAATATTAATTCCTTATCTAACCAAAAATTTACGTGGCAGAAGATTGTCTGTGGTTCTCAGCCACGCGGATAATGATCATAGTGGTGGGTTTAAAAGCCTGGCCCAAATATTTCCTCCAGATGCTCTGTTTGTGAGTGACTTATCATCTGCTCCTAATTTCTCGCCGAATCGATGTGAGATGGGTAAGAAGTGGCAAACTGATGAGGTGAGTTTTGAGTTTCTCGCACCTCGAGCAAAGAGCCAGGGGAGTAAAAATAATCAATCTTGCGTCCTAAAAATTCAAGCAGCTTCGGGATCAGTATTGTTAACCGGAGATATCGAGACTGAGGCTGAAAACGCATTACTTCGAAGCACGGCTGAACTAGCATCGAATGTACTGATCGTCCCACACCATGGCAGCAAAACATCATCAACCAGGTCATTTTTGCGTCGTGTTGGTGCCGATATTGCGATAATCAGTCGCGGACATCAAAACCGATTTGGTCACCCCAATGCTCAGGTTCACGCCCGACTTGAACAAGAACACCCGGTTGTGCTGGATACTGCAATTGAAGGAGCAATTAGTGTTGTCTTCTCAAGATTGTCAATTAGATGGAAAACCAATAGAAGACAGCGAAATTATCGCTGGAGCTTTCCTTCTTAGGCACCGGTGGTAGCTAAAAAATGATAAAATTTTGTTTTTACCCTGTGGAAAAATAAACGTGTTTGACTTGATTCAATCCGGTGGTGTGCTTGTATGGCTAATCATCCTGTGCTCCGTGGTCTCAATGGCCATTATAATTGAACGATTCTGGATGTTGAAGAAAAGTGCCGTAACCCCTTTTGGTTTAATGGATGAAGTCGAAAAACTTTTCGATGACGAAGAAATCGACGCATCGAAGGTTGCTGACATTCGCCGCAGCTCACCGCTGGGACGGATCATGGCTGCTGGCCTGGTAAATATCGATCAACACAGGGTAGTGATGAAGGAAGCCGTAGAAGAAGCCGGCAGGCACGTGATTCACGACCTCGAGAAGTATTTGAACACCTTGGGTACGATGGCCGCAATCACACCGCTGCTGGGCTTGCTGGGAACTGTAATCGGCATGATTGATGTTTTCGCAGCGATTACCTCCGCCGGTGTGGGCAATCCCACTGTTCTGGCCGGTGGTATTTCCCAGGCACTCATTACCACCGCAGCAGGTCTTAGCGTCGGCATTCCCAGTTTGATGTTTCATCGCTATTTTCGCGGAAAAGTTAATGAGTTGGCCGTGGAAATGGAACAAGAAGCATTACGTTTTCTGGAATTTGTACACGGTGAGCGTGGCGCATGAAGTTTTACCAGCCTCATGATGAAGATCTGCAGATCAATCTGACACCGCTGATAGACGTAGTTTTTCTTTTGCTGATCTTTTTTATGGTATCGACTACTTTTGATAAAGAGTCGGAATTGCAGATTCGCCTGCCTGAAGCCACCGCTGTTGAAAAACCCGCACAGGAACTTCGTTACCTCGAGATTCTGATTTCCCAATCGGGCCAGATTTCTGTTAAAGGGCCTAATGAAGAAAGTGCAAAAGTCCTTTTGAACAATGATTCTGACACGCTTCAAAGAGCGTTAGGAAAAGTGGCGGCGCAACCCGAGTCTCTGGTTGTCGTTATTCGCGCAGATAAAAGTACCACTCATGAGATGGTGATCAGGGCTATGGATGCCGCTCGAAGATTGGAATTGCTCCAGGTTACCTTTGCCACTTTGAATCGATCCGAATGATCGTCTTGATCTTATCAGGCGGTGTCATATGACTGACAGCCAGAAAACTATTTCCGCCGGCGTTGTATACAAGCGTCTGTTAACCCATGCCTGGCCTTATCGATGGGTGTTTATGGTCGGCGTTCTTGGCATGTTTATCGGTTCTGCTGCGGAGGGAAGTTTTGCCGCGCTGCTAAAACCAATTATGGATGATGGTTTTGTTAATCGCGATGCGGACATCATCATGATGACGCCATTTCTGCTAGCCGCCGTATTTATAATACGCGGCATATCCGGTTTCGTTGATGCCTATTGTGTGCAATGGGTGGGGCGAAAGGTGGTATTTGACTTGCGTGCTCTAATGTTTAATCATATGTTAAGTTTGCCCGCCAGCTATTACGATCAGCACTCAACTTCTGATCTCATTGCCAAATTAATCTTTGATGTAGAACAGGTTGCCCAGGCAGCCACCACAGCACTGAGAATCTTTTTCAAGGATACCTTCCTGACACTGTATTTGCTTGGATTATTAAGTTGGTTGTCCTGGAAACTAACTTTAATTTTTATAGTAATCGTACCTGTTATTGGCTTTATGGTTAAAAAGCTCAGCAAGCGTTTTCGCTATACCAGCACTAAAATTCAAGACACAATGGGCGATATCACCCACGTTGCCAAAGAAGCCTTTGAAGGGCAGGCGGTTGTCAAAGTGTTTGATGGCTATGAAACTGAGGCTAACCTTTTTGATAAGGTGAATCGACGCAACCGGCGCTTTGCAATGCGTAAGGCAGTCGTATCTGCAGCTAGTGTCCCTGCTGTTATGTTTGTTGCTGGCATGGCTGTTTCCGTGATTATCTATTTTGCTATGGGTGGTGGCGGCGCTGAAATAGTTAGTCCGGGAACCTTTGTTGCTTATCTTGGCGCCGTCATGCTTATGCAGGCACCTATAAAACGTTTAGCCAGAGTTAATGAAATTATTCAAACAGGGGTCGCTGCAGCAAATAGCGTTTTTAATGTTTTAGATCTGGAGCGGGAACCTGTCGGTGGCGAAATTGAATCCTTTGAATGCAAGGGGGATATTAGCTTTGAGGATATTTCTTTTACCTATCCCGGCACTGATTCTGCGGTATTAAACAACCTTAGCCTGTATGCGAAACCCGGTGAAACTATCGCAATTGTAGGCGCGTCTGGCAGTGGTAAATCAACCATTATTTCACTATTGCTCGGCTTCTATACAGCACAGAATGGGCAGATAAAACTAGATGGTGAAAATATTGAAAACCTCTCCAAGCAAGCTCTGCGCAGTAAACTGGCCTTGGTAACCCAGGAAACCTTTCTATTTGATGGCACACTGGCAGGAAATATAACTTATGGTCAAGCCAGTGCCGACAAAGAAAAACTTAAGTCTGTCGCAGAGACCGCTGGTGTGCTTTCGTTTGCAGAAAAATTTGATGCAGGACTAGACTCCCCAGTTGGTGAGCGCGGCGGTCGACTATCAGGTGGTCAACGACAAAGAGTGGTTATTGCCAGAGCTTTATTTAAGCGGGCTCCTATACTTGTGCTGGACGAAGCAACCTCTGCACTGGATTCTCATTCGGAACTATTAATCAAGCAGGCAATCACCAGTCTCGCTGGCAAACGGACCATCGTGATAATCGCCCACCGTCTATCCACCGTCGTAAATGCCGACAGAATATATGTGATGAGCGATGGTGAAATTGTTGAAGCAGGCTCTCACGACGAACTGCTGAAAAGTAATGGTGCCTATGCACACCTGCATCGTAAGTCAGCGGGTGAATAGTAAGGCGAACACAAGACCCTGGAATAGATTGCCTCTTCATGCCTAGTCGAGCAGAAATTACTCGCCTGATCGAAAATAGTTGGAAAGGAATAGGTTTGATCACGGTATTAATGCTGCCCCTTTCGTGTTTCTATTGCCTTGTTATGTGGATACGATCACGATTGTATTCGATGGGATGGTTTCGCCAGAGGCAATCCAGATTGCCGGTAGTAGTCATAGGTAATTTAAGTGTTGGGGGCAGTGGTAAAACGCCTATGGTCATTTGGCTAGCAAAATGGCTGCAGGCGAAAGATATTAAGCCAGGTGTAATTCTGCGTGGATATCGAGGGACTTCATCGACCTGGCCAGTTAGTGTGGATGTAAGTGCCTCTGTAGAATCCGTCGGAGATGAAGCAATTCTACTAGCTAATGAGCTTAAGGTTCCTGTGGTCGCGGGTCCAGATAGATTCGCAAACTGTCAGGTGCTGGAACGAATGGGCGATGTAGACGTGGTTATTTCAGATGATGGTTTGCAACACCTTAGCCTGGCTCGGGATTTCGAAATACTGCTTTGGAATTCATCTTCACTGGGTAATAAATTCTGTCTTCCAGCCGGTCCGTTACGTGAATCGCTACGGCGGAAGAAAACAGTTGATATTTGTGTTCACTACAACGCCCCGGATGAATTGCTTAATGTGACACCGGTGTTGGGTGAGTTTTGTTCCCTAAGTTCGAATGTGAAACTGACAGCAACCGCATTTGTAGAAAAGGCTAAGTCTGAACAATGGTCTGTAGCCATCGTTACTGCCATCGCCCAACCAGAACGCTTTGTGAATCAGATACAGGACCTGAGTATTGAATGTGACAATTTTCTATTTCCCGATCACCATTTTTTTGTACCGGAAGATTTCTCAGCTATTTCGAGCGATATCATACTGATGACAGGCAAAGACGCGGTAAAATGCGTTGCATTAGCCGATCACAGGTTTTGGAAGGTAGAGCTGACTCTGGTCGCTTCACCCGGTCTGGAATCTAAACTTGAAACAGAACTTTTACCATTATTGAAGCATAAATGAGTCAATTCGATATCATCATACCAGCGCGGTACGCATCCAGTCGTCTGCCGGGCAAGCCCTTGAGAGACGTTGCTGGAAAGACGCTTTTGGAACGAGTTTTCGACTGTGCCAATGCGACCGATGCAAGGCGAGTCATTATCGCTACGGACGATCCGCATATTAGCGACGTCGCCGTTGGTTTTGGTGCTGAGGTTGTAATGACTTCGGCAGATCACCAATCCGGCACAGACAGATTGGCTGAGGTAATAGAAAAGCTCGATTATAAGGATGATGAGATAATCTTAAATTTGCAGGGCGATGAGCCATTGGTGCCCCGTCAATTGGTACATCAGGTTGCGCAGGGCCTTGTGAATGATCCCCAGGCCAGCATTGTTACAATCTGCAAAGACATTAGAAGTCAGCGAGAATATACCGACCCCTCTGTTGTAAAGGTGGTAATTAATCGCCAGGGCTACGCCATGTATTTTTCAAGGGCGCCAATCCCATGGGCCCGTGAGGATGACGGCTTAAGCACCAGATGGCCTAATCGTCCAGATCATGTTTTCCACCATATTGGCTTGTATGCTTATCGTGCGGGATACCTTCGACGCTTCGCTAATCAATCGGCCTGTGATCTTGAACTAATTGAAAAGCTGGAGCAACTTCGAGCCTTATGGAATGGTGAAGTCATTCGTGTATTGAAAGCTCGCAGTCTTCCCGGCCCTGGGGTAGATACGCTTGATGATCTTGAAAATGTTATTCGAATTTTCCAGAGTAAAACAGAATGATAAAAGTCTTGTTTGTTTGTCTTGGCAATATTTGTCGATCACCCACATCAGAGGGGTTTTTTCAGAACCTACTAGCCACCCATAAGCTGGAGGAAACCATCATGGTTGACTCGGCTGGCACTGGAAACTGGCATATCGGAAACCCGCCTGACGCCAGAGCACAGCAAGTAGCCAGCAGCAGAGGTGTGGATCTTTCAAAACTAAAGGCTCGCCAGGTTGCCGTTCACGACTTCGAAGAATTTGATTATATAATTGCCATGGATCGAGGTAATCTGGATCATCTGTTATCCATGTGCCCATCGCAGCATCAAAGTAAAGTGTCGCTTTTTCTGGACTATACCGACCAGTTTGATGTTGATGAAGTGCCGGATCCATATTATGGCGGTGACGGCGGATTTGATCAAGTACTGGATATGATTGAATCTGCAAGCACGGGCCTCTTGGAAAAAATTCGGCAACAGCATGATGTCTAAACTGGGACCGGTTGTCGCGGATCTTAAGGGTCTTAAGGTTTCCAGCCTTGAGCACGATCTTCTAAAGCACCCGCAATTGGGTGGCATCATTTTATTCTCCAGAAATTTTGCCAATCGGCAACAATTACACAGTCTGTGTAAGGAAATACGAGACGTATCTGGGCGCAATCTGTTAATTGCAGTGGATCAGGAAGGCGGTCGTGTTCAACGATTCAAAGATGAATTCACTACAATACCGCCCGCAGCAAGCTATGCTGACAATTATTTAACTCAACCCGAACAGTGCCTGGCCTTGGCCTATGATTTCGGCAAGACTATGGCGGAGGAACTTCGTGCGGAGGGAGTCGATCTAAGTTTTGCACCAGTACTGGATATTAATTCAGGGGTGAGTGATGTTATAGGTGATCGTGCATTTCATGGGGATTCCGAGTTATTAAAGGCTTTTGCAAAAAGCTGGATTAATGGCATGCACTCTGCAGGAATGGCCGCAGTTGGCAAACATTTTCCAGGCCATGGGCATGTTTCTGCGGACTCACACATTGAAGTTCCCGTTGATCAGCGTAGCTTTGATGAGCTTCTCACTTCAGACCTTGATCCATTTGTGAATCTCTTGCCTGAGTTTTGTGAGGGTGTGATGACAGCCCATGTAGCTTTTCCTGAAATCGATAATGAGTTGCCAACTTATTCCGAATTCTGGTTAAAAGAAATTTTGCGTGATCGCATAGGCTTTAGTGGAGTTGTTTTTAGCGATGATCTGTCTATGGGAGGGGCTTTGGGGGCAGGGCGGCCTTCAGTAAGAGCAAACATGGCCTTCAAAGCGGGTTGTGATGCGGTGCTTATATGCAATGATTCAAAGGCTGCCTGGCAAGTCTTGAATGAGGCCGACTGTTCAATCGGTTTAGCGTCGCGAGTATCGCTAACCTATGTGCAGAAATCTCAATATCAATAGTATTACTATTGCCGCGTTGGCTTTTTTCTATGGGTTAAATGACTAGCCTGTCTCGTTTCGCTGGTGGTGGATTCTGGCCAAGTTCTCGAGCAGCCTTGTGCCCGCTATAAACTGCCGCAGCGATAATGCCAGGCGCTTGACAGTCACCAATGCGTTGTATGGTTTTGCCTGATATTGCCTTGAACTCCTCCTCTCTTGCTTGTAGCCCGCACCATAGACTATCGTCCGGTATACGCGAAGTTATTGGCACCAAATAGTCTGTGGAAATGAGTTTTTCGCTACCGGAAAATACACACTGCAATGTTATTTGCGTTGAGTTAAGAGACAACAGACCATGGGATGTAACTACCGCAACTCCACATCGGTATAACTCAGCCATAGTTTGATTGAGCTCGTCGGTAGGTCGCATTGATTCACCTGGCAACGCGGCTGGGGTTACCAATGTAACCTCGCAACCCATTTTTATAAGAAAAAGAGCCAATGCACCGCCAAGATAATAGTGATCATCGTCAAATATTGTTACATGACCTTTCAATGGCTTGCCTTCACATATATCTTCGACGGTTATTACGTTTGTTTGATTGCAACCGGTAAAAGGCGCGTGCAGCCATCTACCCAGTCCGTCTCGACGCCATGTTGAGCCAGTTGCGATAATTATGTGCTGAGAATCCAATTCAAGAACGGTTTCTACATCCATTGTGCTGGCAGGATAAATAGCCACATTCGACAGCTTGTTCAATTGAGTTATACGCCAGTCTCTTACCCTAACCCATTCAGCAAGACCCGGTAAACGGGTCTCCCAATTAATACGTCCACCCAGATGCTTTGATGATTCGGCCAGAGTAACCTGGTATCCACGTTTACCCAAAGTACATGCCGCTTCTAGTCCTGCTGGGCCACCACCAATGATCAAGACTCTTTCATCAGCATG
>JBLHGU010000090.1:0-20330 GCA_047615875.1 Parasphingorhabdus sp.
CCTTAACAACTTCACGGGGGTCTTTGACGAACCGATTGGCCAGTGCGGATATATGTACCAGGCCATCTTGGTGAACACCGATATCCACAAAAGCACCGAAGTTAGTCACATTGGTAACCACACCTTCGAGGATCATACCGGGCTTTAAGTCCGAGAGTTTTTCCACACCATCTTTGAATGTCGCCGTCTTGAATACCGGGCGAGGATCGCGACCCGGCTTGTCCAGTTCGGAGATAATGTCCGTCACCGTGGGCAGACCGAACTGATCGTTCACATAGTTCTGGGGATCGAGCTTTCTCAGAGCTACAGTATTGCCAATCAAGCGCTCTGTTTCAACACCGGCGTCTTTGGAAATATGCTCCACCACAACGTAACTTTCGGGATGCACTGCCGAGCCATCTAGTGGATTGTCACCATCATGAATACGCAGGAATCCAGCGGCCTGCTCGAAGGTTTTGCCACCCAGACGGGGCACCTTGCTCAGTTGTTTACGGCTACGAAAGCGTCCATTACTATCACGGAACTCGACGATATTATCTGCCACGGTTTGAGATAGTCCCGATACATGGCTCAACAAAGCCGATGACGCAGTATTCAGATCCACGCCAACGCTGTTAACACAATCCTCCACTACAGTATCCAGGTTGCGGGCCAGCTGCATCTGATTTACATCGTGCTGATATTGGCCAACGCCAATGGATTTGGGATCAATTTTGACCAACTCTGCCAATGGGTCTTGCAGGCGGTGCGCAATGGAGATGGCACCGCGCACAGTAACGTCTAGCTCGGGAAACTCCCGAG
Source organism: Parasphingorhabdus sp. (assembly GCA_047615875.1). GTDB lineage: Bacteria > Pseudomonadota > Gammaproteobacteria > Arenicellales > CAJQKF01 > JBLHGU01. The sequence goes on from JBLHGU010000090.1 coordinate 802, forward strand.
CGGCACTTTCAGAGGCCGAATACACAGATGCGCCTGCTTCGCTCACTATAACCTTCTGCAACTTCAACTCTGGGTGGCGCTTGATGAGATCTGCGCACAAACTATCCGTTTCACGGGAAGCGGTGCCATTGCCTATAGCCAGTAGTCGCACGTCATGTTTTTTTGCTAATTTGGCCAAAGTTGCTATAGATTCATCCCATTGTTTACGAGGCACATGGGGAAATATGGCTGTGGACTCCAAATAGCGACCAGTGGCATCCACCACCGCGATCTTAACCCCGGTTCGCAAACCCGGGTCTAAACCCATCGTAGCCTTGGGCCCGGCCGGCGCGGCCATGAGCAGATCTTTAAGGTTGTTGCCGAACACATCGATGGCTACAGCTTCGGCTCGTCTACGCATCTCGCCCAACAACTCTAGCTCAAGACTCAGTTGCAACTTTATACGCCAGGTCCAGCCCACCACCTCGCCAAGCCAGGCATCAGCAGGTCGCCCCTGGTTCGCAACACCGGTGTGTTGCGCGATCATAGACTCAGCCGGATGAGGTGTTCCGTCCTCGAGCTCAACATCCACCTTCAAGTGTAATATGCCTTCCTTCTGGCCCCGCAACATCGCTAACACACGATGGGACGGCGCATCGTTAATGCTGTCACGATTATCAAAGTAATCTCGAAACTTGGCGCCTTCCTCTTCCTTTCCCGAGGCCATGACGGAAATCAGTTTGCCTTTTTTGGTGACCATTTCCCGCAACCCGGCCTTTAAATCCGCATCGTCGGCAAACCGCTCCATGAGGATAAACTTGGCGCCATCCAACACACTTTTGGCATCACCAAAGGTGTCCGCAAGTTCTCCTTCACTGTGACAGTAGGAGGCGGCCTCTGCCATAGGATCTAGATCCGGATTGGTGAAAAGCCCATCAGCTAAAGGCTCAATACCCGCTTCAATCGCAATCTGCCCCTTGGTTCGGCGTTTCTTCTTGTAGGGTGCATATAAATCTTCGAGACGGGTCTTGGTATCGGCGGATAGGATAGACTGCTTCAACTCCGGCGCAAGTTTGCCCTGCTCGTCTATTGCCTTCAATACGGTCTGTCGACGATCTTCAAGATCGCGAAGATAGTTCAGACGCTCTTCCAGTGTCCGCAACTGACCATCATCCAATCCGCCTGTTACTTCTTTTCGATAGCGCGAGATAAACGGCACGGTTGAGCCTTCGTCTAGCAGCGCAACTGCCGCGGTAACTTGCTTGGCCTGCACACTTAACTCAGTGGCAATTTGATTTGGAATAGACAACATGGTTTCTGGTGTATTTTGAAAATTAAGGCAAGGGTTATAAACGTTCAGCCGGTTAGGTGCAAGCTTCCCATTGAGCAATCGATCTTATATTCCCCAACGCACCTCAGGCTCGACAAATACGACCCAGTAAGGCAGTTCAATCGGTACACCCCAAGGTATAATTTGCAAGAACGAGCCATCGCCAAATAAATCAATACGCTGGTATCCCGGCTTGCCCGCGTGGGGAGTAATGAGCCAGGCAACCTCTTGGTCAGCTGCAGTTTTTGCCAATATCACCTGACGTCCATCTGCTTCGCGGAACGTTGACCAGACCAGATCGATCGTACCCTCTTCCAACCGATCACCTAAAAATGTTGCCTGATTCGTTTCTGGCACTGGAAAGTTGGTTAACCGCCGGCTCTGCACCTCATTCAATCGATTCAAAAAGTATTCGATTCGCTGACGTGCTCCATTGACTTCCTTTTTTACAGCCGCGTTCCACACTGCTGCGAACTCTCCGTGTGTTGGTGTACTTGTAGACACGAAAAATTCCTTTTCTAACCAGAAACGCGTGCGTAGACTTAACGCCTTTAGAAATCGCTGCTCTTTCTGGCTGCCTAATACCAGACCATTGAGGCGTTGCAACAACGAGCGAGCATTATCCGGCTCGCCCAGCTCGAAGCGTCTGAACGATCGACTGTCTCGCGCTGACAAGCTGCCAGAAAGTGCCTTTCGATAAGCTTCACTGACTGGCGGATCACTAGCAAGGTATTTTTGTAGTAACCATTGCGGACTCTCAATGTGCAACTGTCCTTGCCAGGCCATACGAATGACGATATCGAGGGCGTGCAGTCGCGCGCCCTGCCAGGTAGGATGTAATGCATCGTATGTCGAAAACTCCACCGGAAAGTAAGTTTCCAAATCAACAAAGTCCTTTGAGTCGGCCATAGCCTCGGCTACCTGTTCCCGATAAAGCAGGTAATCTGCCGGATCAAAGGGGTGTGTGGACTTACCAAAATCTATTGGTATATTGAAAGCGACAAGCGGCATGTTGGCTTGATGTAAAGTTTCAGTTAGAACCCTCAGATCTTTAAGGTGTCCGTCTCGTCCTGATGCGTACAAATGCCATTGAAATAAATTATTGTCGTAGCCCTGCGGAAAACGCCAGCGCTGGTTGCTATCAACCTCTAGAAACAATACAGGGGCAGCAATTCCGGTTAGACCCTTTAGTTGCGCAGCCAGCGGCTGCTCCCAGGTATTTCGCAACTCATTGCGGTTGCGATATAACGCCGAGAGTCTGGCAAACAACGCATTGGTATACAGGCCAATATCCCAATTACGCATCCAGAAACCAGTGGGTAATCGCTCAAAAATACCCCGATTAAAAAATGCGCGTGCAGTATGCGCCTGTAGCGCCAAATTCATACGGTCGGAAAAAGTGATATAGGAGAGACCCAAGACGACAAGATCCAGATCGTAGTCGAGTCCCCTCAACGAACGTTGCAGCATGTCTGGCGCGAAGATACCGGGCTCCGCCATATCGAGAACCTCGAATTCTCCAGGTGCGATCGCTTTGAGCAAGTCAGCAAGATGGCGTGCCACCATCCCACCTGTCTTGGCGTGAGAATTGGAGATATAGGCGATACGTTTGAGTCCATGGGGTTTGGGCGGCACCAGTAATTGACCGTTCCCAGCTCGATAGTCCGCGATAGCCCAATTGTCAGATTTGCTGGCAATATTTTCAGTGCGCTGTGAGTCGTGAGACTTTCCAAGGGTCAACTCCAGCCCAATAATAACCATTAGAACGACGATAATTGCGGCCAAGTGCCGTCGACTGTTAGTGCCGTCCAGTCTGATGTAACTGTTGCTATTTTCGAGCTGCATAGCTAAAACTGAAAGTAAATAAAAGCGGTGATGGCCGGCGAGTTGAAAACCGCGAACAAGGCAATAGTTGCAAGCGCTGTCGACTCCTTCCACCCTGAACAACCTGGCCATCGACTAGCCGCATTTGGCAACAACAACGTGCCAGCAACGACTAACGACAGAAATCCCAGGTCAGCTATCGGTGCAACTGACAATTCAAAACCATTCAATCCAATCATTGCTTGCCACAGTGAGACAATCTGTACGATATTATCAACACGAAACGGCACCCAGAAAAAATGGATGAGAACAAAGGTGATGGCGATGGCCACCACAGGAGTAACCACCCAATTAGGCATTAGGCTTTTCTTTAAATGATAGATGCCCAGTGCCAAGCCATGTAACGCACCCCAAAGGACAAAATTCCAACCTGCGCCGTGCCATAAACCACAGAGTAAAAATGTCAACAAAATGTTAAAAAGAGTGCGTACGCTGCCACTCCTTGAGCCACCTAGAGGGAAATACACATAATCACGAAACCAGCGTGATAGCGTTACATGCCAGCGGCGCCAAAAGTCCTGTATCGACACGGCTTTGTATGGCGATAGAAAATTCTCACGCAACCGTACGCCCATCAAAAGTGCGATTCCAATCGCCATATGTGTATAGGCAGCAAAGTCATAATATATCTGCATACCGAAGCCAAGAGCGATGCCCCAGGCACGGAAAAAATCCCAACCGCCACCAGTGGAAAGCAATCGGTCGACGATAAGCCCACAGCTGTCAGCAATCAGCAGCTTTTGCGCTATGCCCAGTACAATGCGATCCAACCCGGCGGACCAGTAACTCGTGCCTTTTTCCCAGACAAATCTGTGGAGTTGCGGACCCAGATGTGCAAATCGTTCGATTGGCCCGGCGATCAACTGCGGCAGGTAGGCAACGTAATTGCAAAATCCGAGCAGGTTTCGCTCTGGTTCGATTTCGCCACGCCAGGTGTCGATTGTATAAGCCATGGACTGGAAGGTATAGAAACTGATGCCAGCGGGCAGAATAAAACCCATAAAGAATTCTGGCGACGGCACGGGAATGCCCACAGCTGTCAGGTAGGGTGCTAGCTCCGGCATAACCCAGCCACCATACTTATAGAACCCCAACAGGCCGAGATTCACCATGATGCTCACACCGAGCCAAAAGCGACGCACAAACTCACGACGAGAACCGTGAATCTGGATGGCAGCTGTATAGTCGGTTAAGGATGATGCGACAAGCAACAGGATGAACAGTGGTTGTGAACCGGAGTAAAACAGATAGGAACACAACAGCAGCCCAAGCGAGCGTGGGTAACCCTGTGGCAGGACAAATATCGCCAGCAAAAATACCGGCAGAAAAATAAATAAAAAACCTGGGGAGTGAAAGAGCAAGTTCAATGACCTGTTAAATGCCTGGGGTCTAGCAGCCGCCTTCGCAACAGGTTACTATTTTATCTATTGCCGGCGCAACTATCCTGACAGTCTAATAGAAGTTAATTCACCTTGTTATTATCAATTCGAAAACTCTATAGAAAAAAACTCACTACGAAATACATATACCAGAAAACTACTTGATTAATAGTAACACCGCTCATACAGTACTTGACTGCAAACAGAGGCTTACAACAATCGTCAAACTAGCAGCGTACGTCAGAATAATTAGTTGGCTTCAAATGGCATTGAAGTTTAGGCCTATGTTTATTTACCAATTTTTCGAGCTCCACTTTAAACTACACACTATTAGAATGTTCAATATATGAGTAAAGACTGGTTATTAAGTTCAGTTGTTACTGTTATAACCCTGGTAGCGGCGATATTTATATTACGCTGGTATGCACCTGCTTTATTGGGAATAAGCAATGACATACAGATGGTCAGGACCAGTAAAGAAATCCCTTCTTTCTATGACAATATTTTTCGCCTTGAAGACTATACTTCTAGCGATTTCATCTTGAGTGACCCTGAAATTGTAAACCGGGCTAAACCACTTTATCCGGAAGAACGCAGTATGGGGCCCAATGATATTTTGGGATTCCGAAATCGTAGCATACCCAACGTCGCTGATATTATTACTATTGGCGATAGTCAAACCTATGGGAACAATGCCCCAATAGAGCTTAATTGGCCTGGTCAGTTAAAGTCACGGATTGGGGAAATAACCCAACAGAATCAACCGGTCATATATAACATGTCGGTGGGAGCCTGGGGTGCCACCAACTATCTTGAAATTATGCGCCATGCGGTGCACCTGAAACCTAAAATAGTTATTGTTGCATTTTATACAGGTAACGATCCTCTCTCGGATTTCAGAAATGCCTACACTTATGAAAAATGGAAAATATTACGCCCCGATAACTCACTAAGTGTTGAAGATACTCCAAATATAAGCTATCCAGTCCCCCAGTCTGAATGGTGGGCAGTTGAATACAAGGATGGTATTAAAACAACCTTTACTCCGAAGATGCGCTATGCGTCTAATATCTACCAACATCCTGCTATAAGAGCGGCCTATAAAATCATAGAGAACGCTGCCAGGGAAATCAGGAACATTGCAGTAGAACACCATATTATTCCGGTTTTCACCATCATCCCAACAAAGGAATTGGTTTATGCCGTTAAAACTGAACAGGAAAATATCGAAATCCTCCCTGACTATATGACATTGGTCAATGATGAACAAAAAAACATTGATGAGTTGTCGAGGGCATTAATCGCAATACCAGATAGCATTTATATTGATGTTGTAAAACCACTTCAGAATGCCGCATTATCAAACCGAATACTTTATCCGGAAAATATCAATGGTCATCCGGTTGCCAATGGGTATGATGTTATTGCAACGGCTATTGCCAAAAATATTGCTGCGTCACTACCAAAAAAACACTACGGGTTAATAGGTCTGAAACAACCCAATGGTTCAATTGTGACTGCCCTAAATGTACCGTATGGAAAATATATATTTTCAACAGCAGATATTTTGCATAAAAATGGTTGGAAGAGTGACGCCATTCACTTTGTTAGCGGAAACTCCTATAGCAGGATACCGACACGAGGGGTAATTAGATCAGTTAACTCCTCGGAGTATGGGCCAGAAGTGTTTGAAAAGAATATTGGCAACAATTGAAGTAGCCCTAAAGCCAAACCAATAGCTTTCATTTCGACCAAATTCTTGGAGCTACTCTGATCAATTCTTCACGGATTGTCAGGGCAGGCAAATTAAACAATTGCGAGTTTGCTTCGAAAACCTGTAAATTATAATACGACTGACTGATTTAGCAGGTTAAGTAATTTCGATTTTATGTAATTCACAAAGCGACTTTGCCATAGCGATCAATGCGGTTATACGCTGATCGAATTTACTGAACCTCTGGTCGCGGGTTTGACCCTGTATCCAGCGAATGAATATCTGTTGCAAAATGGTTGCTGTGCGGAACGCTGCGAATACTCGGTACCAACCCAGCACCTGACAATCAATGCCGGTTAATCTGGCATATTGATGTATCATTTCTCGATGGGATGAATAACCTGGAAACTGAGGTTCACGACCCATGGCTAACCTGTGCATAGCTGGCTCATTTTCTGATACACAGTAATTCAACAGTGTGCCGAGATCTGACAGCACGTCACCTCGCGTGCACATATCCCAGTCCAGTACCGCAGTAGCCACTGAAGGGTTTGTTGCATCAACAAGCAGATTGTCCAGCTTATAGTCGTTATGCACCAGACCTATCAGCTGTGTTGGTGGACGGTGCTTGTGAATCCAGTCGATCAAAGAATCGGCTTTAGGAGAATCTGCATATATTGAGTTATGCCAACGCCTACTCCATCCCTCCACCTGTCGTTGCATAAATCCCTCGGGGTTACCGAGCTCGCTAAGTCCGGCTTTGTTGATATCACAGGTATGCAGTGCGGCCAGTGTATCGATTAACATTTCACCAATACGTTTTGCCATTAATCGATCTTGCAATAGGCTGCCTTCTTTTTCGCCCCGAATGCCGATACCGGATTTACGTTGCATGATATGAAATTCAGCGCCTATCAAGTCAACGTCGTCGCAATGTAAAAGACTGCGTGGGGCGAGTGGAAACGAGCGCCAAAGGTTTTTGAGTACCCGATGTTCACGGGCCATATCGTGGGCACTTTTGGCGACCTTGCCCAGCGGTGGTCGACGTAACACGTATTCGACGTTATTTTCACCGCTAATGAGGTAAGTTAAATTCGCGTGTCCACCACCGAACTGACGGGTTGTAATTTCGCCATCAAGATTGGCTAGATTATCGCGAAGCCAGGACATTAATCGAGTTGGATCAAGTTCCTCTCCCGCTCGAACATCGATAGTTTCAGAATCGATTTGAGACATTATTCTTGCACTACAAGTTTCGCCAGTTCAGCCTTGGCAATAGTGCGAATATGCACTTCATCTGGCCCATCGGCCAGGCGCGTACTACGTGCCTGAGACCAGGCCGCAGCCAGGAAAAAATCCGAGCTAACACCTGCACCACCGTGCGCCTGTATCGCACGATCGAGCACAGCACAAGCCATGCGAGGCACCACAACTTTAATTTGTGCGATTCTGGCACGGGCCGCTTTAGCACCTTGTGAATCTATTTGTTCTGCAGTGTTCAGAGTGAGCAGTCTGGCTTGATCAATCTCCATTCGCGACAAGGCTATCTCTTGCCTAATTGTGCCTTGCTCGGCCAATGGTCGCCCGAAGGCAACCCGTTGACTTACACGCTGACACATCAACTCCAACGCACGTTCTGCAGTCCCCACCAAGCGCATACAGTGATGAATCCGGCCAGGACCAAGTCGTCCTTGAGCGATCTCAAAGCCACGCCCCTCACCCAACAACATATTCTCCACCGGCACTCGAACATCGGAGAATTGAATTTCCATATGACCACGTGGTGCATGATCATAGCCAAATACGGAAAGATGACGGACAATCTTGACACCTTCGGTTTTTTTAGGAATAAGGATCATCGACTGTTGTCGATACGGCTCTGCATCGGGGTCAGTTTTACCCATAAAAATAAGTAATTCACATCGCGGGTCACCCGCACCAGTCGACCACCACTTGCGACCATTGATCACATAGTGATCGCCGTCTCGCTTTATGGACGACTGAATGTTCTTTGCATCCGACGATGCGACATCAGGTTCTGTCATGCAAAATGTGGAACGAATTCGACCTTCCAGTAATGGCGCTAACCATCGCTCCTTTTGCTGATCACTAGCATATTTAATTAGAGTTTCCATGTTGCCGGTATCAGGCGCATTACAATTGAATAACTCTGGCGCAATCAGACTACGCCCCATAAGCTCGCAAAGTGGAGCATACATGGCATTACTGAGCCCCGGGCCGTAATTTTTATCCGGCACGAATAAATTCCACATACCGCGTTGCCGTGCCTTTATCTTCAAGTCTTCAACCAATGGCGAGATTTGCCAGTTATTCTCATTCTGTTTAAGAATTTCGGCTTCGTTCGGATACACGAATTCATCCATGAAATCACGTAGTTTGCTTTCCAGTTCGATATGGGTTGGCATTAATTTTTCTCTTATCTATTTCTTGAGAACATCTACCGGCAGATTGCTCATACGTGGCTGCCCGGTATAGCGATCAAATACAGTATCGCAACTCATGAGTTGATTGGGATTGGTACCGACCGACCTGACGTCATCAGAATTATCTGTTCCCGGTCCAAAAGCGAACGCTATCGAGATAAATCCTGTAGGTAAATCCGCATCAGTCTCAACAATTGCCTCCACTGATCCGTGTGCAGATCGAATAACCAAATGATCACCTACAATCAAATCACGGGATTGCATATCGTTTGGATTCATGTAGGCCGGATTATAAAATCGTCCTCGATTAGTCGCTTTGGTATTACAAGACGAGTTATACACATGCATATCGCGCCGACACAGTAAGCGCAATGAAAATTCATCATCGATTGGCTCTCGATTCGGACCGTTATGGCAATGCGATTCGAGGTCGCGCATCATCTCGGAATTTCCAAGATCAAATCGTGCAATGCAATCCGAGTCCTTCTCGGCTACTACCGCATTGGTATCTGGATAAAAGTCACCGGAGGACTTATTTTTAATTACCGAAAAATCGATGCGCGAATCACCGCAGATAACGTCAAGTAATTGCTCCGTCGTACAATCTTCATCTTTAGGATAGCTAACATCACTAGGTTGGTAACCAAGTCTGGAAGCCAGACCATACAAAAACTTCCAGTCGTCAATAAGGTCAGAGCTCTGAGGCGGCGCTACCATAGCGGGACTGTACTGTGCATATGAGGTACCGAGACCATATCCGGTCCATGATGTCAAAAAATCTAGTGCACGCGTGGTGGCCGCTACTTCAAGTGGCATTGTGGGTGCAATAATGTAGTCAGCCAGTTCCGACGATCGCGACATCCAGGGATCTACTTGCACATACAAATCCAGCGCTTTCAGAGCGTCGACGGTTCGGCTGTGATCCGGTATGGCTGCAATGGGATTGCCGCCAATGCAGATCATTGCTCGCACACGATCTTTATTTCTGGAAAGCATTTGGTCAGGTAACGCCGTAATGGGTAACCCGGCTCGAGTCTTGCGATGACCGTTAGCCCCCATGGGTTCTCCGCTACACCATTCGGTGTCCGGCATTTTTGCCTGGGCTTTGTATTGTTTCGCCGGCATAAGTGTCGGTGCTGATCGAACCAAATCCCCTGCCCTCAACCAGTAACCACACAGACTCTGTAAAGCCAGCACGAGATATTCGGTCAGCGTGCCCTGAGCCGACATATGGGGACCTGTTCCGGCCATGATATAGCCGCGCTTTTTGCCAGCTATTGTGCGTGCAGCTTCTACTAATTGCGCCTCAGAAACGCCGGTGGTTCTCGATACGGTGGCTGTATCAAAAGGTTCAACTTTCTGGCGTAGTGCCTCGACACCAGTCACGTTCTGTCTGACAAATTCCGAGTCGAATAACTTTTCATGCAAGATAAGTCGAATGAAGCAGGCGAGAATATCTACATCCTGCCCAGCACCTGGTCGTAAATGCTGATCTGCTTGTTTCGCTACATGGGTTCGTCGTGGATCTATTACCAACAGCTTCATGCCACGTTTCTTTTGTTGTTTTAACCAGTCACCAGGATTCCCTGCGGGCATTCCTGTAAAAGTCAGAATGGGATTAATGCCAATAAGCAGCATGACATCTGGATCATCAAAGCCACAGGCTGGTGCCATCCATTCCCCATGTAACCCTGTTGCCACAAGCTTGCCACCTTTATCCAGAGTATCGGTATCAAATCGCATGGGTGAATTAATGGTATCCATGAGCTGATTCAACATTGGCATACTAGTAGTAAAAGAACCCCACAACATGGTGCCAGCATAGGAAGCAATCGAAGCAGGGCCTGATTGATCACGGATCTCACCCATTCGATCAGCAATTTCATCCATGGCAATATTGATGGGGATTTTTTCGAAACGACCATTGGGCATTCGCTTTAGTGAATGCAGCAGGCGATCGGGGTGATAGAGATAGTCAGGCTGTGCGCGCCCTTTTATACAGCTATAACCTTTATAAAGTGGATTGTCCGGATCACCAGTAACTTTTGTAACACGGTTGTTTTCAACCTCGACTTTCAATGCACACTGATTAATGCAGATTCGACAAAAACTGTTTTTGATCTCGCTCATTGTCCTAGACTAATATCGATCCTAAGCCGGTGATCCAGGATGCAGATTCTCGATCCACATTCCTACATGTTTACGTAATCTTGGCTTGCTCATTTTAGGTGAACTAAATCGGGCTTGTACTGCCACTCCATCTGCCAGTGCCACCAGCATTTCTGCGAGCATTTTTGAGCTGATGTCCTGTCTAACCCAACCCTGTTTTTGGCCGACTTCCAGAATGTTGATTAGCCTTTTTTTCCACCAGTCATAATAACGTGCCAATTCTTTTGATAAATCTGAATCACCCACGCCCTCGGCCCAGAAGAAAAAAAAGATTCGACATAACACTTCTCGCCTTTGATCCAGGGGTACGCCGGCTTCCAGCACCAGGCGAAGTTGTTGTTTCGGGTCAGTTATGTCCATTGATTTTTTGATATGTTTACCAGTTATTCTGGCAGCCAACCTTAGTCCACCTACCAATAAGGCCTGCTTGTCCTCGAAGTAGTGGTGCAATACACCGGTAGACCAGCCGGCTTCTTTAGCAACCACGCGCATAGTGACGCCGTTTACCCCATGCTGACCAACTACTCGCAACACAGCTCCAGCAATTTCTTCGCGTCGATGGTCGTGATCAATTATTTTTGGCATTGTTCCATCAAGTCATCTAACCTCCACCGATAGTAACACCACCATCAACGAAATAGGTTTGCCCTGTTATAAACCCACCAGCTTTGCCTGCCAATAAAACTGCCACGCCAATCATATCCTCGGGCTCCCCGATTCGACCAATGGGGTAGGTTTTCAAAAACTCGCCTAACTGTTCATCATTTTCCCAGCGTTTGCGAGAAAAATCAGTTCGAATTAGTCCCGGTGCAATACAATTTACTCGAATATTGTCCGGGCCAAACTCCACTGCAAGATTACGCGCTAGCTGCATATCTGCGGCTTTGGTCAAGGAATAAACACCCAGATTGGCACTACCTCGAACGCCCGCAATGGAAGATATAAAAATGATCGATCCATCTCGTCTCGATGCCATGCCTGGTTGCACGCGTTTCGAAAGTTGTAAGTTACTCAGGATATTAGTATCCATAGTTTTGTGGTACAACTTTTCATCAACATCGACTAACGGGCCGAAATACGGATTGATAGCAGCATTACAAACCAGTGTATCAATTCGACCCCACTTTTTCAGCGTGCGATCTACCAGTCGTGCTAGATCATCTTCATTGCTAATATTGCAAGGTATTGAGATCGCTTCTCCGCCATCAAGACGTATGCTTTCTGCAACTGCCTCACAAGCATCCGCCTTTCTACTCGATACCACAACGCTAGCGCCGAGCGTTGCATAACTCTCGGCAATGGCTTTGCCTATACCTTTGCTAGACCCGGTCACGATGGCAACCTTTCCCAACAGACCAAATAATGATTGTATGTAGTCGTTCATTTATTGCAGGTACTATGAAATCTTAAATCGCGGAAATACCACCGGTTACACTGATTGTTTGACCGGTGATGAGAGACGAAGCGGGGCTGGAAAGAAACACAACAAGATCGGCAAGATCATCCGCTGTAGCGACTCCCAAGTCAGCTAACTGCTCTGCCCTTGCAAACATTTTCGCACTAAATTCATCTGCCATTACCTGATCATACAAAGGTGTTCCGCGAACAATACTCGGTGTAATGGCATTAACTCGTATACCAGATCGTTTCGCCTCATTGGCAAGACCGCGACAGAACATCACTATGCTTGCCATGGCGGCGCCAATTATGACCTCCCCAGGAGTGGCAAGCTTGGCGGCGTCCGATGCAACACACATGATCGATCCGTGTCCTTGCTTCATCATAAAGGGAAGTACTGCCCGAGGTGGCAGTATGGCTCCGTTGATGATGGCAGACAGCATCGGTGGAATTTCTTCGATTGGTAGCTTGTGGAGAATTTTTGGCATGTGGGCATTCCCCACAGTACCTACCAACACATCGATACTGCCAAACGCAGAATGGCAGGCTTCAGCTGCCTCACAGGCGCCTGTGGGTGTAGTAACATCGGCAGAATACGAACGCACATCTACATCGGGCACTTCAGCAAGAACGGTTTCTACGGCTGCGTGGCCACGCTCAACAGATCGACCAACCAACATCAATTTTTCCACGCCGGCCAATGCCAGGGCTTTAGCTGATGCAAGCCCAATTCCAGAAGTGCCGCCAGTAAGTAAAACAGCACTTTGGTTTAAATTGATTTTAGTTTTACTATTTTTTGTCATAGGTTATTCGTGAGTCTTCAGGAGAATTTTCGTGCATTATTTACCAAACAACTAAAATCATATTTTTCGAGTACATTTTTTGTTGCCTGCAGAATTTCTTTTATGTCTTCATCACTATGACAGAAAGAAATGTACACATGAGTAGATCCAGGTAAAGAAAACAACACACCTTCGGACAACAATGCCAGTGTAAATAAATAAAGTGGGCGGCCATCTACGCTGCCATAGCTTTCAAAACTAGGTTCATCTTGTTGCGCTAAATACATTTGCAACATCGGCCCCAATTGATTGATGTGGCAGGGAACGTTATAGCTGTTGAATAAGTCACTCAGTCCCTGAGTCAGTTTTTCAGTAAGTTCTGTTAATCGAGTAAAGCCGTTCTCAGAATCAATCTTAACGTACTCGTCCAAAGCGGCAAGCGTGGCTGCCAGTGCATCAGTTCCATCATTGGTGGTGCCTGATTGAAAAATACCCGGTTCACCTCGGCCGCGACGAGGATCGAGGACGTCCATTATTTCTTTACGTCCAACGATAGCACCCAGTTTCTCACCCGCGCAAAGGGCTTTGGCAAAGGTTGCCAGATCTGGCGTAACGTCATATAGCTGCTGTGCACCACCTAGCGCCAATCGAAAACCGGTTATAACCTCATCAAATATAAGTAACACGCCATGCTTTTGAGTTATGTCACGCACTTCATCAAGATATTTTTTCTGACTACCCCATAGACCACCAGCATGCATTGCTGGATCTAGCAGCACCGCAGCTATGTCATTATCTTGTTCTATAGCCTGCCGAAGTGCATCGATATCGCCGTAGGGCAAAAGTCGTGTATCGGCAATGCTGGATTGCGAAATACCATCTCCAACGGTTACAGGTGCCTGGCCCATGCCAACTAGAAACTGATCAGACTGACCATGATAATGGCCTAGAAATTTTATGACTTTATTTCGACCTGTGGCTGCGCGAGCGCAACGGATTGCCGTCATCACCGCTTCAGTGCCACTGGTTACAAATCGTACCCGTTCAGCACACGGCACTATATCGATCAAGCGTTCCGCGACCTCTGTGGCTAACATGGGATTGACCACCAGTGCACCCATAGATTCATGCTGACGAATTGATTCCAGCACCCGATCAGGGCGATGACCAAGCTGCAGTGGGCCATTACAGAGAAAACAATCAATATAGTCATTGCCATCTATGTCTGTAATCCTCGAACCCTGGCCCGCAGAAAAATATAATGGGTAAGGTTTGAAAAAACGCAAATTGCCAGTAACACCTGCGACTAGTGAGTTTTCTGAACGCTCGAAAAACTCTTTGGATTTTGGTGTTAGAAGGCCGTACTCGTCGATAATGACATCTCGAATACGCTCCGATTCATTTTTGTTTTCCTGATTCAAAGCACTATTCCTTTAAATTAAATAGAGTGCTCCAGAGTGCATTCTGGTCCTGCATGGAACCATTAGCCACTACTGCTACATTGGGACAATCATATTCGATAACAGTCTTCCAGGCACGATTAATGGCTGCTTCAAGGGCGATGGGTAACGGATCTGCAGGAGCTGAAAACTCCCCTGCCTCGTGTAATCGACTGCGTGTAATCGTACATTCAACTGAACTATCTGCATGATGTTTAATTTCAATTTCATCGCCCCAGGCTTCGTGCCAGGCTGTAAATATTGCGGCAGCACGCTGGGGTGAAGAGGCACCATTTATCCCGCACAGCAATTTAAGCCTGTCACGATTTTGCAGCATAGTAATACGAAGACAATGTTCAAGTAATGAAACAGCGATAGCTTCTCCAAGCACCTCTATTACCCAATATATTCGACCACCGACGTAAGCCACTGAAAAGTTTCTCCATGCCTTTGCCTGGCGTTCAATGGGCCAAATTTTTTCATCAAGTAAAGGTGGATCAAGTTGTAAATCCGCTGGCAAGCCCTCTTCGAACCGCAGTTGCATGCGCTCTTCTGGAGCCAGGTCTTTATCCGCTTCGAAAAAATAACCCGCATCGCAGGCGTCTCCACGCGCAACCAATTGGGTTTGCGCATAACCCAGTCGAGGATTACCCAGCATGACACCGTTGTTGGCATGCCAGGCTTCCATGGTGCGATAGAGGTGCTCAGGGCGAATAGCCACCGGGCTGATCCCGGGGGACCAGGGGCTGTCCATCCAGTAAGGCGTGTCGTAAACCACCCAGGCTTTCCCATCACCTTCACCATAACGAACATTCAGCCCGCCGAGGTAATTGGATAGCACATGAAATTTTGCACAGCGTACCGGATCAGTAAACCCGGTATCCAACCCCAGTTTCTTTAAGCCACCAAGAAACAAATGTTTTTGATGCGAGCGCAGCACCCTGAACTGGATGTCTTCGGCGACCTCATGGCCATGCTGAGTGATAATAGCCAGCGTTAAGGCATTATCTACGGAAAATCCGAGACTGCCGCCAAATTCACATAAATCCTTAACGGAGAGTGTCGATTCTGATTCGGTCATATTGTTCACTATTTTGGCTCGCTATTGCATTGAATTTTCATTTTTCTTGTTGATGATCTCCACTAACTTATGCCGCTGGATTTTTCCGCTTGCGGTTGTCGGAAACGATTCAACAATCTCCAGGCGCTCCGGTAATTTGTAAGTAGCCACTCCTAAGTCTCTCAAATCCGAACAAATTTTCTCAAGCTCTGGTTTGGCTCCAGGTTCGGCTATCACACAGGCACAACAATATTCACCTAGTCGTTCGTGGGGTAAACCCACTACGGTAACTGCCGCAATACCTGGTATGGGTTCAATAGCTTCTTCCACTTCCCGGGGCGTAATGTTCATACCTCCACGTATAATAATTTCCGACTTGCGACCGACAATGGTGACATAACCATCGCCATCCATGATGGCCACATCTGCGGTGCGTACCCAGCCATCTTTAAACTTGGTTAAGGTTTGCTCCGGGCTATCGTAATAACCAATACTCATACCCGGTCCAATGACACAAAGCTCACCTTCGGTATCTGGCGGCAGCACATTGCCTTCATCATCGCGAATTTCGACTCGGTATCCTTGCAGCGCACCGCCATCGGTATCGATACGTTTTTGCAATGGAGACGAGGGGAAATTAGAGGTTGCAATCATGCATTCTGTTTGGCCGTATAAACGCAAAACACTGACCCCCTGATCAGCCGCCTCGTTAACAACCGCCGCGGGAATTGGCGCCCCGCCACAGGCGAAGATACGCAATGATGACATGTCTACTGGCCGAGACTCTGCAACCTTCAGCAGGTCGGTTAGAAATATCGTCGCCGCCAGTGTAAATGTTGGGCGTTCGCGCTCCACTAGTGCTACGGCTTCTTCAGGGCTCCATCGATCTTGCAACACAACTTTGGCGCCATGTAATAACGCAAAACGAATGCCGTAATTGAATCCTGATGAATGGCCCACGGGAGATGGTGTCCAGATAACTTCCTGATCACCCATTTCGAATGATTGCCAGATAGAACGATAATTGCTGTTTAATGTCTGGTCTGTATGCATTACGGCTTTTGGTGCAGCTTCAGTTCCTGATGTAAACAGAATTACTGATACATCAGCTGCAGAGGGATTGCGACCACAAGGTTTATCTGACAGCTTTTGCAATGAATCAATCCAGTCTGCGGCTCCTGGAGCATCATCATCAGGAATATCAATTTCCACAACTTGTAAGTCGTGCCGAAGTTCCTGTTGTATCTGGCTCAATAATTCAGGATGGGAAAAACCACGATAAACACCTGGTATAAAAATCGCCCTGGCCTGGGTTTTTGTCAGTATATGCCGCAGCTCTTTGCCGCGATACACAGTCATCATGGGATTAATGATAACCCCAGCTTTATTAGCGCCCACGGCAATCACTGTGGCTTCCAGAGAATTGGGTAGCTGCACACTAATCACATCGCCTTGCTCAATGCCGTTATCGACTAGCCAGTTAGCAAACCGATTTGACAGGCGATCCAGTTCCGCGAAGGTTATTCGCCGTAACCCTTTTCGGTCGATTACCGCCTCAGCATCTGGAGTTCGGGCACAATGTTCTGCTACGCAACTACCGAATCTTTCGTCAGGCCAGACTCCGTTAGCTTCATACTCAGATCTGTGGGGAATTACATGCTCTATTAGAGCCGGGTCCAGTGCAATTACAAATCGATCGTTCATTCTCATCTACCCAAAAATCGCCTTCACAAGTTGCTCGGCGGATTCGCCATAAGGCATGCGCATAGATTTAACGACTGCTGAATCTTCCGCACCATGGAATACACCTTTGGTATGGGAATAATTCAAAAACCCTTCATATCCAGAATGGCAGCCCATGCCACTTTGCCCAAAACCACCAAATGGTATTCCCGGATGCCCAGCCTGAGTTCCAAAATCGTTAATCGCCACCCCACCGCTGCGTACTTGAAGGATAAATCGCTCAGCAACATCGGAGTTATGGGTCGCCAGATAACATGCTAACGGACTTGGCCCGCTGTTGATTCTGCTAATTGCTTCATCAATGTCATCGTAACAAAGCAACGCGGTAACCGGTCCAAATATCTCCTCACGCATGCAAGCCAGCTCAGCATTCGGCTCAACTACGACATACATTGGGATCTGACGTTTTTGTGCATCGGGCTCATCGCCATTCAATGAAACAACTTCAACGCCTTCATCCTGGGCTTCCTTTATATAGCCCATGACACGATCATAATGGGATTGATTGATCACCCCGGTGGCATCTTGGTGGCCGACATAAGTAGGGTACATTTCACTCCACAATCGCTGGGCTCGTTGTAACCATTCATCACGTTGTTTACGTGGCACCAGAACATAGTCCGGTGATGTACACACCTGCCCACCCTTTAGAATTCTTGCCTCAAGAAAACGTCTTATCAAACTATCTTCTATCGCATCCTCTGCGAACACCGTTGGATTCTTGCCGCCCAGTTCAAGTGTCACCGGTGTCAGGTTTTCCGCGGCGGCGCGCAAAATAATCTTGCCCACTTCCGGGCTGCCTGTATAGGTTAGGTGATCCCAGGGTTTGTGAGGGAATGCCTGGGTTAGCTCACTACCGCCAGTGACTGAGGCAAACACGTCTTCATCAAAAAACTCAGCAATAGCTTCGCTCACCGCTTGCGCTGTAGCCGGTGCCTGACGTGCAGACTTTAGAATGACCCGATTTCCAGCGGAAAGCATATCTACCGCCATAACCAGCGCGCACTCCACTGGAAAATTCCACGGGGATATATTACCGACCACGCCTTTAGGAACCACTCTTGTTTCGGCCCTGGACGAACCATGAACTTTAGGGTGTACGGAAACTGGCTTTGCTGTTATCCACTCTGGCAACTGGCGGCGAAAATATCGAGATCTGCCGAGTATCGCGCCGGTTTCATATAGGTCGGTAACAACTTTCGAATGTGCACCAAAATCACTGTTCAGCGACGCCGCAAAATCATCGCGCCAGGCAATGAGCATTTTTTCCAGACTGTTCAGCCAATCAAGTCGTTGTTCAAGAATTGGATAGGGGTTTCCTCTGACACATTCTTTCTGTCGAGCAAAAATACGATCCAGCTTTTCTAGACTCGAATCGGTGGAAACACCTGAAGAACCTGCACTAGACATTGCACGCGTTTCTCAATGGATATTCACCTGAGTTATTATTGGACACTTGTTCTAAGATAAATGCTAATCCTTGCACTAGCCAGAGTCAAGCATTACAAATAGCTGCGAATTTCACTAATCAGGTAAAGTTAATTTGCTAGCACCCTCGATTTTGGCGATTAGGTAGTTTATTCTTCCTTTACCCCGAGACAAATTTAACAATTGATGTCTTGTCATCAATTTATAAAAGTAAAGATTCCCATGACTAATCGCAATGCGCAAATCGCAGAACTAAAAGCAGCGATTAAAACATTGGAAGTGCAACGTCCGATCCTGGGTAATTTGGCAGTTGACTCGGCTTTGGAAGGATTACACCTGCGATTGAAAGAATTGGAAGAAAAATCTTCTGTTCCCTCACAGGTTGATGGGGAACGTCGTCAAGCAACGATTCTTTTTTCTGATCTTTCAGGCTACACAGCCATGAGTGAGTATCTCGATCCGGAAGAAGTGGAAGAGATTATGAATCGGATCAAGGAAGCAGCCATTCGTATCATTGAAGGTTATGAAGGAACCGTCAATCAATTTATTGGCGACGAAGTGGTATCGCTTTTCGGCATTCCTAACGCCCATGAAGATGATCCCTCACGTGCCGTTAAAGCAGCCCTGGAATTGCATTTAATGGTACGCCAAATGAGTGGGGATCTAAAATCTCGCATCAACCATGCATTGACCATGCACAGCGGAATCAACACAGGTTTGATTGTAACCACCTCACGGGATGATCGGGATGGAAAGTTCGGCTTAACTGGCGATACTGTC
>JBLHGU010000091.1:0-19954 GCA_047615875.1 Parasphingorhabdus sp.
ATATATTCGACCATTGATAGCAAAATCAGGGTCCAGTAATACATCATGCAGACCACCCTGTCCGACAGTGTCTATTTGCGGAAGATTTTTGATATCAATAATAGAGCCATCGGCTTTAATATGAATCAAACTACCGGGTCGCTCGGTAATTAGAAAACCACCGTCAGGCATAAACTGCATTGCCCAGGGACTGTTCAGATTCTCCACCAGGACCTCAACTTTGAATTTATGTAACTCACTGTCGACAACACTCTGCGCAGTTGCGTTTTGGCAAAAACAGCCAGCCACAACCAAAAGGCATATATATTTTGCTAATTTCATAGTAATCCGTTCACAAATATTCACCCGCCACCCATTAAAAAGAGCGGAAATCATATAAACTGGCGTTTGGCAACAAGCCTGTGTACCATTTTGCAGCCTGTATCTGGCCTTCTCGAATTATGATGCAATATCTAATACTCACCATTCTACTGATCCTATCACCTGCGGCTCTCTCAGGCGAGATTCAACCTGCCAGTGATCTGAGTTCGGATGGGCATAGCGCCATCGCGTCCAATCAAACTGTTGTTGTGTTATTCAGTTCGAACAGTTGCCCCTATTGCGATGCAGTAAAGAGCGAGTTTTTTCAACATCTTGAGAACGACAAACGCTACCTGGGAAACATAATACTGCGAGAAGTTTTGATCGATTCTCACAAAACGGTTACTAACTTTAGTGGAGAATCCACAACCCAAAGTAGCCTTGCAGATCAGCAGGGTATTTATGTGGTTCCCACAGTTGGCTTTTTTGATGGCTCTGGTCAGGAGCTTGCCAAGCGCATAGTTGGGGTTGGCAATTTAGATTTTTATGGCTGGTATCTCGACATACGTATAAAAAAGGCTTTGAGAATCATTCGTAGCAACGCCCTCGCCATCACCCGTTTATCGGGTGCCACCGCCAGCTGACTGCGATCTTCTCCCACAGTATGGCAGGACGCCTGGCAATAGTTTGTAGTTTGATTGCTGCACTTTTCAGTAGCATATCGCCGATTTTTGCCCAGCAATCTACTGAACCATTACGATTGCTTTTACCACCATCCATAAGCCAACCAGATTCAACCACTCTAAATGAATTTACCCATGCTTTGCAGCGACTAACTGGCCGCACGGTAAACTTAAGTTTTTCCGATAGCTCGTTTGTGTATCTACAGGCAGTTGAACGTGGCGAGTTTGATCTGGCCATTGCCAACGCCAGCATCAGTGCGTGGCTGATAAAAGCAAACACTGTACTGCCAGTAGTAACCGAAAAACAGTCGCAATCATTTATGACCATTGTGGCCACTAGTAATGAAAGTATTTACCAGCTTGCCGACCTGGCTGGGCGCAAGGTTTGTACGCCGGCGTTGCCGAGCTTATTTCTTTCCCACCTGACCCACACAATTAATAATACACATAGAGAACCGGTCGGAATTGCATCTATAGACGCTGAACAACGCTTACGGTTATTGCACTCAAATCAGTGTAAGGCCATCATTTTGACTGACAAATATTATGCCAGCCTGCCATCTAAAGAAAGTCGCCGTTTAAGAATTGTTTATCAAAGCCCGGAATTACCAGGCTACAGTTTTCTAATACATGAAAAACACAGCAAGTTACTGCAAACACCATTAGAGCTTTGGCTGCTGGGTCCGAATACAACCAGAATCAGTGCCTGGCTGGCTGGAAAACCCCACCAGGAAGCGAGGGTCTGGAAACCGAGTGCGGTAAAGCTACTAGCCAGATATCTCGATTTATCCAATGGCAGTTCGCTGCCAGATATTATCAACTAAGAATAAATTATTTATGAGCCACTATTGGAATACTGAAAAACATGCTTAAGCCCGTTGTGATAGGTCAAGGTGAATTGACGATAGCTCAGGTTATATCCGTGGCCCGCCATGGCAATTCGGTCTGCATCGATGACGGGTTGCTGGAACGAATGGCTGTTACCAAAGCCTATATTCGTGAGCATTGGCTGGGAGATGATGGCCCACTAATTTACTCACTGAATACAGGTGTGGGTGCATTCAAAGATCAACGGGTTAAACCCGAAGATTTAACCCGCTATCAACGCAATATGATTGTCTCTCACGCCACCGGCTTAGGCGAATCGTTCAAGACCGATGTCGTACGCGCCATGCTATTGTTGCGGTTAAATGCATTCGCCCGAGATGTATCCGGCATCGCACCCCAACTTGCCCTGCGCATGACTAAATTTCTGAATCTGGGGCTCACTCCAGTAGTTCCCAGTCAGGGTTCAGTAGGCGCTTCCGGCGATCTGGCGCCATTGGCTCATCTGGCAGGCGCGGTATGCGGTTTTGAAGAAGCGAAAATAGAATGGCAAGGTAAATGTTATTCTGCACCCGACGCTCTCACCAAGGCGGGACTCGAGATCGAAATCCCACTTGAGGCGAAAGATGCTTCCGCACTAATTAATGGCTCCACAACATCACTCGCTTTGGCAGTGTTAGCAGTGGCCGACGCTGAGAACATTGCCCGTCACGCCGATATCGGACTGGCCCTTTCGCTGGAGGCTATGCGTTGTGAGAAAGATGCTTTCGACGCTAGATTACATGAGGCGCGACCCCATGTGGGACAAATGACTGTCGCACAAAATATTCGCGCATTGACCCGCAACTCACAACGGATGACCCAGGCCGCTCGCGACATTGTTTTTCCCGGTGAAAACAGACCGCAAGGCTCTGCTGGCACACAGCGAGTTCAGGATCCCTACTCGCTTCGTTGTGCCCCCCAGGTACACGGGCCAGTGCGTGAAACATTAACCTATGTTCGCAACATCGTTGAGACCGAAATCAATTCTGCAACAGACAATCCGCTGATCTTGCAGGAAGAGAGTGGTCGCCGCCCCATATCTGGTGGCCATTTTCATGGACAGTATATTGCCCAGGCCATGGACTTCCTCAGCATAGCATTTGCCGACCTGGCATCTATTTGTGAACGTCGTGTAGCAAGACTGATCGATCCGACAATGAGCTTTGGACTGGCACGAAATCTAGCCTCCGGCACGCCCGGACTCAATACCGGCTATGCCACCGTACAATGCTCACTGTCTGCTCTGGTTATGGAGAACCGTACTCTATCCATGCCCGGATCAGTAGATTCCATTCCGGGCAAAGGTAATGCGGAGGATCATGTATCAAATTCCACCTGGTGCGCTCGAAAGGCAAGCCAGGTAATAATAAATGCGCAGGCCGTTATATCCGGAGAAATTCTTGTCGCGGCTCAGGGGTTGTCCAGTGTCGAGGCACTGTGTGAAGACTACCCACTGGATAAAAATACTGAATGTGTTGTTGCCGCTTTGCGCCAACATATACCTGCTCGACATGATGGCGATGTCTGGTATGAAACAGATATGCTAACGGCCATTGAAGTGGTTAAAGATACTGTGCTACTAGCCACACTTGATGAACAACAAATAACTATTTTATAGCTTAGACGGAAAGTATTTCTATGCACCTTTCAAAAACCGCACCCATGTACCTCAAAAAACTAGCGGTACTACCTGAATGGATTGACTACAACGATCACATGAATCTGGCATTTTATATCGTTGCTTTTGATCAAGGTATCGACGTGCTCTACGACAGTCTTGGACTAGGTACTGATTACTTAAACAACCAAAACGCATCAACTTTCACGTTGGAATTGCATGTTAACTATCTAGGCGAAGTGGCTTTGGATGATCCGCTCGATTTGTACGCGAGAGTCATGGATTACGATCATAAAAGGATGCAAATATATCTTGAAATGTATCACGCCGAAAAACACTATCTGGCCGCAACGATGGAACAGATTGGCATGCATATCGATATGAGCCAGCGTCGATCGGCACCTTTTCCAGAAGCTATATTAAGTCGTATAAAGGCGACTCATAGTGACCACTCAACTTGCCCCGAGCCGGTCTGGAGTGGTAGAAAAATTAGTATTCGTAAATAGTATTGCCCTTAATATCTGTATCAAGTAGATTTTCATTGATTTTGCTAATAGTAAGATTGATTCTGACGGCGAAGTTTTGTTATGAGGAAGGCCCATGAATAAAATTATAGTTTCTCTAGTAATCACTGGTTTATTGATAATCAGCTCTGTTTCCGCAAGCGCACAGGAAAGTTCAACGCTTACCTGGGTCGGATGCGGCATTTCCAAGCAAGGCTTTATGGCTGAAATGGCTAACGCCTATCGAAGGCGCACTGGAATCGACATTGTTATACAGGGTGGTGGTGCCACCAAGGGCATACGTCAGGTTTCATCTGGCCAGGCAGACCTCGGTGGCAGCTGCCGAGATGTTATAAACCACCCGATAATGATTTCACCTATTAGCGAAGAACGCTGGGCAAAAATGAATCCTGTGGCCTGGGATGCTCTAGCGGTTATTGTTCACAAAGACAACTCGGTTACAGACATAACTACACAGCAAGTAAAAGATCTATTCAAGGGTAAAATTAAAAACTGGTCCGAACTGGGTGGCTCAGACCAGGCAATTAAACTACTCATTCGACGCGGCAAGATTTCCGGAGTAGGCCGAACAATTAGGGAGCTGGTGTTTGGTAATTATGAGGAAGAATTTGTAGCCTCTGAAATATTTCCATCTTCTGGTCCACTTGAAAAGGCTGTAGAGGCCCGAACTGATGTAATTGCGATCACCGGAATTAGCAGCGCCCGTCGTCGGGACGTAAGCGTATTAAACCTGGACGGTGTAGCACCAACTTTCGACCGTATTCGTGATGGTGGATATAGCCTGTATCGACCGCTCTATCTGGTTACACCAATGCAGCTGGATGTTAAGCCAGGGGTTAGAGATTTTCTTGACTTCGTAAGAAGCGAAGAAGGAAAAGCTGTCATGCGCGAAGTTGGCACTGTACCCCATGAAGATGCCATTCCAACCTGGTTAAAATATCTGCAACGGCGCGAAGAAGCCCTGTTTGGTAATGACTAGTAGTGTTTTTATACGGTTTTGACTGACTTCGACTATATCATCGTCGGTGCGGGTTCAGCCGGCTGTGTGTTAGCGGAGCGACTCAGTGCCGATAAGCATACAAATGTGCTGTTACTCGAGGCAGGCGGTAAGGACAATAAATTCTGGATTCAAACACCCCTCGGCTATGGGCGCACCTATTACGACAAACGCGTAAATTGGAGTTACAGCACTGCGCCAGACCCTGGGTTGAGCAACAGACAGGGTTATTGGCCACGGGGTAAGGTCCTGGGCGGTTCGAGTTCCATAAATGCCATGGTTTATTTTCGTGGCTTACCCCACGACTTCGACGACTGGGCCAGTGCTGGCAACCCACTTTGGAACTGGCAGAGCGTTGAGTCAGAGTACAAAAAGATCGAAAACATTGTTGATTCCAATGGAGCTATTCATGGTGGCGGACCACTGACCATTAGCGATCCTGGCAATAACTGCCATTCTATACAAAGAGAGTTTCTGCAATCGGCCAGTAAAATCAATCTGCCACACAATCCCAATCTAATCGGCGGTGAGGGTGTGGGTCGTTATCGAATGACTATCCGCAAAGGCAGGCGATGTTCTACAGCTAGTGCATTCCTGCATCCTGCGTTAAAACGACCTAATTTAAGTCTGATGACTCAGGTTAACGTAAAACGAGTATTGGTCGAGAATGGTAAAGCAACGGGCGTCGTTTTCGATCGTCGCGGTAGCGAATATAAAGTCTACTGCCGGCGCGAGGTAATCGTATCTGGCGGTGCTATTAATAGTCCCAAATTATTGATGCTGTCGGGTATTGGTGATCCTGCGGAACTCCATCGTCACGGCATACCCATAATAAACCCGCTGCCCGGTGTAGGTAAAAATCTTCAGGACCATCTGGCGCTCACCTATACTTATCGTTGCACTCGTAAAACCCTCAACAACAGACTAGCTCCGTGGTGGGGTAAAGCCGCAGCCGGTGCGCAATACTTTTTAACTCGGCGTGGTCCCCTCGCAATGAGCATTAATCAATTCGGTGGACTGGTTCGTTCCAGTGCCGATCGCGACTATCCGGATACCCAACTTTATTGTAGTCCACTGTCCTACACCACCCGCACCCGAGGCGATCGCTCGGAGTCAGTTATTGACCCCTTCCCTGGGTTTATTCTGAGTTATCAGCCCTGCCGGCCACTAAGTCGTGGTCGTATTCGACTGGTCAACAACAAACCGGACAGCGCTCCAGCTATTCATCCTGGCTCATTGCAGGAACCAGAGGATCTCGACGACATCGTTCGCGGTGGTCGTCTGTGCGAACGACTAATTCAAACATCGGCTTTCCAGTCACTGATAGACGAACCGCTGAACTCTCAACCGGATCAATTAGATGATATGGGCCTAGTAGAAGATTTCAAACAGCGGGCAGCAACGGTTTATCATCCCATTGGCACTTGCCGAATGGGACCGGATTCCGATAACAGTGTGGTTGACCAACATCTGCGAGTTCACGGAACTGAAAACCTGCGTGTAATTGACGCATCTGTGTTTCCCAATCTGACATCAGGTAATACCAATGCACCAACTATTATGCTGGCCCATCGTAGCGCTGAGCTAATCATCAATAATGCCTGAGCATTTTGTTTAATTTATATTCAGTTCGGGTTAGCATGCACCCAAACATCCTAATTACAATTCGAGAAACATCATGACCAATCGACTCAGAATACTGTTTTGCGATCATCTGAATCTGGCCAGAGGAAAATATCTTTTTTCAAATAAGCCCGGTGATGGTGTAGCAAGATTTTGTCGAAGCGTTTATGGCGTTACCTACGACAAGGATCTGATTCCCTCGCCAGGCTCCATGATGCTGGAAGGATTGCCCGATATGGAGGCTCGCTATCTGGAGTCTGAAATTAGAGAATGCTGGGAACCAGACACCAATATGGTGGTAGCCGATTTATACGGTACTGACGGCGAGCCATTACCCATGTGCGGACGTGGCGCCTTAAAGCGAGCCGTTAACGACTGGCAGGCCCACGGTCTGAACCCCCAGGTAGGCATAGAACTCGAGGCCTACGCATTTCAGGTTGATGATCATGGCCACATACAGCCCTACGACACGCCGGGTGCCTACGTTTACTCCACCGGTCGTATGGCCGATCACCTGCGCTTTACAGATTCTATCTGGGAGTGCGCTGAGGAAATGGGCTTCAAGCTCGAAACCTTTTCTTCAGAATTCGACTCGCCTCAATTTGAATTCACGCTGGTTTATGACGACGCCTTAAAAGCCGCTGACGACAACTTCTTATTCCGCCTGATGGCCCGTGAAGTGGCTCATGAACATGGTGTGGTTCTTACCTTCCTACCAAAACCCATCGCCACCACCGGCGGCAGTGGTATTCATGTAAATTTTTCTTTTACCAATAAGGACGGCAATAACGTGATTGCCAACGGTGATCATGGCGGTCCGGATCATATGAATGATCTTTCCAGGGGCTGTGTAGCAGGCTTAATGCATCACCATAAAGGCATGGCAGGATTATTAGCCCCAACAACCAACTCTTATGATCGCTTACAGCCTGCATCACTATCCGGCTACTGGCGTAATTGGGGCGGAGACCATCGTGGCGTTACAACACGAGTTTCTACTGAAGGCGGTAGTAAAGCCCGACTCGAACATCGCATGGCAGATGGTGGTGCCAATATCTACACCACCATAGCCACCGTATTGCAGGCGGCTCGACTGGGCGTCGAAAATAAATACGAACTACCACCCATGGAGACCGGCGACTGTTTTGAATCCCAGGATGCAGTAGAGGGTACTGCAGAAAACCTCAGTGCCTCGCTGGATGCACTACAGCAAGATACCGTTCTTATGGATACCGTTGGACGAACACTGTGTGAGAGTCATATTTTTGTTAAACGCGATGAAATAGAAAAAACCTCGGAACTGGAAGGCGATGGCTTGCGTGATTTTTATATTTATTACATCTGACTTTTCCTTTTATCCTACCAAAACGAATTAATCAAACAACATGTTTATCTATCAGGAGTTAGCGGCCAGAGCAGCGGCCAGTCGTCCGGTAAAAGTCGGTTTAATTGGTGCCGGAAAATTTGGTTCGATGTTTTTAAGCCAGATTCCCAATACTCCGGGGTTAGAAGTCGCTGGCATTGCCGATCTAAATCCTGATAGGGCTAAACAAGCCTGTGCATCAGTTGGCTGGGACTCATCCCAAATAGCTGCAACAAAGTTTACTGACGACTACAACGAGTTACTCAATTCGGATATTGATGTAGTTGTTGAATCAACTGGCAATCCGGTCGCCGGCGTATCACATGCACGAGCCGCTATTCGATCTGGTAAGCATATAGTGATGGTTAACGTCGAGGCTGATGCTTTGGTTGGCGCAGTGTTGGCCGAGGAAGCCCGCGCTGCCGGGGTGGTCTACTCCATGGCCTATGGCGATCAACCTGCCCTGACTTGTGAGATGGTGGAATGGGCCAAAGGCTGCGGCTTTGATGTTGTTGCCGCTGGCAAAGGCACCAAGTATTTACCCCAGTACCATGCCTCAACGCCGGATACTGTCTGGGACCACTACGGTTTAACCAGCCAACAGGCAGCGGAAGCCGGCATGAACAGTAAGATGTTTAACTCTTTCCTGGATGGCACCAAGTCGGCACTGGAAATGTGTGCCATTGCTAACGCTACCGGGCTCACACCGCCACCGGATGGTTTACTCTTCCCGCCCTGTGGCATGGATGATCTCGCGCAGGTTTTGCGCCCGGCTGATCAGGGCGGCGAACTTCACCACAAAGGTCAGGTAGAAGTAGTCTCATCCTTGTATAGAGATGGCAGCGATGTTGAGCGTGATCTTCGTTGGGGAGTCTATGTAGTTATCGAAGCACCAAACGATTATGCAGCTGCCTGTTTTAGACAGTATGGCATGAACACTGATGACAGCGGGCGCTACTCCGCCATGTATAAGCCATTCCATCTCATTGGTCTTGAACTGAATATTTCGATACTAAGTGCTGCTCTGCTCAATAAACCTACGGGTTCAACTCAGGGTTTTATAGCCGATGTTGTGGCGACAGCAAAAAGAGATTTGAATGCGGGTGAAACTCTGGATGGAGAAGGCGGTTATACCATCTACGGAAAACTCTCCCCCGCCAGCACATCCATACAACAATCTGCTTTGCCTATTGGTCTAAGTGAGGGTGTCAGGTTAAAAAATTCCATAACATCAGGCCAGGTGATTAGCTGGGCAGATATCGAAGGCTGTGCGCAAAGTGAGGCACTGACGCTTCGAAAGTCACTTCAATCCAATTAGAGACAAAATATGTCGATTACGATCACCGGAGTTAAAGCACGGGCTGTTACCGCACCAATCAAGCGCCCGCCTGTTGCTGCTAGCGGCCAAATTAAAAACGCTGCCCTGGTACTCGTAGATCTTGAAACAGACGCTGGCATTACAGGCCATTGTTATCTGTTTTGCTTTATGCCTGCCATGCTTAAGCCAACCATTGGTTGTATTGAGGCCCTTAACGATCTAGTCGCTAACCAGCCACTGGCACCCGCCAATCTTGATAGCATGTTGCGCAAACGGCTAACCCTACTGGACACCTACGGAATGCTTGGTCAAGCCCTGGCGGCGATAGATATGTGCGCCTGGGACGCACTTGCCCGATCTCAGAAACTGCCCCTGGCGTCACTATTAGGTGGCAGCGTCGGTTCTGTTCGCGCTTACAGCAGTTGTGGATTGTGGATTCAGGATGTCGACAAACTGGCTGATGAAGCAGAAGAACTTCTCAACGACGGTCAGTTTAGTGCATTGAAGTTGCGTCTTGGTCGACCCGACATGCAAGACGATCTGACCGCTGTTCGCAATGTTAAGCAACGAATTGGTTCCGATATAAAACTGATGTGTGACTTCAATCAATCGCTGAGTGTGAGCGAAGCGATGCAACGTTGCCGTCTACTGGATGATGAAGGCCTTTACTGGATAGAGGAGCCAATTCGCAATGATGACTACGCTGGTTGTGCGCAGATTGCTTCCAGCATTGACACGCCACTTCAAATTGGCGAAAACCTGTTAAGCCATTTTGAAATGCAGAAGGCTATTGATGCGGGCGCAGGTTCATTTTATATGCCGGATGTTCAACGAATTGGCGGTGTAACAGGATGGATGAAAGCAGCCAGTCTGGCCCATAGTCACGATCTCGATCTATCCAGTCACCTGTTTCCAGAAATAAGCGCTCATCTACTGAGAGTTTCCCCGACCTGCCATTGGCTTGAGTATGTTGACTGGAGCGACGCCATCATTCAGCAACCACTGGAAGTTAAAAATGGCTACGCCGAATTGTCCGATCGTCCAGGTAATGGCATCGAATGGGATGAAGATGCGGTAGCGCGCTACTTATTTGACTAGGAAACTGTAGCGGCAAGTATTACTTCCACCTGCTCACCCAGTGCAACCTGTCCTGCGTTAACATAATCTTCATGATTGCGTTCTATGTCTGCGCCTGTATAGAGATAGTTGACCATAAAACCCCACGCTGAATCCTGAGCGTGCTTGCTGTTATCGGCTTTTGTGTTAATACGATGCAGGCTGGCACCGTTTCCAAGATGAAAATGCGCAACCGGATCCGTTGCACCATTAGATGCTCTTTTTTCCTTAGCAAGATAGAACGCTAATAATTTTGATAGCTCCCCATCGTCAGGAATATCTCTTTGCATTTGGTCTCGCAATAACCCAACTACTTTTTCAGGCACGTTATCACCTGGAGACCGAATATTGCTGGTGGCCCATTGCCGAAAACCTGGCACGGGAGATAGTGTTACAAATTGGTCAAGATGAGGAAACTCTCGCTGCAACTCCATTACCACCTGTTTGATCAACAGATTACCAAAAGAAATTCTATGCAGTCCCTGCTGACAATTTGAGATGGAATAGAACACTGCTGTGTTAGTCGCGGACGGCTCCAGGGGTTTACGTGATGCATCCAGAATCGGACCAATGGCCGAAGGAATGCTATCCATCAAAGCAACTTCCAGAAATATTAGCGGCTCGGTTGGCAATGATGGATGGAAATAGGCATACAACCTGCGATCTTCCGCGGCAACTCGTTGACGAAGATCTTCAAACCCATGAATTTCATGCACTGCCTCGTATTGAATGATCTTCTCCAGAATCTCCGCAGAGGTAGACCAGCTAATACGCCGCAACTCCAGAAAACCTCGATTAAACCAGGAAGCCAGCAGATGCCGAAGATCATCATCTAGTAATTTAAGCTCGGGCTTACGGCGAATCGTCTCTAGTAGTTTGGCGCGTAACTGCACCAGCCCGGATGTACCACCAGGTACTCGGTTAATGCGCCGAAATAATTCCATGCTACGCGGTTCAGAGGCTAAGTGCATTTTTCGTGCAGCGCCGGGTTCACTGTTCTGCCACTTTTGCATCACTGCCTGCATAGCACTCTCATCACAACCAAAGTCCGTCAGCAACAACATAAAGAACTCATCACGCTGACTGCGATCTAGAGCAAGAGATCGATCAAGTATCTGCTGCGCAATAGCCAAACCAGTGGCTTCACCGCTGTCAGCTAATAATCTTTCGCAGAGTTGCGCAAGATCCTCCTCTTGCGGCTGACGCTCCTTGTGTAGAGAGCTGCCAATATGCAGAACGCGCTCAAGCAGTTCGTTAAAAAATGCTACTTTTGTGGCCATTAAACCTGTGCTGTTGAAAGTTAAGTTTATGGAGGAGCAAGCAACTCGGACTGAAGCCCTCTATTGCCTGTACCAACCGTCAATCAAGCTCTAAAATGGAGTCGCCCAGCGCGCTGATAACACGATCAATTTCCTCTTTCTCTGTAGCAAAGGGCAGACCGAGCTGGATGGTGTCACCGCCGTATCGAACGTAAAATCCTTTTTTCCAACAACTCATGGCAATTTCATAGGGCCGTTTGGCAGGCTCTCCTGGGGTGGATTCAATGGTAATACCGCCGGCGAAACCGTAGTTACGAATATCCGCTACATATTTTGTTCCGCGCAAAGTATGCAGTGCTTCTTCAAAGTACGGCGCGTTGGCCTTAACCCGTTCTATCAGCTGCTCATTTTCGAGCAAGTCTAACGCAGCCAGACCAGCAGCGCAGCCCACCGGGTGACCTGAATAAGTATAGCCGTGAGGCAATTCAACCATATATTCCGGGCCGCCAGTTTCCATAAACAGATCATAGATTTCCTGCCGACAAATAACGCCACCCATTGGCACGGCGCCATTGGTTAGTTGCTTGGCGATGGTCATAAGGTCTGGTGTAACCCCAAAGGCTTCGGCTCCCGTTTTCGCGCCCATGCGGCCAAACGCCGTAATTACCTCATCGAAAATCAACAGGATATTATGCCGGTCGCAGATCTCTCGCAAGCCTTGCAGATAATTTACTGGAGGCGGTATGACGCCACCGGAACCTGCCAATGGCTCGACAATTACCGCAGCAATATTAGAAGCGTCGTGTAACGCAACCAGCTCTTCCAGTTGATTGGCGAGATGCGCGCCCTCTTGTGGCATACCTTTTATAAAACTGTTTTCCGGCAACATGGTGTGCGGAAGATGAGCCGCTTCCAGGGCTTGCCCGTAAAGCGTGCGATTAGCTGCGATGCCACCCACACTGATGCCACCAAAGTTCACACCGTGGTAGCCCTTAATGCGACCAATAAGTTTTGTCTTACTGGCAAGACCTTTCTTACGCCAATAGGCTCGAGCAATCTTGAGTGCTGTTTCTACGGATTCAGAACCCGAGCCGGTAAAAAATACCCGGTTTAGTCCCGTAGGCATAAACTCCGTTATCCGATGTGCCAATTCGAAGGCTTTAGGATGACCAAACTGAAAAGCTGGCGCATAGTCCAGCTCTCTGAGTTGCTGGCTCACTGCATCGGCGATTTCAACTCGACTATGACCGGCACCACAAGTCCAAAGGCCAGACAGTGCATCAAAGATACGTCGTCCATCTGCGTCGACAAAGTAACTGCCCTCACCCGAAACGATTATGCGAGGGTCTTTCTTAAAGTTCCGGTTGCCCGTGAAAGGCATCCAGTAGGAATCCAGCTGCTGCTGGTTTAAGCCACATTTGGCCAATACATCAGACACCATAAATCACCTGTCTCTTAATAATATCTTTATTGTTGATTAACGATCTGTACAAACTGACGAGCTGATAAATCGTTACTGTTGTTAATTTGATTCCACAGTCTCTGAACGCGATCTTTACCAATCAACGTAGCCGCCTTTGCTTGCACTCTATCGGTTCGATCCTGAATAGATCTCGGTTGTTCCAGATCATGACTCTGCTCCAATCTCACACCCTTAGTTTCAACGACCACTTTTGCAGCAGTTTCGGAAACAGTCGCATCAGAATGCACCACAACTCGATCACGTAACTGGATCAACTCAGGTCTGCGACAATTTTCATCAGTGTAGGTATCAAGCGCACCCGTATCGATACCATGCAGAGCCATCGCAGTTGCCAGCTTATAGCTAAACTTGGCCTCCAGGCCACTTTCAGGACGTGGGATATTGCAGACCCGCAACCAACGGGGATGAATGGTAACTTCCACACGCTCAATCAGTTGTGCATCTGGTTGGTGTGTATTCACTAGATCATTCAGCGCTTCCAGGGTAGCGTGGATACCATGGCAACAAGCATGAAATTTATGTTGAACCGACTCAAATAAATATTCGGTACCGAGATTTTGCAAAACCTGTTCTGGATCCCTGGCTTCACCGCTATGGGTACTGGCAAAACCTTGCTCACATTCGAGGCCATCTGGTCGGGAAAGAAAACCATCCCCGGCAAGAGTTGCGACTTCTACTGCATTGGAGGCTGCAAGACCGGCATTAAAAGGCTTGCCCATGTTGCCAAACTGAGACTTTAAGCCGGACGCTCGCGTGCTAGCCAAACCCAATGCATGCATTGTCTGGTTAACATCCAGTTGCAGTAATCGCGCCGCTGCCATTGCAGCACCAAAGCAACCACTAGTCGCGGTTTGATGGAATCCAGTCTGATAATGCTCTCGCCCCATCCAGTCTCCAATTCGACAGGCACTCTCCACACCTAACAACGCTGCATCAACTAATTGAGATAAAGAAAGATTGCGTTTTTCCGCAATCGCGAACGCTGCTGGAAGTACAGCAACACTTGGATGGCCGATGTAGATGAAATGCGTGTCGTCATAATCAAGGGCGTGAGATGTTGTGCCATTACTCAACGCGGCAGAGCGAGCAGGGAGTTTTTCGTTTGCGCCAATTAACGATGAATCTGGACTACCACCATCTGCCAGAACCATATTTCTGACCTTAGCACTGACCGGTTCTTTGAAACCAGCCAGAGTTACAGCGCACCAGTCCAGCAGTGATAAACGCATAATTTGACGGGCACTGTCAGGAATGGAGTCGGAGCTGGTATTCGCAGCAAATTTTGCAATAGTCTTGGAAATCATTTTTACAACAGGCGTTAATTATTGACCGTTGGTTAACATTAAACCAACCAAGTTTATCTTCCGTGAAAATCAGGCGAAGAGCAATAGCGCAGACAAATATGTATCAATCTATCGGGCCTATCGGCTGCCAGCTAATGATTCAAGCATTTCCATTTCGACTCTGTCGAAACCAGCCTGAGTTCTCGCCGAAAGATTAAAAGGACCGCGCAAGTTACCTGAATAATATGTTTCGATTATGTTCTTGAAAGTCTCCACCGGCTCCATATGTCTCTGTTTACACAGCCACTTGTACCATCGAGTTCCAATGGCGACATGGCCAATTTCGTCGCGATAGATAATATCCAGTATTTGCGCAGATTCAAGATCGCCTGCTTCCTCCAGGCTGGTTCTCATAGCAGGTGTCACATCCAGACCACGGGCTTCAAGAACCCTTGGCACCACCGCCATACGTTCCAGCACATCGTGTGATGAACGCTGCGCCACATCCCACAAACCGTTGTGAGCCGGAAAGTCGCCATATTGATGACCGTAGTCGGCAAGCCTCTTTCGCACCAACTCAAAATGCCCGGCCTCTTCACCGGCAACTAACAACCAGTCCCGATAATAGTCTTGTGGCATTGCGGGAAAACGCAATGCCGCATCCAGAGCAAGATTAATCGCATTAAACTCGATGTGTGCGATGGCGTGTAGCAGAATCGTCCGACCTTTCTCGGTATGCGGGCTGCGTCGCTTGAGCTTATTGGGGTGTACCAGTTCAACACAATATGGCAAACCCGGTCTGTCCGGGATAACAAATCCCTCCGGCCACGGCTCATCGGAATCAGTTTGCTGAAAACATTCACTGAGTGATTGGGTTATAGCAACCTTTTCCTCAATATCGGTTGCTACATGAGCTTTAAGCAAAGACGTATAGAAGGACACCACTGATACACCAGACCTATTTTTAAGGTTACAAAACCCGGGTTGTTACACCCCAGGGCTAAATCTATTCGTCTTCAGCAAACCGTCGCTGCAAAACACAACGTCGATAATGGTCATAAATAATGCTGGAAACACAGGCCGTAAGCTTCTTACCCATGGGAATATGCAAGAATTCATTTGGCCCATGCGCATTAGATTTCGGACCTAATACACCAGTAATAACAAACTGCGCCTCGGGATATTTATTACCCAACATACCCATAAATGGGATAGAGCCGCCCTCACCCATATTTACCGCAGGTTTGTTGAAATAAGCCAGACTGGCATCGTTTACGGCATTATCCAGCCACTCCTCAGTAGCAGGTGCATTCCAACCCGCCGCCGCATGCACATCAGTCAAACTAACCTGGGCATTGTGCGGTGGATTCTGTTGCAGTGTTTCCTGTAGCGCTGCAGCAGCCTTGTCTGCATCCGCAGTGGGGGGTAATCGCATGGATAATTTAAGTCTGGTTTCGGGTCGCAAAACATTGCCAGCACTATCAATGGCCGGAATACCATCGGCACCTGTGACTTCCAATGAAGGTCGCCAGGTTCGATTTAGAATACGTTCGGCAGTTGAATCACCCATCTCCTGGGTTTGATCAGCAAAGGGAAAACGTCTAAAGGCATCCTCACCGATTATCTCGGCGGACATCTCTACCTGCTCACTACGCTGGGCCGGAATATCTGTGTGAAATTCCGGCAACTTGATCTGCCCAGTATGTTGGTCTTCGATACGATCAAGCAGCTGCCGGCATACTCTAAAACTGGATGGAACTACACCGCCAGCATCGCCGGAGTGAACTCCTTCCGTTAGCACCTCAACATTTAGATTCGCGCTCATCATGCCGCGCAGCGATGTGGTTAACCACAGCTGGTCGTAGTTACCGCAACCTGAATCAAGACAGATGACAACATCCGGGCTGCCAATTCGGTCTTCCAGCGCGTCCATGTAGGCTGGCAGGTCGGGGCTGCCACTTTCTTCACTGGCTTCAATCAGTATCTTGATATTAGCGTGAGGTAGACCCTGTTCATGTAAGGCCAGGATTGATGTGATGGAGGCAAAAATGGCATAACCATCATCCGCACCACCACGGCCATAAAGTTTGTCATCCTCAATCACAGGCAACCATGGGCCTAATCCATCCCGCCAGCCGACCATCTCTGGCTGTTTATCCAGATGGCCGTAAAGCAATAGTGTTCGATCTAAAGTACCTGGAATATCGATAAAAATCGTCGGCGTGCGTTCAGGCAGCTGCACTACTTCGTAGGTGGCGCCCTCTACTGGGTGTTGCTCGCACCAATCCATCATCAAAGCCACGGCGGCATCAATGTAACCATGCTCTTTCCAGCTGGAGTCGAACAGCGGTGATTTGGCTGGGATACGAATATAGTCTTGCAGAGTCGGCACGATGCTGTCGTCCCAAAGGTTATCTGCAAATTGTTGTATCTGGCTATGATCCATTATCGATTGACACTCCAACGAAGGTTAAATCTAGTGAAACTCTGAATAAATTAGCGTTTCCCTGGTGAAGATTATTGATGTATTTGTAACAGAATCTGTTACCGGCAATGTTAATATCAGGCTATCTTTTTCTCACTGGAACTGCAATGTCTGATCTGTTCGATTTCGGCCCTAAAAAACGCTTATTTGTTGTCATGGGCAACCCGATCAATCATAGCAAATCGCCGTATATTCATGGTTTGTTTGGCCTGCAAACTGATATTAAGATGGATTACACCACCATGCACGTGGATCGTGGCGGCTTTGAATCTGCGGTGCGTAATTTTTATGCCAATGGCGGAACCGGGCTAAACGTTACAGTGCCCTTTAAACTGGAAGCCTGTGAACTTGCTGATCACGTCCACCTGTTTGCACAGAAGGCAGGTGCCGCGAACACGCTGTGGTTTGATGATAAAGGCGATATCCATGCAGACAACACCGATGGACGCGGTCTTCGATACGATATCGAAACCAATTTAAATGTATCGCTTAAAGGCCAACGTATACTAATTCTTGGCGCTGGTGGTGCAGTCCGCGGTGTGTTGCAACCGTTTCTAGAAGCAGGTCCTGCAAGCATTACCATTGCTAATCGAACCGTAGACAAGGCGGTTGGGCTGTCACGAGATTTCACTGGCGATATTGAAGTACATGGCAGTAGTTACCGAGATCTTAAAGGCAAACAGTTTGATGTCGTAGTCAACGGCACGTCCGCTAGTCTGGAAGGTTGCTTGCTACCCGTTCCGGAAGAGTCTGTAAAAAACGCGATACTGGTTTACGACATGATGTACGCCGATCAGCCCACCATCTTTATGCAGTGGGCAGCTGATCTGGGAGTAAAAAACATACATGACGGTATCGGTATGTTAGTGGAACAAGCCGCGGAGGCTTTCGCTATCTGGAACGACGTACGCCCAGATACTGTATCGGTACTGGAATCACTTATGTCGAAACGGGTTGCCGCCAACGCTCAATAATATCTTGCAAAGCATCCAGCCCATCAGTCAGTGCTGCAGGGCCTGGCTGAAGGATAATTGCAGACTTTACTTCAAACACCTGTTTAGTAGTTACCGCTTTCACTTGTTCCCAACCGGGTCTTTGCCCAACCAGTTCGGGACGAAAGCGTCGGCCACACCATGAGCCGATAATAATATCCGGGTTTCTTCTGACCACTTCCAGTGGATCGGCCAGAATACGGTCTTTACCCAAAGATTGTCTGGAGTGTTCCGGAAAGCAATCGCCTCCACCGGCGATTTCTATTAGCTCCGAAACCCATTGAATGCCGGTGATTATAGGGTCATACCATTCCTCAAAGTAGACCAGCGGCTTGTCAGGCTGTTTACTGGCAGCGTTCTGCACCGCCTCCACTCGACGCTCCAGTTCACCCACTAATTGACTGGTTTTTTCAACCGCTCCAACCAGAAAACCTAGTTGCTGGATCATGTTGAGAATACCTGCGACCGAACGATGATTAAACACATGAACTTCTACCCCTGCTCGGATAAGATCGGTTGCGATGTCGGCCTGTAAATCTGAAAACCCCAGCACCAGGTCAGGTTTCAGTTGCAGAATTTTGTCTATCTTAGCTGATGTAAAAGCCGAGACTTTGGGCTTTTCCTTGCGAGCCTCTGGTGGTCGCACAGTGAAACCGGATATGCCGACTATGCGATCCTGTTCACCTAGTAGATAGAGTGTTTCCACCGTCTCTTCTGTCATACATACAATGCGCTTGGGAAATCGATTCATGCGGCTTTGCCTGTTAATTCTTCTCGTAGAGCAGCCATTACCGCACCACACTCCTGGTCAATTTTGATATCTGCCAAATCGTCTGCACGGGTGACACCTTGATTGATAATCGCCAAGGGATAGTTGTTCCTATGGGCGTGTCGAGGAAAACGAAAGCCTGAGAACACCATTAAAGATGAACCCAGCACCAACAAGGCTTTGGCCTGATCAATCAACTCAAAACTATGCTCAACACGAACCGCCGGCACGGCTTCGCCAAAAAACACCACATCGGGCTTTAAGATGCCACCACAATTTGTGCATTCGGGAATAGAGGCATCAGTAAAATTGTCGGGTTCGTAGTGTGCATCGCCATCTGCAGCCATTGCGATAGTTTGATCCTTGATCTGATCCAGCAACGACCTATTAACTTGTTCCAGTGTTGACTGAAATGACTGCCTTGGGAAAACTTGATCACATTTCAAACAACGAACGTTGTGCAACTGACCATGCAACTCGATCAATCCAGCCTGACCCACCTGACGATGTAAGCCATCAACGTTTTGCGTTATCACGCCGTTGATCAAACCAGTCTGTTCCAGTACTACCAGATCAGCATGAACATTGTTTGGTGTTGCGTTGCTAAAGTATGGCCAGCCCAGCATGCTGCGTAGCCAGTATCGCTGCCGTGATGACTCCTCATCAACG
Organism: Parasphingorhabdus sp.; assembly: GCA_047615875.1. Lineage (GTDB taxonomy): Bacteria > Pseudomonadota > Gammaproteobacteria > Arenicellales > CAJQKF01 > JBLHGU01. The sequence continues at coordinate 19,350 of JBLHGU010000091.1, forward strand.
AATGCACGGTATTGAATAGGTTGGCGTTGTTTCCAGTCACCGTTTTTGTCGCGGTAATCTGGAATTCCGGATGCGGTACTGCAACCGGCTCCAGTTAGTACAGCGACCGGGCTATGCTTTTGAAAGAAATCCAGTAACTCTGGTGAAGAAAGACCTGACCCCACAATGTTTAGTGGGCTCGCTCCCGGGAAACGTAATTGCCTTCGTCAGTTTGCGAAAACAAGCCTGAAACATCCGGATGAGCAACTGGTTTGCCGGATTCATCCAGCTCCAGGTTCTGTTCGGAAACATAGGCTACGTAGGAGGTTTCGTCATTTTCCGCCAGAAGATGATAAAACGGCTGGTCTTTTGCTGGCCTGACTTTTTCTGGAATGGCGTCATACCACTCATCGGTATTGGCGAACTCGGGGTCGACATCATAAACCACGCCGCGAAACGAAAAAAAGCGGTGTTTGACCACTTGTCCGATACTAAATTTCGCTGTTCTCATAGATGCCGCCTGTCCGAGTCATGGAATGTACAGTTAATTGTAGTCTGTTATCGACATACTGATGGGGTAAATGTAGCATTTATTCAACCAGTCGTGTCAGCCTGGGGCTGAATTA
>JBLHGU010000092.1:0-19578 GCA_047615875.1 Parasphingorhabdus sp.
CTCAGGTCTACAATCATATCACCACACGAATACCCCGCACAGAGCATCTGCTGATCAACCCCTTTGGTTACAGCTATGACGAGATTACACCGTCATGCCTGGTCAAAATCGACATCCAGGGCAATAAGATTGATGACAGCGAACTACCGGTTAACAAGGCGGGTTATCTAATACACTCAGCCATTCATGAAGCCAGAGAAGATATAAATTGCGTAATCCACACTCATTCACACAATTCCCAGGCCATTGGAACGATAGACATACCTTTTATTCCGCTTACCCAGGAAAGCTGTCAATTTCACCAACGGGTTGGCTATCATGAGTTCGAGGGCATCGTACTTGACGATACTGAAAAACAACGTTTGGTTGAAGATCTCGGCGCGGATAACCATACACTGGTTTTAAACAATCATGGCATTATAACTACAGGAAATTCACCGATTTGGGCGTTCGATCGACTCTTTCAGTTCGAACGAGCTGCAGGGATTCAACTAAGAGCTTTGGCGTCCGGCCAGCCGTTAAAATTAATTTCAGAACAGGTTTTGTCCCACACGCGTGATCAATTTGAAGGTGGAGCTGCCCAGGCGGGTGCAGTGGTCCGGCACCCCGCCTGGCCTGCTTATTACCGGATGATGGATCGCCTCGACCCCAACTGGCGACGCGAATAGTTGGGGTCATCAGGAACACAGACTGAGACATTGGTTATAGAAAAATGATGAGTTTCACCCACCCTACGGTTGAGTAGGTTTTTCAATCAACCTGGCCGCCATATTTAGCGCACTAAGTCGCCTCTTGAATCTAAAACCTTTCCCTAGAGCACGGAGAACTCCCGTCCTATTAAGAGACTTTCCGACCTCGTTTGTCATTCCACATAGCAAAATATTACCTTGCGAATGCCTTATTCGCTTAATAATTTCCTCGATAGCTAGTGCTGCACTATCGTCAATGGACTGAACGTTTTCCAGATCGAGAATCAGAATTTTGTGAGGTTCATCAGGTAATGCATAATCAACCATGTCTTTCGCCGCACCAAAGCTTAAGGGGCCGCGCAATTGGAAGATGAAAACCTGATCGTGCATTGCTTCGACTAATTCTTTTTCTTGCGCCGATAGTCCAGTGGTTTTTTTATGTTTCTTATAGGCACGGAACTCCGCTTCTTGTAAATCTGCATATTGTTTTACAAATAACAAGCTCGCAGTTATGACGCCAACAGCCACCGCCATTATTAGATCGACAAATACGGTGAGTAATAAAACCGCCAGCATGATGGCAGAGCCACTTTTGGGTGCGCGTGACAGGCGGCGAAGATAATCCCAATCTACGATATCAAAACCGACTTTTAGTAATATACCCGCGAGTGTTGCATGCGGGATATGCGCGGAAAAAGATCCGAAACCAAGAACGATCAGGAGTAGGGTTAACGCATGAATTATCCCTGATAAAGGGGTTTGTCCGCCGGTGCGCACATTAATAACCGTGCGCATAGTTGCGCCAGCACCAGGCAGTCCACCAAAAGCTCCAGCAACAATATTGCCGATACCTTGTCCGAGAAGCTCACGATTCGAGTCGTGACGGGTTTGGCTAATATTATCCGCTACAAGTGAGGTCAACAAACTATCGATAGAACCTAGCAGTGCCAACACAAGTGCTGATTTGAGCATGTCTAAAAATAATGTGGCTTCGATCTGCGGAAAAACCAATTGCGGCAGACCGCTTGGAATCTCACCGATTACCGGTGCCTCGGGAAACAATGTTACAACCAGAAAACCACCTATTAGCAATGCAGACAGTGGCGCTGGGAAAAATCGTGAAACGCTGTGTGGCAAAAATACTACCACCATTAGGGAAAGGAGCCCGACCGCTACAGCGTGGAGGTTTATATTGGTTTTAAGGTGTCTTAACTCCGCAAGTGCAGGCAATACACCACCAGTCGGATTGTCATAACCAAATAATGGTGCGAGTTCGATAATGATGATAATCAAACCGATACCCGTCATGAAGCCAGAAATGACCGGATAGGGCACAAGCTTGATATAACGACCAAGTTTGAGTAGGCCAAACAGGATTTGAAACATCCCGCCCATCATAACCACGGTGAACGCTAAAGTGGGGTTATGGGCAAACTGCATAATGACAGCGGTCATAATGACAGTCATTGGTCCTGTAGGCCCGGATATCTGTGCCGGAGTACCACCAAACAGGGCGGAGAAAAAACCCACGAAGATTGCACCGTATAGCCCCGCCAGAGCCCCTGCACCAGATGCTACGCCAAATGCCAGTGCTAGCGGAAGCGCTACTACGGCAGCGGTTAGTCCGCCAAATAAATCACCCTTAAAGTGGCGAAATATTCCTATGTTTATCTGCAAGCGGTTTTCGATCACAGCATATCTTCAGTTGGTATCGATTTCGGTAATTCCGGAGTTTGATACGCTTTAAACACAAATTGGCTATTTAAGTCGAACCCCACGACGGCCTTCACTACTGACAGCGCCCTCTGCAATCAGTTCTATTCCCTGCGCTTCAAGAGCTTCAACGACTTTGGCCAGAGAAGATGTATTGCCACGAACATTCTCTTCGCTGGCTTCCATACGCCGGATTGTCGGCACGGAAACACCCGATATATCAGCGAGTTGCTGTTGATCGAGCCCTAAAAGAGCGCGCGCGGCTTTCATTTGATTTGACGTAAGCATTGTTAAAAATATATCAAAAGCGGTATAGAAAATATCATATAGAAGTTTTAATATCTCATAATCAATGCCATAAAATTAATATAGATACAAATAAACTCACTAGTGGGTATTAATATATCATATTTCTTTCGGCTTTTTGCAGTGTCCCGCAATATGCACCAGTCCGGTCGCATCATCAAAATTGAGCATGAGGTAATTCACAATTAACACTCGACTCGTAGTTCGTCGACTATTTCCCTTTATTCGTTGGTGGCCAAATGTCAATCGCGACAGCCTTCGCTCTGACGCCGTCGCAGGACTCACCGGGGCTATAATTGTTCTGCCCCAGGGTGTTGCATTTGCCACTATTGCTGGCATGCCGCCGGAGTATGGGCTCTACGCAAGTATGATTCCTGCAATTATCGCTGCACTATTCGGATCGTCGTGGCATTTAGTCTCCGGCCCGACGACTGCAGCATCTATCGTCATGTTTTCGGCGCTTAGTTCTCATGCCTTGCCCGGCACCGCAGACTATGTATCGCTCGCTATAACGTTGACATTTATGGTGGGCGTCATCCAGTTTCTAATGGGTACGTTTCGGATGGGCACGTTGGTCAACTTTATATCGCACTCTGTAATCGTTGGATTTACCGCCGGTGCTGCGGTATTGATTGCGACAAAACAGGCAAAAAATTTCTTCGGCCTGGATATACCGGCCGGTGGGCACTTTCATGAGATTTTTTACTATAGCCTGCAACATATATCCGAAGCACATCCGCTGGTGTCATTCGTGGCGTTAGTAACGCTTGGCTCTGGAATTTTAGTCAAGAAATATCTTCCAAAAATACCGTATATGATTGCTGCACTGTTTATTGGAAGCATTACTGCTGTTGTTCTCAATCTTTTACTAGGCGAAGATAAAACAGGCATCCACATGGTTGGTGCTCTGCCCAGAAGTCTTCCACCGTTATCAATGCCGGACTTTAGCGTATCTACTTTCAAGGAACTCGCCCCAGCGGCACTGGCAATGACGCTATTTGCGTTAACTGAAGCTGTTTCAATAGCAAGATCAATTTCACTTAAGTCAGGACAGGCGATTGAGGGCAATCAGGAATTTATAGGCCAGGGGTTATCCAACCTGATCGGTAGTTTTTTCTCAGCCTATGTGGCAACTGGGTCGTTTAATCGAAGCGGTGCCAATTATGATGCTGGTGCTCGCACACCGTTATCCGCTGTTTTTTCAGGTGTGATTCTTATAGTAATCGTCCTGGCGGTGGCGCCTCTCACGGCCTATCTACCAAACGCAGCTATGGCTGGCTTATTATTCCTGGTAGCGTGGCGACTAATTGATTTTTACCAGATTCGACTGATCTTGAAGGCAAGTCGGGCCGACGCAACTGTAATGATTGTCACTTTTCTTGGTGCACTTTTCCTGGAACTTGAATTCGCAATATTGATGGGTGTAACCCTTTCACTCATGATTTATCTGACCAATACATCGAAACCAAAAATTTTGCAGCTATTGCCGGATCCTGATTCTAAAAAAAGAAAACTCACGACGAGCACCAAACTGCCAGAGTGCCCTCAGTTAAAGATAATCCGCATCGATGATTCGTTATATTTCGGGGCTGTGACCTATGTTAGGGAAATATTGCGAAGAATTCGAGAGCACTACCCTGATCAAAAACACCTCCTGATTCTCGCTCAGGGAATAAATCAAGTTGATGTTGCGGGCTCTGAGCTATTGATTGAGGAAGTACGAGCCAGGAGAAAGCTTGGAGGGGATGTTTATATCTATCAGTTCAAGGACAGTGCATCTACCGTTTTCAATAAATGCGGCTACGTTGATGAGTTGGGCAGTGATCATTTTTTCCAATCAAAAGAGTATGCACTGGGTCGTATATATTCAAACCTTGATAGGTCAATTTGTTCGACATGCGAAAGTAAAATATTTCTTGAGTGTAAAAATGACAAGACTATCGCTCAATAATCTCTTTTTCCAAAACAACTGGTTTCAGCAATCCCATAGTTTGAAATTCACTAAACAAAGGCCTGGCTAATGTAAGCCAACCACTGGCAACCGCCCTGAGCTATTCTGAAAACGCACTGGGCGTAAGATTTCAATTATGTTTAGCCTTGCTCAGCAAGCACTAGTTGACGCGATTGACATATCAATTGCCTTAAATTGTAATCGAAAAGAGTCCAGCCTCTATAGAATTCCATATAGCAGAAATTCTGTCTCTTTACATCTGGAGGAGCTTGCCTTCTCGAAAACCTGGTAGATAGCGAAACTTTGATCAACAAATCTTACTGTGTCGTTGGCGGTGCCTTTACAGTGCAAGGCGTCATGGTCGGCTGCCTGTATGCCTATGGCGTTTTCTTTAACTATCTGGAAACAGATTTGGGCTGGTCGCGCACACAGCTCTCACTGGGCATGTCACTAACAGTTATTGTCATGGGTTTGTTTTCAATCCCAGCCGGGAGACTCAGTGATAAATTCGGTGCTCGTTGGGTATTGATGGGATCCAGCCTGTTCGCGGGGGTGGGGATTATGCTTCTCACCACGCTGTCTGCGCCCTGGCAGTTATATATATTCTTTAGCCTCATGTTTGGCATCGGAATGTGTACCCATGATGTAGTGACTCTGTCTGCTGTAGCCAAGTGGTTCCCGAAGAGGCGTGGAGCAGTCAGTGCCGTCGTTAAAGTGGGTACGGCAACAGGTCAGATGATCATGCCTATATTGGTTAGTTTTCTGATCCTTGCCTATGGCTGGCGGTCTGCCTTTCTGTTCCTGGGTGTGGGAGCTTTATTTGTTCTGTTGATTGCAAGCTACTTGACGGGCATCAAGCCGCAAAGTAATCCTGGCAATCCGCAACAAACCCAATCAAATGAATTCACCTTCAAGGAGGCTTGCAAGGAGCGCTCCGTCTGGACTCTTTGTGCCATTCAATTATTGTTGTTTATCTCGTTCATGACTATCCCTTTACACATAGTAAATCACGCTATCGACATGGGGGACACGCCGGCTGAAGCATCACGCATTCTCTCGACAATTGCAGCATTCAGTGTCGTGGGCAGAATGATAATCGGTTTTTTGGTTGATCGAATAGGCTCTAAAAATGCCTTTCTAATCGGCCTGCTACCATTAGTCATAAGTCTCTGCTGGATATTGTTTATAGAAGACACACGAACACTTTATTTTTTTGCTGCAATTTATGGCTTTAGTCATGGTGGCTTATTTACTGTGGTTTCGCCCACGGTAGCTGATTTATTTGGCACCAGAGCCCACGGTACAATTTTCGGTATGATTTGGCTCTTTGGCACTGTTGGAGGTTTTGCCGGATCCCTGATAACCGGCATGATTTTCGATGCCGGTAACAGTTACCAGCTAGCCTTTCTCATGATGGCAGGCGCGTCTTTTCTGGCGCTGTTGTTAGGACTTACTCTCCCAGCTAAGAAAAAAAGTGATCTTGTGCCCAATTAACGTCTCGCTAATTAATCGCGTAGCTAAATTTTGAGAAACAACATTTTAGGAATAATAAAGGTGCCATCACAAGCTTGGTGCTAGTAAAATCGCATCCACCAAAATAGTCTTCCCCGAAAGAAACAAACTTCCAGAATGCTTATGCAGAAGCATTCTTAAATACACAAAATCAGTTAAACTAACCGTCTCCCTGCCCGTCTATTCCCCCATGTTTGAAATTATCGCTAACGCGAATTTGTACTCGCCTGAGCCCGAAGGGCTAAAACACCTGTTAATTTGTGCTGGAAAAGTAGTACATATTGCCACTGATATACCCAAACTAGATCCATCGCTTAACGTTAGGCACACGGACCTGGAAGGGGCCATTGTTGCACCAGGATTTATTGATGGTCATGCTCACTTAACCGGTGGTGGTGGCGAAGCAGGTTTTGCTACTCGCGTGCCACCCCTGCCCATTAGTCAATTCACCCACACGGGAGTTACCACGGCAATTGGTTTACTCGGCACCGATGACCTAACACGAACACCACAAAGTCTGCTAGCTCAAGTGATGTCGCTCCGCGAAGAGGGCATGTCCGCCTGGTGCTATACCGGTGGTTATCACATACCTGTAACAACGCTTACTGGTTCAATTCGAAGTGACATGGTAAATCTTGATCCGGTAATCGGCGTCGGCGAGCTGGCGATTAGTGATCACCGCTCCAGTCAGCCGACTCTTGATGAGATTCTCCGCATCGCCAGCGAAGTTCATGTTGCCGGCCTAATGACAGGCAAAGCAGGTATTGTGCATTTTCATCTTGGCGATGGTCAGCGCGGCATGTCCCTGATAAACCAGTGCCTGGATCAATCCGAAATCCCTGCACGAGTATTCAACCCCACCCACATCACTCGCAATCGGCCTCTATTTCGACAAGCCTGTGACCTCACGAAACGAGGTTGCTATGTCGACATTACTGCCGGACCTGGCGGTGGCGACGGCTGGTCCACTGTCGAAGCTGTAAATGTATACCTTGATAATAATTGTTCAATGAATCAACTTACAATTAGTTCCGACGGTGGTGGATGTCTGCCGGAGTTCGATAAAACCGGTCAGCTGCTATCAATGGATTTTGGCCGTAGCTCCAGCCTTGGAGAGGCCCTTATCGACTTAGTAAACAGTGGGATCAAACTAGAACGGGTTTTGCCTTTGCTAACGTCAAACGTTTCTACTCTGCTAAGGTTGAAACATAAGGGCAAAATTGCTCCCGGATTCGACGCAGATCTTATTGTTCTGGGCGATCAGCTACAGATTAATAGCGTTATGCTTGGAGGCAATTGGCATGTGGAAAGAGGAGTTCAAACAATTCGGGGTTTCTTCGAGAAGGAGGTGATTTTGTGAGTCCTTCCCCCACCAGACGAGGCCAGGTGCGAGGCTATATTATGCCAATAGGTGGCGCAGAAGAACGCACTGGCTCTGGTCCAATATTAAATCGTTTCGTGGAACTTTGTGGTGGTAGCGAGGCAAATATCGTCATTATTCCTACGGCCTCGAACTTACCAGATACAGGCGACAGGTATATTGAGATCTTCAACGAGGTTGGTGTAAATAAAGCTATATCCCTACCTATTAATGAGCGTGCAGAAGCAGAACGAGAGGATTATCTGCAAATACTCGACGACACCGACGGGATATTTATCACCGGTGGCAATCAGTTACGGTTATCCACCATTTTAGGCGGCACCGCTGTAGCACAGAAAATTAGACGACTGAACGCCAATGGCACTACGGTTGCAGGCACATCAGCGGGTGCAGCGATAATGCCTGTGCATATGATAGCGGGCGGTGCAACGGGGTCAGTGCCATCCAGGGACGGTGTCAATTTGGCGCCGGGTCTGGGGCTAACCAACTCTCTGCTAATTGATCAGCACTTTAGTCAAAGGGATAGACTCGGTCGACTCCTAACGGCGATCTCCTACAATCCTTATATGCTGGGGATTGGTCTGGACGAAGACACATCGGCGGTTATAGATGCAGACCAATGTTTTGAGGTTATCGGCAGTGGCGCAGTGACTGTTCTGGATCCGACTGATTTAAGCTATTCTTCGATGAGCGAAGCCAGTCAGCAGGATAGTTTGAGTTTACTTGATCTCAAATTACATGTACTTTCGACTGGATGTCGTTACGATATCGCCAAACGAATAGCTTATCCGCCAACCTGACTCTTTTTAGTCACAGAATTGATACGAACCCAATTATAGCCACCAAATAGATTTACAGCCGATGAAAATTACCGCAACTAACGTTTACGTAGGTCCGAGTATTTACGCCAATTTTCCTGTTATTCGGATGATTCTGGATATCGGCATATTACTCGAATGGCCTTCAGTAAAATGCGGCCGTGATTTTACCGACGGTTTGGTCGAAGCCCTACCCAGTCTTGGCGAACATGGCTGCTCCTATCGTAAACCGGGTGGGTTTCTGCGTCGACTGACTGAAAATGACGGCACCTGGATGGGACATATTATGGAACATGTGGCGCTGGAAATTCAGAACGTAGCAGGTTCCCACGTAACCTTTGGACGTACCCGCAGTGCCGGTGAGCCGGGCATTTACAATATGGTCTATGCCTATCGTCAACGCGATGCGGGCATCGAGGCGGGCCATCTGGCATTAAAATTATTAATACATTTGTTGCCTACAGAATTACAAAGTCAGATTGATTTCAAGATTGAACCTGATTTTGACTTTGCAGCAGAACTGGAAGATTTTGTTCATCGCAGTCAGCGCCGGGAGTTTGGACCCAGCACCCAGTCTCTAGTAGATGCCGCGGTACAACGGGGAATTCCCTGGCTGCGCTTGAACGAATACAGCCTGGTTCAGTTTGGTCATGGCAAATATCAGAAACGAATTCAGGCCACAGTGACCAGTGAAACTGGCACCATCGCGACGTCCCTTGCCAGTGATAAACAGGGCACTCATCAGTTATTACACGACACTGGATTACCGGTTCCACTACAACGTAAATTCACCACTGAAGATGATGCAGTAATTGCCGCCCAGCGCATTGGCTATCCGGTTGTAATCAAACCACTGGATGCCAATCACGGTCGCGGCATTAGCATCAATTTAACCAATGAGGCAGAAGTACGCGAAGCTTTTTATGTAGCCAGAAAGCAAGGCAAGTCTCGCTACGTACTTGCCGAAAGTTTCGTCACAGGATTCGATCATCGTATGTTGGTAATCGACAATGAACTGGTGGCCGTTGCAAAGCGGGTACCTGGACATGTGGTGGGCGACGGCAAATCCAGCATTGCTGATTTGGTTGAAGAGGTTAATTCAGATCCCCGTCGTGGCATCGGGCATGAGAAAGTTTTGACCCGAATTGAACTGGATGACCAGGCCAATCGATTAATGCAGGATGCCAGTTACACGCCAGAAACAGTGCTTAAGAAGGATGAAATTTTCTTTTTGCGATCAACAGCGAATTTATCCACCGGTGGTACAGCCATTGATCTAACTGACGTGGTGCATCCTGACAATCGTGAAATGGCTATTCGCGCAGTACGTGCTATTGGCCTGGATATCGGTGGCGTGGACTTTTTAACAGACGATATCACGACCTCCTATAAAGATATTGGCGGGGCCATTGTTGAGGTGAACGCCGGCCCCGGTTTTCGCATGCATGTTGCGCCAAGCGAGGGACAATCCCGTGACGTGGCGGGCCCAGTATTGGATATGCTCTACCCAGCTGGCGCACCCAGTCGCATCCCGGTTGCAGCCATAACCGGCACTAATGGCAAAACCACCACTACCCGTATGCTGGCTCACATTATTAAGACCAGCGGTCATACTGTCGGCATGTCTTCAACGGGAGGCATTTTGGTAGATGGCAGAGTAACTGTTAAAGGCGATATGACCGGCCCCCTTTCGGCCAAATTAGTACTGCGCGATCCGACTATTGATTTCGCCGTACTTGAGTGCGCACGTGGCGGCATCCTGAGATCAGGACTCGGTTTCGATGAGTGTGATGTGGCTGCATGTATTAATGTTACAGAAGACCACATGGGTCTGGGTGGAATTAATACTCTCGAACAGCTCGCCAAGGTCAAAGAAACCGTGGTACGGATAGCCAACGATACCGCCGTTCTGAACGCGGATGATCGCCTGTGCCTGAAAATGGCTAACAATACGCGAGCAAAGAATCTTTGTTATGTAACCATGGACTCATCTCATGGTCTGGTTCGCGAACACATTAGAGCCAATGGTCGGGCATTGGTCCTTGAGAAAGGCATCAATGGGGAGATGATTACCATTTATGATAATGGTGCACATATTCCATTACTTTGGACTCACTTGATCCCGGCGACCATAGAAGGCAAAGCAACCCACAATGTGCAGAATGCCATGTTTGCAGCAGCCATGGCCTACAGCTTTGGCAAAGACCTGGATGAAATTCGTATGGGACTTAGAACTTTTGATACATCGTTCTTCCAGAGCCCTGGTCGCACCAATGTATTTAATGAACATCCGTTTAAAGTCATTATGGATTATGCCCACAATCCCGCAGGCTTTCGTGCTATGGCTAATCTAGCAGGAAAACTGGAACCTGAGGGTAACAGAACAATGGTGATTTCCGTACCGGGGGATCGACGTGACGAAGATATTCGGGAATCTGTTAGAGCCTGTCTTCCTGAATTCACCCATTTCGTATGCAAGGCAGACAACAACCGACGCGGTCGTGGCCACGGTGAAGTGCCGCAACTACTGCGTAAATACCTTTTGGAAGAAGGTGTTCCAGACGAGAATATCTGGGCTGGAACCGATGAGGAGCCAGCCATTGACTATGCATTAAATGCGGCCCAGCCCGGCGACCTTCTGGTAATAACCGCAGATGATCTGGCTCGTTCCTGGAAGCAAATTATTAATCTGAACACAGAAAAACCCGGCAATCAAACGACCATCCCCGGCACTAAAGTATTTGAGTTACCAAAGGCGCGTCGCTATCAATTACAGGATGATGAAGAAATTATCGTTGACGAGCGAGGAGTCAGACTGGCATCAGGCGATTCTGAAGACTCTGATTAACTCAACTCTTCAAGATACCAGTGCTGTTATAGATTGTTCTTAACCATGACTTAATTAGGATTCAATATTATTGCAATAGTAGGAGCCACTAGAAACTCGACATGGCTTACCTATAACAACTCAACTAAATAGCTACCAATTATGGAGAATAGCAACATTGTTTTTTAAACAACTAATCACATTATTTGCCGGAATAGTCATTAGCTTAAATATTTCCGCTGGTTGGAATCCCGATGATAAAGATTCTGCAGGCGGCGACTACGACGACCCAGCCATTTCTGAAGCAGTTTCTGCATTCATAAACCAGGACCCTGGCATTAGTAAGTTTTTTGAAAATGCCTACGGATTTGCAGTATTTCCAAGTATTGGCAAAGGCGGGCTCGGTATCGGTGGTGCAGCAGGCAAAGGTAAGGTTTATGCTCAGGGAGAATATCTCGGCCTGGTAAAGCTTAAACAGTTCACTATTGGTTTTCAATTCGGAGGTCAAAAGTACCGAGAGATTATTTTCTTTAAAAACGAGGACGCTCTGGAAAAATTCACCTCCGGGAAGTTCAAGTTTGGGGCCCAAGCATCAGCGGTTGCAGCTACAGCAGGTGCATCAGCCGACGCTGCCTACAGTGATCAGGTTGCAGTTTTCACGCTGACTATCAAAGGACTAATGTACGAAGCTACAGTGGGTGGACAAAAGTTTAAATTTAAAGGTAAATAGTCACCCGCAAAAAGTATGAGCGAATGACAAATATAGGCACTTGGCTCGATAAGATTGGTCTCGGCAAACATACTGAGACCTTTCTCGAAAACGACATTGATTTCGATATTCTTGAATATCTCAATGAGAATGACCTGGAGAAAATCGGCATAAAGTCTCTTGGGGATCGCAAACGTCTTTTAAAAGCCCTACGTCTGCAAGCCGATCCTGGTTCTGCGTCATCCACACCATCTGCCCCGTCTCATCCCCTAGAAACCCCCCAATCGTCTGAAGCAGAGCGACGGCAACTCACTCTGATGTTTGTAGATCTAGTCGGTTCAACTGCGTTGTCTACACAAATTGACCCGGAAGACATGAGTAAGGTAATTCGGGAATTTCAGAATATGGTAGCCGGTGAGGTTAGTCGATTCGACGGCTATGTTGCCAAATTTATGGGTGATGGTGTTTTAATATATTTCGGCTGGCCGAGTGCCCTGGAAGATGCAGGAGAGCGATCCATTCGAGCAGCAATTTCCATCTCCCGACTAACTGCTCTTCAACACTCAGAGGTTGGGGAACTGGCTTGCAGGATAGGCATTGCGACGGGATTGGTTGTGGTAGGAGAATTAATCGGTGAGGGTGACGCGCAAGAAAAAATGGTGGTTGGTGAAACCCCTAATCTTGCAGCCCGCCTGCAAGGTATAGCCCGACCCGGTGAAATCGTCATATCGGAAACTACAAAGAATCTGGTTGGTACAACCTTTGAACTGGCCAGTTGCGGAGACGTGGTCCTTAAAGGTATTGCCCCTGGCACACAGGCCTACAAGGTTATAGCAGAGCGTACCGTTGAGAGTCGATTCGAGGCGAGGTCCATGGGATCTTTAAACGAAATGGTTGGCCGTGATCACGAATTGGGAATTGTTCTTGACCGCTGGAGTCAAGCTCAGGATGGAGATGGACAGCTAGTTTTGCTCGTTGGTGAAGCGGGTATTGGCAAGTCAAGAGTTTCCCGTGCAATTATCGAACGCGTAAAACAGACCGAACATACCCGCATTAGTTATCAATGCTCGCCCTACCATACGGATTCGACACTGTATCCGGCTATCCAGCAGCTTAAGTTTGTAGCGAATTTATCTGATGGCGATAGTAACGACGACAAGCTCGATAAACTGGAGTCAGTACTATTGGGCGAAGATATACAAGCCATTGCCAACCTGCTCGAGTTAGAAACCGAAAATCGCTACGGACCGCTTAATCTGGACGCACTACAACTTCGCTGGAGAATGTTGCGCGGGTTGACTGATGAACTGATGCAATTATCCGAATCAAAACCAGTACTCTTTATTCTGGAAGATGCACACTGGATTGATGCAACCACATTGGAGATGATTGATCTATGTCTCGATCAGTTAGAGAAACGCCGCATTCTTATTCTGGTAACTGCGCGACCAACCTTTGTGCATCGCTTTAGTGGGCACCCTGCCCTGACCCAACTAACCCTTAACAGATTAGGTCGGGAGCAAACTTCGTCGATAGCAACTAAACTTGCTGGCGGCAAACAGTTACCAGTTGAACTACTAGATGAGATCGCAAAAAAAACTGATGGCGTGCCGTTATTCGTAGAAGAACTGACAAAGACCATACTTGAGTCTCAAAAGCTACAGGAAACTAAGGACGCCTATGTTTTAACCGGACCCGTAAGTTTACTCGCCATTCCGGTAACACTGCATGACTCCTTAATGGCCAGACTTGATCGAATGCAACCCGTTAAAGAAGTCGCACAGATGGCATCTTGTATCGGCAGAGAGTTTGATTTGGCATTACTTATAGAAATATCCAATCTAACCAGAGATGATCTGGTTTCAGCGCTGGGTAGATTAGTAACAGCAGAACTCATATTTCATCGTGGACTGTCTGCAGATGGGTTTTATATCTTCAAACATGCGTTGGTACGCGATGCAGCTCACGAAAGTTTGTTAAAAACGCGACGCAAAACTATTCACATGAAGCTACTAAATTTACTCGAGCATGTCGATGGAACCGCGCCGGAGGTGTTGGCCAGCCACGCAGTGCATGCTGAAGAAATCACCAAGGCAGTTGATTATTGGCAACTGGCCGGTGAGCAGGCGCAACAGAGAAACGCAGTATTCGAAGCCGTAGCCCACTTTCGTAATGCAAGAAACTTATTAATTGAACAACCCCGTTCTGCCGTACGGGATGAACGTGAACTGGAGCTTTTAAAGCTATTAGGTGGAGTTTCACTCGCGGCCTATGGTTATGGAGCCAACGAAACCATTGAGGCCTTCAAAGCTGGATTCGCTCTAACTGAAACGGTGCATAGACCAGACTTACTATTTCCAATTCTGTATGGCCAGTATGTTTATCGTTACATACAGGGTGGAGGCAATCAGCCCGCACATCTGGCTGCTCGTAAAATTTTGCAGGAAGCAGAAAAATATGATGTCAATACGCCAAGGATGGTAGGTCATCGTTGTGTTGGTATGACATTATTTAGCCGCGGAGAATTTAGTGCCGCCAGACCTCATTTTGAAAAGGCCCTTGACTATTACCGGACAGGGGTTGATGACAATCTCATTTTAGAATATGGAACAGATTCTAGGGTATCCGCCCAGGCTTTTCTTTCCACACTGTCTCTACTCAGCGGATTTCCAGACAAAGCTCACTCTATCTGCGCCGACTCTATCAGTATTGCGAGACAAACCAAGCAGGTTCACAATCTCGAATATGCGCTTTTTTTCGGACCCATTAGACTAAGTTTCTGTTTGCGTGATGTTGCCCGTTTTGAGACTCTAGTTGCGGAGTTAAGTCAGGTGGCAGAAGAAAATCGCTTACCCATGTGGAAAGCCTATGCCGCAACTCAAAAAGGCTGGTTATTATCACAGCATGGCCATCATGCTGATGCAGTAAAGGTTCTAGAAAACGGCATTCGCGAACTGGAAGCCTGCGGTGTTAAATATGACACGGCCCTGGCCTGGGGTCAGCTTGCCGAAGTTCACTTAAGGGCTAAGAGCAATAAGGAGGGGCTTGTAGCTGTAGACCAGGCAATGCTTGCGGTTACGCAAACTAATGAACGTTGGTTCGAGCCAGAGATTTTTCGACTTCAAGGTGAACTATTGCTTCAATGTGGACAAGGCCGTATTGATGACGCTAGAACCGCTTTCCATACATCTGTGGCATGTGCTAACAAAATGCAGGCCCGCTGGTGGGAATTACGAACCACTGTGAGCATGACCAGACAAGGCAAGTCACCAGGTTCGGAAAAAGAAAATATTATCCGACTAAACAGCTTATACGCTGAATTCTCCGAGGGAAAAGACACTCCTGACCTACTCGAAGCCAGGCAAGCATTAGAAGCTAATAAGGGTGTTTTGCAGAGGATTTCATCGACCCTTTAAGGCTCGGCTCGGAGATAAATCCCACAACAATTCCCAGTCCTGCCTCTTAAACCCTTCACAACGCACCTCTATTGATCTTAATTACCGTAGTTTCTATACTGCTAGACTCCAAACTAATCAACATAGGAGTTAGTTATGTCTAATAAGCATTCTGGTGGATGTGATCATATTCATTCGCATTCAGATAATGATCCAATAGACAATCATACTTGCCATTGCTCAGTTTGTAAGAGCGTCACTGGACAAGCAACAACCCATGTAGTGTTTTTCAATCATGGTGATATAGAAGTAGACAATCTGGATGGCTTAAATCGTCAACCATTTAACGCTAACAATCCTGATGGGCCACTAGAGTTGTGCACCTGTTCGACATGCGGTACACCCATTATGCTGGATGATAAACAGGGCCGAATTCGAGCAGTTGTTCCTAATCTAATGGGCTACGATTCAGAAAGTTTACCCGCCACTTATCACGCATTTTATGATTCATCAACAGGTGTTCCCCGACCGGATGATGGCCGACCAGTACATGAGGGTTTGCGACCAGACTTTGTTTGGCCAGATTCCGCTTAATGATTATATAAATGTACAGTTCCCCACAAGCTATGTTTGTGGGGAGATTGCCAACGTTATCAAGGGCGTTTTGAGTCAACGCTAAATTGACTGACAAGAGACTCGACTACTCGTCATTACCAACATATAGAAGCACGGAGCAAGATCTGACTCTCTCAATTCCGTGACCCTCTCAAAACCGTTTTCCTTGCCAATGCTGAATGGGCCAGATATGCCCCTCTTTTTTTCTTCTCAAATGCTCACGCAATGGTATATTTCTAAAATTTCGAATTGGGACAATCCTGAGAAAAGATGAAATTATCGAGCAAACTAGCAGTACTGTTGCATGCTGACATTGTTAGCTCAACTACGCTCGTGCAAAAAACGAAATGGTTGCCCATGATCGTATACAGAACGCATTTCAACGTTTCTCCGCAACAATAAAAGGGTATGGCGGTGTGGCCCTAGAGATACGTAGTGATGCTCTCGTGGCGGAGTTTTCCCGAGCATCAGACGCGATCAGTACATCATTAAGTTTCCAGGCTGACAACCTGGAACATAACGAACAGCTAAGTGATAATCTGCAACCGGTCTTGCGTATTGGTATTGCGAGGGGTGAAGTCGTAGTCGCCAATAATACGGTAACCGGTGAGGGAATCGTTTTGGCCCAGCGTTTAGAACAATTGGCCGAACCAGGAGATATATGTATCCAAGGCGCGGTTCGCGATACATTGCCAAAACGCCTACCCTTCGTATACCGGAATCTTGGCGAACAGAAAGTTAAGGGATTTGAGGAAACCGTCAAAGTTTATTCAGTGTCATTGCGCCCTGATAGCGAATTACCCCAATACGGGGCAGCAAGTTCGACTCCATTGGCGTCATCCAAACTGTCAGAAAAACCCTCTATTGCAGTACTACCTTTTATTAACAGAAGTGGTGACCCCGAGCAGGAATATTTTAGTGATGGAATAACGGAGGACATCATCACAGATTTATCCCGCTTTCGTATGATTTCTGTTATTGCTCGAAACTCTTCATTTTCGTATAAAAATCAATCGATCAAGGTAACTGACGCGGCCAGGGAATTAGGTGCCGACTATATTCTTGAAGGAGGTGTACGCAAGCCAGGAAATAGGATGAGGGTTACGGCTCAGCTAGTTGATGAGGCATCTGCTAAACATTTGTGGGCAGAGCGTTATGATCGTGGCTTTGACGATATATTTGATGTGCAGGATGAACTCACTCGACAAATCGTGGCAATAATATCCAGCCAAATAGAAATTAATGGGCTAGAGCAAGCTAAACGAAAAGTTCCAAGCAATATGGATTGTTATGATCATGTCTTAAAAGGTCGAGAGCTAGTGGATCGAAGAAGTCGCTCGGCTACAATAGCTGCCCGACAGCATTTCGAAAAAGCTATCGAACTCGATGCGGAGTATTCATACGCCTGGACCGAGCTTGCCGGCACCCATATGTACGATTGGAATGGTGCATGGTCAGCCGTACCCGAAGACTCATTGCGTCAGGCAACTACCTGCGCTGAAAGGGCAGTAAACCTGGGCAAAAATGATGGGCGAGCACTACTTAGGCTCGGTTTTATCCGTTTCTTCGACAAAGATTCAGAGTCTGCCTGGCGCTTATTGAATCGTGCGCTGGAGCTTAATCCAAACGATGCCAAAGCCTTATGCAGAATTGGTTTGTGCTTAACATTCACAGGTAAAATTGATAAAGGTATTGATAGTCTAGAGCAATCATTGCAACTTGATCCTTTTGGAAACGCAGGTACAGAATGGTATCTAGGCATTGCCTACTTCATGGCCCTACGACACACCGAAGCCATTAGCACACTAAAAGGCTGTCGAACCGGTCTAGCAGAGATACAGGCGTGGTTAGCAGCAACTTATGCTCACGCTGGTTTAATTGATAAAGCAAAACTGACCGCTGAAAATTACTTAAGTGCGCGCTCGAAGAAATGAAAGACAACGATACAGAGCCACCTGCGAGTTGGATAGATTTTCTGTCCGAGCGCGGACCATTTATAAACCAGCAAGACATGGATTATTTTATAAGTGGACTACGTTTGGCTGGCATATCAAAATAAGCGGTACTTCAGTCGATTAACAGAGAGCGGTAGAATTTGAGAGTCCAGTTTTGCGACTCTTTAACCTGACTGACAATTCGAGATACCCTAGTGTAGTGCAAATTAGAAAAATAATTCCCTACGGTCTTCACAGCAAGGAGCGAGCCCTGATCTTCTCATTTTGTACCGCAGCCTCGCCCATATACTTGGCAGTATAACCAGCGTAGCATGTAACCTGACCTAGCGAGGTGTGATTGGCATAAGATCCCAATCGTAATTTCCAGACCCACCATGGTCGCTGTGTTGGCTCTTGGCAGCGTATTGTTTGGCAACGTCGCACTGCAACCTCTGCGAGCCGATACTTTCTCTGCAACACCTACAGCAGGTGATTCGCTGTTTGACCAGTTGTTTCTGGATCGTCATCACACCAAGCGGCGATACAATATTCCCTTTCCGTTTTCCAACCTGGTAAAACATATCGAAACGAGACTGGGTGTTTCCAGTTATCTGCAACCACAATCCAGTATTTCTACTTTAGTTCCTCTAGGGCGGTGTATTTCCCGCTATCAAGGTGCGCCGGACTATTTCCGTCATCCGCGCATTATTTTAGCCGTGGACAAAGAACCCGGAACAACAACTATATTGCCCCGGCCGATACTCAAGGATCGTTTGTTTATTGGTTATCAATGGCTAACACAGAGCATGGAAGTCATCAGTTATAACGACACACGGTGGCGATTTGAGTTTCAGTGGATTAACGACTACAACGCACTCGGCAAGCCACGCGTCGAGTATACATCGAGGCGGCAATGTCTCAGTTGTCATCAGAATGGCGGACCCATATTTTCTCGCTCGCCGTGGAGTGAATTCGACAATAACAATGCGGTATTGGAGCGCATGGCAAATGCATTCTCCCTTTTTCAGAAGCACTGGTCGGATGTCTGTGGGTTGAAGGCGCGGGAGAACATGTCGCGTTGCCGGGCGGGACTTATTAGTGTTGTATTGCGTAATCGCCTGGCGCCCCGTGTTGCACTGGAGGATACACAGGGCTTTGTCGCCAATGAATATCATCCGGCTGCTCAAGCCTGGATGCTTGGTCAACAGCATCAGGCACTGGTGCTTGAAAACGCCGATATCGATAACCGGGATCCTCTAAAAGGGGACGAAACCCAGCATCTCGCTTCTGCTGAAGAATTAAAACAGCCCCAGCAAAAACGCATTACCTGGAGTAAAGATGATTTGGCCAGGATTATTCAAGGGCTGGGCAGTATGCTTGCCTGGGAAGATATTAAACGTATCGATAATCAGGTCTATCAATATGCTCGCACACACGCTGCCCGCAGCGAGGTCCGTGGAGAATGCCAGATCAGGGAAACACAGAATGCCCTGCCCGATATCACTACACTACCGTCGACAGATGTAGCGGTGCAATGTGAATTCAACGACGGCTTTCTGGGTGACACCTGGCGATTGTCGGGAGACTTTCGGATCGACAATCGCCAGGTTGAGACATACGGTGGATTTGCCCGTCTGTTGTTAGGAAACACCCGTAGTCTTCTCGGCTTGAACCATCGTGGTGGGATGCTTAGCCAAGTCGGAAGGCAATCGCGGATCGATCTTGATG
>JBLHGU010000093.1:0-19567 GCA_047615875.1 Parasphingorhabdus sp.
ACTCAACGATTAGAATCGAACAATCCGGAGGGGTAACATCGAGACCGCCGTTGCGGGGTTCTCCCACACGATGGAATATCCTATCTCGATAGTAGGTATATTGCGCTTCCATGCAGTTAAGTTTTCGAACCAATAATGCGTATACCGCAACAGCCTTATACTGTAGCTGATGAGCAGCATCTACTATGTGATCGGGGGAGCAAGGCTGAAGACACTTAATCGTTGAGGATACCGGAATTGTGGATAAATAGGTATCCGCGGATATCGTGTTGACCGAGCCGTTATTGTCGAGATAATCGACGCTGGTAATCTTCTTAGTCTCGTGTCGGATACGATTAACCGTTGAGGAAAGTTTTATGGTTCCACCGAGTCGGAATATCTCGTCGGCGATCGTTTGTGGTAATGTTATTGCGCCGCGCCTTGAGTAGTGCAATGTTTCAGTTCGAAATGCACCTTCTGAAGTGTTGCATGAATTGCCTAGCTTCATTTTCTGCAGCAGGTTCTTTATCACATCGACCGCCAAAAGCCGGGGCATCTTCTGTCTTATGAACGTTGCGGAAAGTTCGCGTGGGTGCAACCCCCAATAACGAGATGTAAATCCTTCAAAATAATATCTATACAAAGCATTACCATAGAGCTCTACTAGTGCACCCTCTGCATCCATAGCTATCGGCGGGTAAATTTTCGATAATAGTTTGGCGCGAAATAGCCCGGCGGTGCAACGCGCTAGCGTAAAGGGTGGTATGCCGGATATGAGGTCCCGGCTACGTAGAGGATATCGATAGAACTTACCCGCCCATTTGATCCGTGCATCGAGTTTCACTTCGATACGATTATCCGCCATTAATTGTTTTAGATCCAAAAATATTTCATGATCGAACTCATGAAACATATGTACGCCAAAATCGTAGTAATTGGTGCCGATATGATGTCCAGCGGCAAGTCCGCCTACCTGTGGTGCAGATTCCAGAATCGTGATATTGGCGCCCTGTCGTGCGAATTCCAAACCCGCGTATAGGCCACATACACCGGCACCAAGAATAGTTACATTCATCTATGTAACATCTTTACATATTCAATCGTAAGATGGGTTTCGGGATAGTCGAAATCATCCCAAACCAATGGCGTATCTTTTTCCACATTATTTCTTAGTACCCAGGCCCTGTTATCATCGATGGCACAGATGGGGACGTATCCTTTACTATCGTGCTCAGCGCAGGACCCGATCATACCGTAGCATGTATCTTGGCCAATTGCATGATAAATACATGTGCCAGCTGCAAGATCGGTTTTCGCATAAGTGTATACATCTGCATTGCGCCCAGCCCATGGCTGCAGTACAGGGCGACGGTAGAGCACCAGTTGTGCGATAGCACTGATGGTTTCGAAGTGGCATAGATGATAAGGGCGGTACAGCAAATAGTAGGGGCCGTTGCCGAGCTTGTAATATTCAAGAAAAGGGATTTGTTGATCGGCAGTTGCCTTTACAATCAGATATACCCCACCACCGGGTTCAGCGCCAAGGATGTAGTCAACCCTTGGTTGATTTTGGTAACTGTCAAAGTCAAATAATTCAATCGCTTCTGATACATGCTTGGCCTGTGGGCCCGACATGCCCTCGGCTGGGGGTAATAATCCATAGCCATTGCAAAGTAACGCCATTTCGATATGGAGTTTAGTGCCATCTGTGTATGCACAACACTGGTTAACGTTCAGCCGTCGCTGTCGCGCTTCTTCGGTGATAGAATTAACAGTAGCATGGCGTTGCAAAAAACCCTTAATGTTTCCGGCCTGGACTATCTCGAGTCCCCACAGATTTGCCTCATCAATCATGCGCGCCAGCACGCCATGTTGATCGCCAGCATCACTAGTTACAATCTGGCCTCGTGACTCGGCGTATTGGTTTAAGGGTAGCCCCATTGCAAGATCCACTTCGGCGTTCATTAGCAACACATCCGCAGCCGAATCTAGCGCTTTGCAACAGTGGCCAAAGGCCGCGCTAATACTGGTGCTAGCTTCCACAAGCACATCGACTTTAATATTGTCGATAAAGTGATTTGGATCAATTCCCGATCTCGGGCAATCTGTAAGCGCTGCAACCCGCGCGGCAGCGTCTTGCCGGATATCCGCAATCCATTCTAATTGCATACCCATGGTCTGTTGAATTTGTTCGGCAATACCTTTTCCCATTGAGCCGGCACCGATTAAGCCCACCTTGATTAGCTTGCCGACACGCTGCCGTTCACGAAGTTGACGAATCATCCGACTGCGTTAAACGAAGGTGTATCAATAAACTCTTGATGCCAGAGCTCAAGAATCAATAAGGCCATTAGCTGCTTGCTATGCAAAAAACCATTGGAAAGTTTCGCCTTGGATAAGATTGCCGAAATCGCGCTTGGATGGAAATATCCACGTTTTTCGAGTGATAGCAAATTGTCATTTACAAACTCATTTATTGTTGGATTTGTATGGAAGTTAGACAGTGGATAATAGAACGGTTGCTTGGGTCTTTCACTTATCGTCGCAGGTAGACGACGAGCAGCCATCTGTCGCCAGATGAGCTTACCGCGTCCTCGTTTGATCTTCCAATTAATGGGCATTTCCATGCCGAATTCGACTAGATTGTGATCCATAAAGGGCGATCGATATTCGATCGAATGCGCCATGGTATTCTTTTCTTGCCTAATCAACGACCAATCCTGCAACCATTCCCGAAACTGGAAACGCAGATCTGATTTATCGACATCAAATTGTTGTTGCAATCGTTTACTCCAATTACTTTGTGTTGAAATATCATCTACAAATAAAGCACCGAGTTCGTGATTTTCGAATAACGTCCGCAGTGCCACACTTTGCCACCAAGCGGATGCACGGTTAAAAGACCTAAGATATCGAATGAGTTTTTGTTTTTCCGAATTTCCAAGCATGGCTGGAAAATTCGACACCCTATCAAGTAACCGTGTTGGCATGCAAGCCAATATATTAGCGCTGATAGATTGGCCA
The DNA here is from genome assembly GCA_047615875.1 of Parasphingorhabdus sp. Lineage (GTDB taxonomy): Bacteria > Pseudomonadota > Gammaproteobacteria > Arenicellales > CAJQKF01 > JBLHGU01. Next base: position 3,004 of record JBLHGU010000093.1, read on the forward strand.
TAGCGGCCAAGTTTTTGTGCCATACGCGTGGTTTGCTGAAACGAGTATCCAGCGAAAATTTCATCAATACCATCGCCCCCAAGTACCACTTTACAACCAAGTGCTCGAGTTGTCGAAGCCATTTTGTCGAACGCCACAATCAAGGCATCGCCAACGGGTCGGTCCATTTGTCGAACTACACGGGGTAGTGCTAATAGGTCAGCCTGTTCGCCGTATACCGTGTGATGGCGTAGGCCAAGCTTGGTGGCGAAAGTTTTGGCCACTGCCGCTTCGTCACTGGCATCCCGAAACCCCATTGATATCGTCTGAATGTCCGCACCAGCCCGATGTATGGCATCGACCATAACCGCAGAATCGACACCTGCGCTTAGATAAGCTGCTACAGGTTCGTCGCTTTGCAGTGCGATGTTAACAGAGTTACTCACCAAACTATCGAGCTTATCGATTGCCTGGTGTCGATCTAATCCAAAGTTCGTTTTCGTACTGGGCACATCCCACCACCTATGCAGCTCGGTTTCGCCAGTGGCAGAGACGCTAAGATAGTGCGCCGCGGGTAGGGTTTGTATATCTTTAAATAAGGTTTGCGGTTCTGGAACATAGCGCAGGGTTAGGTAAGCCTCGATACATTGATGATTTACCGTTGCCTCGACACCGCCAGCCAGTAAACCTTTAATTTCTGAAGCAAACACCAAGCCATTTTTATCCCGATGATAGTACAGAGGTTTTTGACCACAGCGATCTCGAATCAGTGTCAGCTGGTTTGCCCGTCCGTCATAAATGGCCATAGCAAACATGCCATTAAGTCTGGATAACATCCCAACGCCCCATTCAAGCCATGCAGCGGGCAGAATTTCACAATCATTCTGGCTACGGAATTTATGACCACGAGACTCCAGCTCACCGCGCACGGCCCGCCAGTTGTATATCTCGCCATTGCACACAACCTGAACTTGGCCACGATTTGTACTAAATGGTTGATCACCGAATTCACGATCCAGTATGGCTAACCGACACATGCCGATTCTGAACGGTGCGTGACTGAAAAATCCCAAACCGTCAGGGCCGCGATGGTACAACGCGTCGGCAACCTTATTAAGGTTAAATGATATACGGCGAAATGCCCCAAATATTGCACACATCAGAAAGAAAATTTTAAAAGTATAAAGCCTATGTTAATGGAAGACGACGGAGAAGGTAAAGTCTGTTTGCAGCCGATGATTGCGCTACGGACTACGTCATTCGCTTCATCATCGGCGCTAACCTAAGCGGACACACTATGTGTTAATTATCCGGACAGGTCTATTTACTCCTGACAGTTGAAATGCATGGAATCATTGGGCGAAACTTAGATTTCGCACCTCACAGGTTCGAAGCCCGCATTTTATGGTCGCAATGAAGGAGCAAGAATTAATGCTTTCATTGCAGCGGGAATTCGGAATGACGCCAGCCAGCCGAGCTAAAGTTTTGACACACAGCCCGGCTGTGCCTGAGAATCCTTTCGATAAATTTAGAAAGCCGCAGTAAAAAAGCTAAGCCAGGCTAAATAAAAAACCCTAACCGCCCGGCAAATAATAAATCTGATAAATTCCCGCGATTCTAATGCGGGGAAAGTCGTTCAAACTCCAAAGCACAACCACCTGGGCACAAAGTCCGGCTATTCCGGCTGTGACCCCTGTATGTTTCAATAAAAACCTATACGATTTTCACTTACATTGCACTTAAGCTAATAAAAAAGTTTGGCCATAAGAATGTATATTATTGCTATTAAGATAGTTTTATGAGTAATGGAATAAAATACTACTGCCTTATTGAAATACGCTGTAATCCCTTACATCCCAGCGTCAGTGCTAGAAAGCCTGGATTATTAGGCCCAGGAATTCAATACACTGTTGTGTTATGAACTTGGATTCTGTGATGCTTCAAACGTCCTGTGCGCTGTGGGGATTTTGTGGGGATAATTTCCCTATCCCACATTTAGTCATCTGAGTACAACCAGCTCAGGTCGAGTCTCATTTCGATCACATACACTGTTTGCTGCTTCTATCAAACGTGTCAGTTCTGCAGCAGAATAATGCGTCGCAATCCGTCCAGATCGGTGTCCCAGTAAGTCCTGACGATCTTCGAAACTCACTCCCGCCGCCCTTAATCTGCGGCCAAATGTATGCTTCAAGTAGTGCACCCTAACCTACGGCAGTCCAACGACGACCCTTGCCTTTTGCCAACCAGTATTTAGCGTATGCTTTACCGATCGGCTCCGAAATCAAAAGACGTGCGTTGGGTGTAGACCGTGTTGCTGATCTATAACTGATAACGCGATCCTGTTCTGCACAATCAAACGCTCATCGTCATTTTTCACGATTCGTCCCGGCACCATGAATACAAAAGAATTGATCTCAGGAATCTTCACTTCCCAGTCCCAACGCAAATTGTATATTTCTCTGTCTCGACAACCAGTATTCACCTCAAACAATAGCTCTTCCCGAATTTCTTCGAGATCCTGCCTCAGCGCATTTTCACTCGAAGCCTGATAAAGTACGTCCAACTTAGTAGCGGTCGTTTGCAAAAACGTATCGTCTGAGACATTCCGGATGACCCACTCCTGAAGTCCTATCTTTTCTTTAGTTGTCATGGGTACAGCCTAGCAAAGTAATATTAAATTTAGCTGACAAATCTACTACACGAGTTTCTTGTCAACAATGACGCCCATGGTCATCGTATAGAGGTTTACACAGTTATTCATCAGGGCGTTGAATGCCCCTACCGGTCGCAAAGCACCCAGTGAATAGGCGTAAATATTGAAAATGTTAGATCTCTTTTGACTTCAATATGACTTAGTTTGAAATAGATACTTGTTTTGAAGACAAAAAGCCCAACACTGCAAAAGACCTTGCAAATACGCAATGTACTATTCGTTGTTATTTAAATCAGTCTTCTGATAGACTGCCCGCTGTTTCTATATCTCGTATCTATGACCGCCACCACAAAATCAAATTTACTGAACAAACTAGTAGCGATGCTGGTCATGGTGACGTATTTGATTTCAGCGTTTAGTGGATTCGTTTCAGGCCAAGCTTTTGCTTCCAGTAGCGTTGGTTCATATTGCGAGATGGATGCAGGCACGCAGCATGGCGATGAATGCATGTCTAGCGATAGTAAGGGCACAACCAATCATCATGATGATTGTGACGATGCCAGTAGCCATTGTGGTTACTCCGGTGGGTTAGAGCTGCCTAATAAAGTCTCACTATTTCCAAACACGGCACGGACTAATAAGTTCGCTGCACAGCAAGACTCCTCAACTCAAACCTCTCCGGATTTTCCCGACCGACCTCCTCGCGCCTAGCATTTAGCGAGTCTATTCGCTGACTTTAAGGTGATTATTTCGTTGGTTTTCTACTAGCGGGATACTAGTTTTACACTCATTCGAGCGAGGTTTTTATGACCCTATTGCACACGTTCCGGCGTGGGCGTTTGCTTGTATCAATGGCATTTGCAACTGTGTTGCCTGGCCCATTGTTTGCACAAGCACTTACTCCCGAGGAGCACTCAACAACCGACGAATATTCAAGTGATTTTTCGTCGCCCATCGTAGATTTCAATGCCAGTCTGCCCTGGAAAGAACGGTTTACATCAACCGGGGCTTTTGACGCTAGATTCAGTCTCACAATGCAAGCTGATGCCAACAAAGACACCATGACAGAACAACCAGAAGCGTCATCAATGTCGACTGATGGTTATGACGCGACCGGCGTTGTTAAGGATGTCAGGATGTCGTCCAACAAAATAAAGATCAAGCATGGCCCCATTGATCGTCTGGGCATGCCCGGCATGACCATGATGTTTAAGGTGGCGGATCCATCCCTTCTTCAAACTGTGAAGAAGGGATCAAAGATCCAGTTCAGTTTGGACAATACGGATGGTGGTTTCACTATCACAAAGATTGGCATGGAGGATAACTGATGAAATTTACTAGCTTGATAAAACCAGTCATTGCATCCACATTGGCGACTTTGTTCATCACCGGCTGTACGAGTATGCCGGTCAACCAGGGCCTGGATGATGTCCAATTTCTGGTGCAGCAACAGTCAGGTACCAGCCTTACTTTGCCGATGGCGGGTTCTGAACTTCAACTATCTGAGCAGGAAGTTACCAAACTACTCGCCTTCCCACTAAAGATAAAGGACGCAGAGAAAATTGCCCTGCATCGAAATGCGTTATTAAAAGTGAAACTGGCCAATGTTGGTTTAGCTGCTGCAGATTATGCCCAGGCTGGCAGGATGGAAAATCCGGGTTTCAGCTTGGCAAGATTCTCTTCTGAGGATTTTGAGGCCACTACGCTTTTCGATATTGGTGGAATTGTGCTCATGCCCCTTCGCCGGAAAATTGCAGCCCGTCAATTGCAAAGTGCGCAGTACCGTGCAGCAGGAGATGTGTTGGATCACCTTAAATCGACTCGTGACCTCTGGATAAAGGCGGTGACCGAGATCCAGAAGACCAGGTTAATGGAGGAGGTTCTTGAGGCTGGAGAGACGACCAACGAATTGACGCGGCAGATGACCGCTATCGGTCATAGCAGTAAGCGAGAGTCGGGTGAATCGGAACTCGCACTGGTTGAGATGCGCACCGCCTTAAGCCGGCAACGCATTGTCGAAATCAGTACCCACGAGCAACTAGTACAGGCATTGGGAATATGGGGGTCGGATGCAAGCATAGTGGTACTACCCGATAAATTGCAGTTACAACCAGAAAAGCCCATACCTTACGAAAAAGTGGCTGAGTTTGCAGTCCGTAATCGGTTGGATGTGCAAATAGCAAAACTTGAACTTGAGGGTATGGCGAATAATCTTAAACTCACCAAACGTTCTCCCTTTTTCAACGTTATCGAGCTTGGCTCGGTGTTGGAAAAAGTCGAAGGTGAAAAAGAAAGAGGTTTCGAAATCGAGTTCTCCCTGCCGTTATTTGACTGGGGTGGCATCAAGACGGAGAAGGCACGGATAGCCTTTCTACAGGCCGAAGCCCAGGCACAATCGACAGTAGTTTCTGCCGCCTCTCAAGCAAGAGATGCATTACATGCCTATCGACGTACCTGGGATATTGCTAACGCCTATTCAGATCAGGTGTTGCCGATACAAGAAGCACTCAACCGGGAAGAACTGCTGCGTTATAACGGCATGCTAATTAGCGTATTCGATTTATTGAAGAATGCGAAGAAATCTTTGCAAATAAAGATTCGACAAATAGAAGCACTCCGGGACTTTTGGTTAGCGGACAACCGACTACGGCACACGCTGGTGGCCGCCGGCAACAGTTCTATGCAATTTACTTCACCGTCAATGGCATCCTCAGGGGATGCCGACGAAGGTGGACATTGACCCAAGTGGAGAAAGATAACATGACATCAAGAAGAGAATTTATTACACGTGCCGGGGCGGTACTTGGCGCAGGTATGGTTGCTCGATCAGCACTAGCGGCGCTTCCGGAATCTCCCAGCATCAGTTCCCCGGCAATGCAACCGCCGTTAATGCCGCATGCAGGGCGTCCCTACAATCCAGTAGTGACGCTAAACAGTTGGACATTGCCCTGGCGTATGAACAATGGGTGGAAGGAATTTCACCTGACTGCGGAACCGGTAGAGCGCGAGATGGCGCCAGGTATGGTGGCGAGATTATGGGGTTATAACGGACAGTCACCTGGGCCAACAATCGAGTGTGTTGAAGGCGATAAGGTACGTATATTTGTTACTAATCGACTTCCGGAGCACACCACCGTTCACTGGCACGGCATATTGCTGCCAAGTGGTATGGATGGCGTCGGTGGGCTCTCACAGCCGCATATTCCTGCAGGAAAGACCTACGTATACGAGTTCCAGGTTAATCACTCCGGAACCTTTATGTATCACCCTCACGCAGACGAGATGGTACAAATGGCAATGGGCATGATGGGGTTTCTGGTCGTACATCCTAAAGATATTAACTTTATGAAAGTTGACCGTGACTTTTGCTTTTTAATGGCTGGCTATGACATAGAACCCGGCACTATGAGTCCGCGAATTAACACCATGCTGGACTTCAATCTGTGGGCGTGGAACAGCCGGGTTTTTCCTGGTATTGACCACCTTGTTTGTGGGCTTGGGGAGCGTGTGCGGGTGCGGATGGGAAATCTCACCATGACAAATCACCCGATTCATGTTCATGGACTAAAGTTCGAGGTATCTGGCACCGATGGTGGTTGGGTGCGACCTGAAGCCAGATGGCCAGAGGTCACATCAGATGTTGCTATAGGCCAGATGCGCGCCATTGAATTTGACGCAGATGCACCCGGAGACTGGGCTATGCATTGTCATAAATCCCATCACACCATGAATGCCATGGGACATAACGTACCCAATATGATTGGCGTCGATCAGCGCGTAGTGCAGGACAGCCTGCGTAAGCTTTTACCCGGTTACATGATGATGGGTGAACGAGGTATGGCAGATATGGGTGAAATGGTTATGCCTCTACCTGATAACACCTTGCCCATGATGACAGGTACGGGCCCGTTTGGGCCCATAGAAATGGGTGGCATGTTTACGGTGCTAAAGATTCGTGAGAATCAGGCACCAGGTGACTACAGTGATCCAGGTTGGTATCAACACCCACCAGGCACCGTGGCTTACGAATACAAATCTTAAACAACTAACCAAAGAGAATATATACATGAAGACAATCAAAAACCTAGCAGTAGCCTTGACAATGATTCTTGGTATCGGCGCTGTTTCGACTCAAGTTTTTGCTAGTGGAACCCATTCGCACTCACATGGTGAACTAGAGAAATTTGATCCAACTGAAAGTGAATTCGGGATGTACCACCCGGATATGAAACCGAATAAGACGGTAGAAATACGCATGGCAGACACCATGATGTTTAGCCCGAACGCTATTTCGGTAGAAAAAGGCGATATCGTTTTATTCAAACACACCAACAACGGTGCAATCATGCATGAATTTGTGCTGGGCACTCCGGGCTCTCTGGACGAACACGCAGAAATGATGAAGAAGTTTCCGGGTATGGAACACGAGGAGCCTTACATGCTCCATGTCGCTCCTGGCAAAACCGGTCAGATACTTTGGAAGTTCTCAGAATCCGGTACTTTTGCATTCGCTTGCCTCATCCCTGGGCACTACGAAGCGGGGATGAAAGGATCGATTGTAGTAAAGAGTTAATAATAAAAACTAACAGGGGTTGGTACCACCGGCCCCTGTAAAGCTGACGGAATTATTCTAGTGCAAATGTTCATTAATTCGATTCATCACTACATGGATTCTTCAGCAATTCAATACTTTGATCATGAGCATCTCTGGCTTCATCTGGTGGTTCACTTAGTTCTTGTGATGACGCCAGTGGTGCTCGGCATTTTGGTTATTGGGTCACTAATACGAACCCTAAGAGCCTACTTAATTCAAAAGCAAGCATCTTTATCAATCGATGAGAAAGAAATTGGATCTCTGCCACGTAATGTCCTGGGCTTTATTACTAAATATTCTTTAAGAACTCAGGCTATTTTAGGAGCAGGTGCCTTGTTAACTCTACCGGTAACCTATGCTGGATTAGAGTTGCCAAAACAAATCATTAACAACGCATTGAGCGCTGAAAGTATAGGTACCTTAACGAATCACACCAATAGCAATCAAATAAACCTGTTATTGATTTTATGCACGTTGTATTTGCTCGTTCTAATAGTCAATGGTGGTCTAAAATTTTTCCTAAACTACTATAAAGGGAAGTTATCAGAACGGCTCATTCGTCGGCTAAGGCTATACATTTTTCACAGGAAGAGAGGGTCAAAAGATTCCGGCAATAGCAACATCGTCCCCGTTCTTTTTCTATACGATCGGTGGCTATCTGGTGATCGAAGGAAAACTGTCTATTGGCGCTTTGGTGGCGTCACTCGCATCTTATAAAGATCTGGCTCCAGCAATTCGGGAGATGTTTACTTATTATCAGTCATACCAGAACTCAAGGGTTCGTTATGATGAAATTTTCGAGTACACAAATAGCAATTCTTCCGTAGCAGAGATTAATTAGATGGCAGCAATCGACCATCTTGACCTTGTACCTAGTACAGGAATTATGATGAGGAGGAATTCAACAACATGATTAATATTTTATGGAAATACTAACCAACACCAATCGAAGTTTTACATTTTGGCGTAGCCTGAAGAACTGGAAACTGAGTGCCAAGAATACGTTCTGGTGCCTGGTCGGCTGTTCAATTGGGGATTTTGGCACAATCGCTTTTTTTCAATTTAACCAGATACCCTGGCCAACTCTCGCGATTATGTCCTTGGCCATCGTAAATGGCTTATTGACCAGTATCGCATTAGAGACTTATATCTTACGAAAACAGGGTATGGACTTAGCCGAATCATTTAAAACAGCCATGGGAATGAGCATGATTTCTATGATCGGTATGGAGGCGGCAATGAATATAACGGATTGGTATTTAACCGGTGGCGCATTGTTAACTTGGTGGGTTATTCCCATTATGCTTGCTGCAGGGTTTGTTGCGCCGTGGCCATACAACTACTGGCGACTGCAGAAATGGGGGAAATCCTGTTGCACTACTTAATAATGTATTTAAAATTTGGATGGATCAATTTATCCTTGTTAGCATTGATGTGGCTTTCATCTGGTGGGTTAATACAATCATCCTATGCACAATCTGACCGAGTTACCGATCCCGTAATTCTTCAGCAAGGTCAGAGTTTATTTAGACAGAACTGCGCCGTCTGCCACGGGGGTAACGCGCAAGGTAACGTGAAAGACTGGCAAACACCTGGATCAGACGGAAAACTTCCCGCGCCGCCGCTAAATGGGACTGCCCACACTTGGCATCACCCAATCCGAGGTCTGGCGCAGACTATTCAAAACGGAACAATCGAGATTGGTGGCAGCATGCCACCTTGGCGCGGTAAACTTTCTCAAGATGATACGTTTGCAATTATCGTTTGGCTGTCATCGCTTTGGCCCGACGATATTTACAATGCCTGGATGGAGCGAAACAGGAACTAAACTATGATGACGCGAGGAAAGTTGGCCAGGGCTACTGGTTGTAACATTGAAACCGTTCGGTACTACGAAAGAGTCGGACTCTTATCAACGCCTTCGCGGACGTCTTCTGGGTATCGGGTTTATAACGAAGAGCATTTGAACCAACTTAATTTTATTCAACATGCAAAAGCGCTCGGATTTCCACCTGAACAAATTCGTGAACTTCTCGAATTATCCGATCATAAAAATAAACGAACTCGCGCCGATGTGAAAAAACTGACGGAAGTACACATTTCCAATGTGGCGAAAAAAAATCGTGACCTACAAAAAATTAAGAAGAAGTTGGTAGATATATCTTTTTACTGCGATGGTTCTGATGGAAGTGCTGATAGTTGTCCGATCTTGACTTCTCTTTTTGATCCGAATGACAAATATCAATAAGCTATTCCCGCTTTTGATACCTCCGGCATACTAGAGCAGATAAGAATACATAATTAGGAGTGAATACTATTCTGTTTCAGTTTTGAGATGGGTTTCAAAACCTTTCCGTTTCCTGTAGCCACCCCAATCCTGGCACTGCTATAGTTTGTTTTTTTAAACGGTTCCAAACGATTTTCCTGATAAACCCTTTGTAACCTGGTTGTCATGGGTATTTCATTTAATTAGTGTGACGTTGTCACAAACAGAGGTTTTTTACATGGCCAGGCCAAAATACACCCTTACTGCAAAGGATAGCGATATCGCCTTTCGTTGGATCTCGCACAAGCTTAATGATCGGGATCTCACGATTAGCCGGAATACAAAGCAGATCACCACCGCGTGAAAAGCCCTCGATGTCACCACCTTTGGGAAGAAATACAAGATGCTCAATGAGTGGGCAGAAACCTATCTCACCACTATTGAATGGAAGAAGTTGAAGGATAGTTACCCTTACCCGGCTGGGACTTTCACCCCGCAAGATGCGACGAGCTTTGCTCGGCGCGAAATGACACTTAGTAATCGAGTGTCATGGTCGGTAGGCAATGTGTAGTAGGTGAATACGACTGCAAAAGTCCTGAAAAGCCGGTAATCTACAAATTGTGAAGTCGCCACTCGCAGACCGTACATATCGTAGATTATTCACAGCTCAGATGATAGCGTTAGCTGGAACTGGACTTTCAACAATTGCACTAGCGCTTCTAGCCTACGATCTGGCCGGTAGTGACGCCGGCATAGTTCTGGGTACAGCTCTCGCACTAAAGATGGTGGCTTACGTTGGTATCGCGCCCATTGTGGGTGGGTTTGCCCATCGCCTCCCTCGCAGACGACTTCTCATCGTGCTTGATGTTGCACGCGCGGGGTTTATTCTCTGCCTGCCTTTCGTCACTGAAATTTGGCAGATCTATGCCCTGATCTTCGTTCTAAATGCCTGTTCAGCAGGTTTTACCCCAACGTTTCAGGCAACAATACCGGATGTTCTACCTGACGAGGCACAATATACCCGTGCTCTATCGTAGTCTCGTTTAGCCTATGATCTTGAGAATCTATTAAGTCCAATCCTTGCGGCCGCTGCACTCATCCTACTGAGCTATGACGCACTCTTCGCTGTGAATGCGTTGACGTTTATCATTTCGGCTTTGTTGGTATTTTCTGTGCGCCTACCTTCGCCAAAACCCCATGAGCGTGAGCACGGGATATGGAGCAACATAACCTTCGGTATCCGATCTTATATCAAAACCCCTAGACTACGCGGACTACTAGCCCTTTAGCTTGCCGTATCGACTGCCGGTGCGATGGTCATTGTAAATACGGTGGTCTATGTCCGCGACTATCTCGGGGGCACAGAAAGTGATACTGCGATTGCGTTTGCCGCAACAGGATCGGGGTCGATGGTTGTAGCGTTGCTACTGCCACGTTTTCTTAAGCGTCATCCAGACCGTCCATTCATGCTTGCCGGTGGTGTATTTCTTGGCCTCGGGCTTTTGTTTGGAGTGACTATGCCCAGTTTATTTGGTCTGTTGCCAATATGGTTTGTCCTCGGTGCAGGATCGTCACTAATCCAGACTCCAGCGGGAAGACTACTGAAAAAATCATCCAACGAAGGTGATAGGCCTACAATTTTTGCTGCGCAGTTTGCCTTGTCACATGCCTGCTGGTTGCTCGCGCACCCACTGGCCGGATGGATGGGGGCTACATTCAGCCGAGCCACAGTTTTTACGGTGCTTGCCCTTATTACCCTAATTACAACAGTTGTTGCTGCGGTACTATGGCCGACACATGACCTCAGTGAGGTCGAGCACATGCATCAACCGATAGAGCATGAGCATTTCCATACGCATGATGAGCACCATCAACACTCACACGAAGGATGGGAGGGGTTGGAACCACATCGCCATCCACATACCCATGCTCCCCTGAAACATAAACACACCTATGTCATCGATCTGCACCACCCTGAGTGGCCTAGTCATTAGTTGCTTTTATTCTTCTACCACCAACAGGCCAGGTGAAAACTGATTTTGGATCTATTTTCAATCCAGCAGTCGACCACAGTTACTCTGCACTGGTTACCGACTGTTTAGATTCCATTGCTCATTCTTACCTCGTTGGGTACACTTCCGCGCTATGCTGCGCGATACAACATTTTCTAAAACGATAACCTGGATACTATTGGTCTCCCTGTGTGTGGCATTTGCCAGCGGCATCCGGATTCATGCTCACAGCGTCGAGCATTCTCATCCATCGCTTTTTCAGCAAGAGTCCATTGCATCGCTTAACGACGATCACTTTCACAGTTTTTCGTCACACCTCTCAATTGATGTTTCTCATAGCTTAGTGGGTCACGACCTGTTCACAGAGGATGCTGCGTCATCTAATGGATTGATACAGAAATTATCGGCGTCACTGGTCCTTCTGTTTCTAGTTTCGGTGTGGTTGTTCCAGTTCGGACACATCGATCGTTTTCTAAAAATACCACCCAATACGCTTCTGCCGTTAGCTCGGCTACGCTATTTTATTCTCCCCCCCCTTCGAGCACCACCTCGCTAACCCAATGGGTTCGGCTTGCCGGGCTTTCAGTCCCTAGTTTCCCTCCCCTATAGGATGAGTGGAACTCATCATATTTTTACCTGAACTCGCAACAGAACACTCAATAAATTGGGTGACTTCGATCTATGCGAGTGGACATATCTAAATCATGAACAAGAAATTATCATTCTCTAGGAATATATATCTATGCACGCAATAAAAATCTACTGGGCACTCGTAATAGGTGCCCTTCTGATAATACTGCCACCCGAATTTGCTATGGCTCATGGCATGTCCGAGGAGGAGAAACAGGCGGTTATTGCCGGTGGAAACCTGCGCTACCTGTGGCTTGGGGCAACACACATGTTATCTGGCTACGACCATCTCGCTTTCGTGTTTGGCATCATCTTTTTTCTCACGAGCTTTCGAGATATCGCTAAGTATGTAACGGCCTTCACGTTGGGACATAGTGTGACGTTGATCTTCGCCACATTTAATGGCGTTCAGCTGAATTACTTTCTGATAGATGCAGTGATTGCTCTGAGCGTCTGCTATATCGCATTTGCCAACCTGGACGGGTTCAGAAAATATCTGAATATTCCACCACCAAACATGATGCTCATGATCGTGAGTTTGGGTCTTATTCACGGCTTTGGCTTATCCACGCGACTCCAACAGCTACCACTAAGCGAAGACGATCTTTTGGCGAATATTATATCGTTTAATATTGGTGTGGAATTAGGCCAAATCAGTGCATTAGCCCTGATGTTGGTGCTCATCGCCGCATGGAGAAATCGCAAGAGTTTTACAACATTTAGTGTCATCGCTAACTACACACTAATTCTAGGCGGTGTGTTCCTGTTTTTGATGCAGATGCACGGCTACGAACATGTGGCAAACGCGGAAGAGTTAGGCGGCACCCAACCTAGCAACCAAAGCGTTAATGTTGTTTCGGCTGGAAATGCCGCGCTAAATCTCTCTAGCTCGACAGAAACCATCTCTATTGTGCTGCCCGCGCGTGGCGAGAAAGAATACAAGCTGTATTTATCGGAAGGCGCACCGCTCAACTACACCTGGAAAACCGATGGAGAATCACTCTTTTTTGATTTTCATGGGGAACCCGCTGGTGATACTACGGGAGGGTTTAAGAGTTACCTGTCCAATTCTAACAGTGAGTCTTCGGGGCACCTTTCGGCACCTTTCGAGGGAACACATGGCTGGTATTGGAAGAATTCAACACGGAGTGAAGTTACTATCACCCTAACTGTGCAGGGCGACTATCAACGAATGGATCAGGGCAATAATCCAACGCCGAAGACAGACACCGAAGTGTCAGAACCGGCAAAAATACACGACAGTTTTTTCTAAAGACGAGGAGTCTAAATCATGCGTATGTTTAAATTTGTAGTAATCATTCTAGTTGGTCTTTGGTCCAGTTCTGCATTGGCAGGTAGTGGACACTCACACTCCCCAGTTGATCGAGACAAGGCCGGCGAGATCGCAACTCAGATCGTTGCGAGTTTTGTCAATCAAGGCACTCTCGAAAAAAGTTGGGAAAATATAGTAATCGTAGCAATTGAAGAAAAGGAGTTTAGCGGTAACAAAGAGTGGGTGGCGGTCATTAAAAACCCCCAGGTAACAGACGAGGCCAAACAAACCCTCTATGTCTTCCTATCCCTGAGTGGTGAGTATTTGGCAGCCAATTACACAGGTAACTAAACCACTATTCGACACTCGACCTCCGGACTGGATTTGTTAATCTCGTTCGGAGGTCGTAGGAAGTTCAAGATTGTTTTTGATGTCTTCATGAGTTGGTCGACCGTATTCGGTAGAGATGTTTATATGGCCGTTTCGAGTAACAGGTGACATCTGAAAATATCATTAAACAGGTGTCCAAAAAGGGTACCTAAATTCAGCCCTCATAAACCGTTGATTATTGCGGGTTTTCTAATCCTTGATATAGTGTCCATAAAGCATTACCTTTGTGGTTGGCAATGACCGTAATGAGTATGGTGCTGCCGTTCGCAATTGTAAAGTTCCCCTTATGGCATTGTTATCTCAGTTTTCCATCATCCCTATACCTGGGCGCATTGCGTCCGGCGAACGGACGTGGAGATACACACAATGTCTGATCCATTCTGGGTAAAAGACGAAGCCGGTTCCTACCACATCACACAGCCCATATCAGCTACTGAGATCGTAGACCTGGCCACAGATCCTCGAAGAATCGGTGATTGCTGGTGAGGCTCTGGAAGAGCCAAAGGAAGCAGCACAATTGTTCAAGACAAAGCTTGGCCTGAAAGAGCATGAAGAATTTGCTGTTGCCTGGCTGGATAACCGTCACCGGTTAATCTGCTTTGAAGTTCTCTTTACCGGCTCGATCAATGGATCTTCTGTGTACCCACGGGAAGTGGTTAAACGAGGTCTTGCGCTAAATGCCGGCGCTGCAATTATTGGTCACAACCACCCTTCTGGGGTGACCACACCCAGCCAGGCAGATCTTCGCATTACCGGGCGTCTCAAAGATGCTTTGGAGCTTGTAGAGATCCGGTTACTGGATCACCTGATTGTTGCGGGTAACGAGCATGTGAGTCTGGCTGAGCGCGGACAAGTGTAATTAGTTCTATTAACGCCACCTGGTATACGGGTGGTGTTTTTTTGCACTGAGATTTGGTTATTACTTCACGGAACTAGATTTCCTATCCTGCTACTGTTTCACTTCCCCACACACAGCGGCGAGGTAAAGAAGTGGAAGAAGAAAACCACCCTTGAGGGTGATTTCCAGCTCTCTTGTTATGCGGGTTACTATTTCAAACTCTGAATTGGAACTACCCAGCCAGCATAGGCAGCCGCCTGGTATGCAAAATAGGGTGCTGCTAACAAAAGAAAAATACCGCCTATTCGCTCGATAGTAGAAATCCACGAGTAGTATTTTTCTGTCTGTTTAATCGCCCCTGTCAGGGTACCTACTAACAAAATAGGCACCCCTCGGGAAAGACCAAATGTAAATAACAATATGCCGCCAAGAACGGGGTCACCACTACTTGCAGCAACAGCTAACACAGGTAACAACAAAGGCGTGCAAGCAGGACAAGTAGACAGGCCAAATGGCACTCCAAGCACAAAAGCGGACATGAAGTTTTTTGCAGGTCGTTTAGATGGGTGTAACAATCGCACACGTACTCGCACAACGCGCAGTAATACTAAACCCAAAAATACCAGCAACAGCGTTATCAACGCGTACGCATAGCTCATATATTGATTTAGGACTCTTAGCACCAAAAATCCTACTGAACCAAATATTGCTCCCAGGGCTGCATCGACCACGGCGATACCAAATACAAATCCTAGTGAGAGTATAAATCCTTGTTTACGGAGACCGCCCTCCCCTTCGTTTTGCTGTCCCGCTACGAAACCCGTTGCTACAGACAGCAGAGGAAAGGAGCTTGGAGATATTCCGATAATCAACCCTGCCAACACAATGATGCCTAGCGAAGCAGGCGTTAGTCCGGAGATCTCTGATAACAATACTTCCAATTCAAACATTAATGATCACCTTTAGAAGACTGCTTAATCGTTATTGTGAGGTTGTTTTTCATATCCATTTCTACCAACTAAGAGCATGAAGTAAAACTGCAGCGATGCTGCAATCATCGATATCACGAATACTGCTAATAACCCAGTGTACGTAATGAGAATTCCAGCGAGTAGTGGCAGCAAAAATGCCGGTGCGGTCATGGCATTAAAATAACCACTATAGGCTGGGCGTAAATGGTCTGGAGAAATCTCCATTAGAAAACCAATGGCCGCGATCGTTAAACCGTTGGCTAGAGCACCGAGAACAAAAAATATCGTGATGTAGGCAAACAGTGTCATCTCCTTATCCAGACTTTCGCTTGTCGCGAGCACAATAATGGCAATCGGCGGAAGCACCCGCCCGAGGGCAACAACACGCATCAAATTACCTTTACCAAGCTTGTCTCCCCACCAACCCCATAATATATTAGAGGATAGAGCGCCTAATGTCTGGCCGCCCAATAAGAGTGCTACTCGTTCCAGTTGAAAGCCACTCACACTGGCTTGCACAACATAGAATGGCATGGCCATCAATACGGCTCCGCTGCACCATTGTGCATACACGTACAGCCTAAACCGACGATCATCGTGAAAGACATTGATCCCTTCTTTCAAATACTGGATGAATGATGATTTGTTTTCTTTATCTTCCCTCACCTTTGATTCACCCACGGTGGTAAAAACCATAGATGAGACAAACATTAAGATAGAGGCGAGTGCAATTATCGCTGCGTAAGATTGTGGAAACGGGAATGAACTAACTAAATTATCAGCAATGCCTACCACACCAAGCGCGAGCACTCCCCCACCGAAGAATCGTGTTGCCAATAACCTGCTTCGAAGTCCAGAAGGAACAGCCCGAGCAACAATGTAGTTGTATGGAACTGCAACAATTCCACTGACAAACGAATACACCATCACCATCACCGCGATAGCTAAACGCTCGTTG